>NZ_CP141945.1:1007500-1112500 GCF_035658495.1 Novosphingobium sp. RL4 | reverse complement strand
GCAGAGGACATCAGCGGTGAGGAACTCCTGCCCCTGCTTCACCGGAAGGGCGGGCCGGCTCTTGTCCATGCCCTGATCGGATCGGAATTCTATCACGAGGACCCCGAAGACCTCGCCACCATCCTAAGCCTCGATCTTCGCACCCGGGCCGTTCGACTGCAATTTTCCGACTGCCGTTCAAGCAGCCTGCCGCTGACATCGGGCTACATCCTCCTGACGCCGGAACTGACAAGCGCCATAGACGCATTGCGCACTCCCGAGGATCACGCGCTCGAAGCGGCCCGGCGCAAGATCGCTGCCTTCGGCTTCCGCACATCCATCGGGCAGGACGACATACCGGGACTACTGGCGGCAATCGAAGCCGCACATGCTTACCGCCTGCCCTGGCGGGATGAACGTTTCGAAGGCATCAGGCTGACCCGCAAGTATGGTTCTGCGCAACTGGAGGCAAAGCTGATCGCAGCGTGGCTGGAGGGCGCAGGCGATCCCCCGCCCGGCGATCTCGTCATTGCAATGGTTTCGGCATTGCGTGAGACCGGGCGGACAACGGACGCTCTTGCACATACCGACCTCCTCATCCGCAAGGCCAATGGGCTGGACCACACGGAACAGTGCATCCTGTTCGTCCAGCGGGGCGCGCTCTGGCTCGATCGCTTTGAGCAGACCCGAGAACCAGAACACATCGAACGCGCACGGCAGTGCGCCAGACGGAGCTGGGCTATCGAGCCGGGAGAAGAGTGCAGTTCGCTATTCAACCGGCTGCGCAAACTGGAGGGCTAAGCAGCCCGACGGCCTGCCAGCCCGCTCTCACCAAAGTATGCCGGCAGTCCTGACTGGCGGAGTGTGGAATAACTGCATCACTCCTGCGGTAAAGCGTACTCGCGCCTGCCCGGTTCGTTGACTCCCAGGCGAAGCTCCATCACTGCGCCTAACGCGACTGCGAAGCGTTATCAGTTTATAGGAGCTTTTCGAATGCACCAGTCCGGGTTCCGTTCAGCCAAGAAGAGTTTGCGTTCCTTGTTGATGCGAAGCGCGCCCATCGCAGCCATGGCGCTCACGGCAAACGGGGTGTTTGCATTCGCCGCGCATGCCGCAGACAATACTGCCGAAACGGCAGGCGAGCCTCGCAGCGACGAGATCGTCGTGACCGGCGCGCTCCCCAGCGACTATGTGATCGAAGGTCAGGGCTCCACCACCCGCCTCGATCTTTCGCTTCGCGAAACCCCGCAGGCGGTCAGCATAATCACCCGCGCGCAGATCGAGGACTTCGGGCTGGACACCGTGGACAACCTGCTGCGCCGCGCGACCGGCGTAAACGTGGACAGTGCCGAGACCGATCGGACCTACTACAACGCCCGCGGCTTCGACATCGTCAACTTCCAGTTCGATGGCATCGGCCAGCCGCTTAGCTATGGGCTCCAGAACGGTACCATCGACACGGCCCTGTTCGACCGCGTGGAAGTGGTGCGCGGCGCCACCGGCCTGCTTTCGCAAACAGGCAACCCGTCGGCGGCCATCAATTTCGTCCGCAAGCGTCCGACCCGCGACCTCGGCGGCTTCGCCAGCCTGAGCTATGGCTCCTACGACCATGTTCGCGGCGACGTGGACATCAACACGCCGCTGACCGAAGACGGCAGCATCCGCACGCGCTTCGTAGGTGCCTATGACACGGGCGATTCCTATCTCGACTACTACCATTCGTCGCTGCTGACGCTTTACGGTGTTGCCGCGGCCGACCTTGGACCGGACACGGTCGTTACCGCCGGATATTCCTGGCAGGAAAGCGACCCCCGAGGCGTAAGCTGGGGCGCCCTGCCGTTTCTTTATGCCGATGGCTCTCCAGTGACCTACGATCGTTCGGCGAATTCGGCCCAGCCGTGGTCGTCCTGGTACTCGCTGGACCGCAACTTCTTTGCCGATGTCACTCATCAGTTCAGCGAAGACTGGAACGCCAAAATCTCGGTTCTGCGCCGCGCCCGCGACCAGGATTCCAAGCTGTTCTATGTTTACGGCGCACAGGATCCCGAAACCGGCGATGGACTGTTTTCCTATCCCGGCGCCTATCTCGACAGGCTGCGCGAGACCACCATCGATGCCCATGTCACTGGCAAGGTCCACCTGGGCGGGCAGGAGCATGACGTTGTCCTTGGCGTGAACTATGGAGAATCCCGTCTGGTCGAGCAGGAATCGGTGGATGCAGATGCCATCGGCGTCGCTCTGCCGGGTAACAGCGCCTTTGACGGCGATTTCGCTTACCCGAACTTCGGCGACTATGCCGTGACGGCCGACTTCAAGACCAAGATCGCCAGTGTCTACGGCCTGGCACGCATCTCGCTGGCCGATCCGCTCAAGGTCATGATCGGCGGCAATGTCACCAATGCCAAGCGAACCGGCATCTCCTATGACACGCCCTATTCGTTCGACCGGACCAAGTTCCTGCCGTTCGCCGGCCTGACTTTCGATCTCACCGGCACTCTCACCGCCTATGCCAGCTATGCGACGATCTTCAGCCCGCAGGTGCAACTCGCAGCGGACGGATCGATCCTCGATCCCCTCGAAGGCGAAACCTACGAGGCCGGCATCAAAGGCGCGTGGAACGATGGCAGGCTCACCGCCGCCGTGGCCGTCTTCAAGACCAGGCAGGACAATGTGGCCGAATCCATCGGCTTCGATCCCGACCTTGGCCAGACGCTTTACAGAGGTGTCAACGCCAGGTCGCAAGGCGTCGAAGTCGATGTGGCGGGCGAGCCGCTGCCGGGCCTTCAGCTCTCGGGCGGCTATGCCTATGTCGATATCGAGGATGACCAGGGCGATAAAGCCCGGACCTTCATTCCGCGCCACACGGTACGGCTGAGCGCGGTCTATTCCCCGCCCTCGCTCGACGAACTGCGCATGGGTGTTTCGGCCCGGTACCAGAGCAGGATATCGCAGCTTTACGAAGCCTTCACCGCCGATGGCGAAGATGCGACCATGACGCAGAAAGGTTATGCTATCGTCGATCTCATGGCCCGCTATCAGGTGACGAAGAACGTGTCGCTCGCAGTGAACGTCGATAACGTGACGAATGTGAAGTACTGGACAAGCCTTCAGTGGGACCAGGCCTACTACGGTGCTCCGCGCACGGTGCGCGGAACGGTCGGCTTCAGTTTCTGACGATGGCCGGGGCAACCCTCACCGGCGCGCTGGCGCTTTGTGCGGCCGGTCCGCTGCTGCTGCGCTACGGATGGCAGCGCAGCAGGGCCGTGGTGGCCATCGCATGGACGGCGATGGCGGTTGCCACGGTCCTGCTGGCAGCCGGTGAAGGCGCCTGGGGACTGACGGCGGGCGCAACCGTCTCGATGACGATGGCACTGGCCGTGATCGCGCAGGCCGCTGCCGCTACCCCGGCGCCGCAGCGCACACCGCGTGAAAGGGCGCCCGCGCCGCTGCCGGTCGGCCCGGTGGACTGGCCCGATATCGCCCGTCGCTGCGGCGTGTTCCTTGTCGTCGTCGGGCTGGATCTTGCTGCCGGGCTATGGCTCGCCTGGGTGGTGCAACGCGCGATGTTCCGCGCCGGCAGCCACGAAGCCGATGCCACGGCAACGGCGCTTTTCCTGCTTCCCCTGTTGTGGATTGCGATGGCAAGCTGGCAGATGACCTGCAGGACTCTCTCGGCGATGATCCCCGCGCCGGTCGCGGTCGCACTGATTGGAGGGATTGCATGGCTGGCAATGTGAAGCCTTCCGAAGGACTAGTGCAGCGCGCCCTTGCCGGCCATGCCGCAATCGGGCTGCTGATAGGGGCTGCGCTCTATCTCGTCTGCCTGTCCGGCGCATTGGTCGTCCTCCAGGAACACCTGCAGCGCTGGGAGGAACCCTCCGCCGCCGAAATGGCCGAAATCTCGCCGCAAGCCGCCCAGCGCGCTCTGGAAGGCCTGCTCGCGCGGCAAGGAAAGCCAACCACTCACGCCTTCATCCACCTGCCGACCGAGGGCCTTCCGCGCGTGGTCGTGACGACCGATAACGGTGCGGCCTACGTCGACGCCGCGGGGCGCTACGATGCCCCGGAAGCGCACGTCTGGACCGAGTTCGTCCTCTTCCTCCACTACTACCTGCACCTGCCGATGTTCTGGGGGCTGCTGCTTACCGGAACCTTGGGCATCATGCTCTGCGCAGCAACGGTCACCGGCGTGATCGCCCATCCGCGCATCTTCCGCGATGCCTTCCGCATGCGCCTGCGGGGCAGGCCGCAACTCAGCCGGTCCGACCTGCACAACCGCTTCGGCGTCTGGCTGCTCCCGTTCGTGGCCGCGCTGGGCTTCACCGGCGCCATACTGGGCCTGGGACAACTGGTATTCCAGACCATCGCCGCGGAACGCCATGCCGGTGACTTCGAGGCTGCTTACGGCCCCCTGTTCGGGGCCGAACCCAAGGCCGATACCAGCCCTGCACCCGTAGCCCGCGCGGACCGGGCCCTGGCATGGATGGCCGCTCACCGTCCCGGTCACCGCGTGACCTATGTGACGATCGAGGAACCCGGCACCGCTGGCCAGCAGATTGCCGTGCTTGCCGACCACGACCGGCGCCTGATCTACGGCGAGACTTATCTGTTCGGAGGCACCGGCAACTATCGCGGAAATGTCGGCCTCTCGGACGGACGGACCGGCCAGCAGGCCATCGCCTCGATCTACAAGATGCATTTCGGCACTTTTGGCGGTGTGCCCGTGGAAATCGCCTATTTCCTCTTCGGCCTCGCGCTCTGCGCCATCATCTCGACGGGCACGACGCTCTGGCTGATGAAGCGCCGTGCGCGCGGGCGGCCCTCCACCCGCCTTGAAGCGCAATGGGCGGTGACGATCTGGGGCAGTCCGCTCGCGCTGGCCTTGGTCTACTGGCTGCGGGCGATTGCGGGTGCCGAAGCCCCGCTGGTTCCGGTGTTCTGGGGCCTGCTGGTACTGGGCCTCGCGGCCGCAACGCTTCGCCCGGCCGAAATCACTTCGGCGCGCCTGCGCACAGCGCTGGGGCTCGCACTGCTGGCGACGGGGATAGGCCATTTCGCGCTGGCGCCGACCCATCCCGCAAGTTCGGTGGCGATCGACCTGGCGCTTGCCCTGTCCGGTGCAGGCCTCGGCCTGCTTCCACTGGCCCGCCGCAAGGCGAACGCCGCGTTTCCGAGCGCCGGCGTCCCGGAAAACGCGGTCAGATCGGCAACTCGGTCGTCGCCTTGATTTCCGACAAGGCCACGATCGAGTTGATTTCCTGAACGCCGGGAAGCTGAGACAGCTTCTCGAAGAAGAATTTTTCGTAAGCCTCGATATCGGCGGCGACGACGCGGATCAGGAAATCGATCGAGCCCATCAGCACGTAGCAGTCCAGAACCTCTGGAAATTCCCGGATCTTGGCGGAGAATTCGTCGAGATTGGCGCGGCCATGGGCGTTGAGCTTCACTTGCGCAAAGACATGGGCATCGAGGCCGACCTTCTTTCGATCTACCAGCGCCACCCGCCGCTTGATGTAGCCCTCGCGCTCAAGCCGATCGATCCGGCGCCAGCATGGCGAAGAGGACAAGCCCACCCGTTCTGCGATCTGCGCCGTAGTCTGGCCTGCATCGCGCTGCAGCTCGCGGAGAATCTTGCGCTCATAGGGATCAAGTTCGGTCATTTCATTCTCATATCATGTATTCTCGGGTCAGTCTTGCCACAAAACTAGCTTCCCGCACCCAAATGAGGAGAGAAATCTCCCGCCCGGCCTGCGACAATGCTTGCGGCAATTACGCCAATCCCGACTGGAGTTCGAAAATGGTCGCCCGCGCCAGCCGCATGACGCCGCCGATGGAATATGTCCGTCTCTACGACGAAGCTGCCGGCCTTGACGGTGTAATCGCCATTCACTCCACCGCGCGCGGACCGGCTGCCGGCGGCTGCCGGTTCTGGACTTACGCCGACGAAAGCGCCGCCATGGCAGACGCTGTGCGTCTGGCCGAAGGCATGAGCTACAAGAACGCCATGGCCGAACTGCCCTTCGGCGGCGGCAAGGCCGTGCTTCGCCGTCCGGCCGGTGCGTTCGACCGCACAGCCCTGTTCGAGGCTTTCGGCGAGGCTGTCGAACGGCTCGAAGGCCGCTATGTCACGGCAGAGGATGTCGGCACCAGCGTATCGGACATGGAGGCGGTTGCACGCCACACGAACCATGTGGCCGGCCGCACGGCACTGCCCGGCCGCGCCGGGGGCGATCCTTCGCCCTGGACCGCGCTCGGAGTGTTCGAGGCCATGCGCTTCGCTGCGGGGTTCCGTTTCGGCGGCGGCCTTTCCGGCATGACGGTATCGGTGCTTGGCGTCGGTAACGTCGGTGCACACCTGTGCGATCTGCTGGCTGAAGCCGGCGCCCGGCTCGTCGTGGCCGATATCGATCCGGCCCGCTGCGCGCGGATCGCCGAGAAGCATGGCGCCAGCATCGTGCCGGTCAGCGAGATCTCAGGAGTTGCCGCCGATGTCTTCGCGCCTTGCGCCCTTGGCGGCGTGCTGGATGCGGCAACCGTCTCGGCACTGCAGGCCCAGATCGTTTGCGGAGCAGCCAACAACCAGCTCTCCAGCGAAGATGTCGCCGGCCTCCTGCTGGAACGCGGGCTGGTCTACGTGCCCGACTACGTCGCCAATGCAGGCGGCATCATCAACGTCTCGGCCGAGTACCTTCACGAAAGCACCGATGAAGTCCGCCAGCGCGTCCTTCAGATCGGCCCCCGCGTGTCTGCGCTTCTCGATGAAGCGGCGCAGGACGCACTCCCGCCCTCGACCGTCGCGGACCGCATCGCCGAGCGGCTGATGCAGCCGGAACGGGTTGCCGAGCCGGCCTGACGCAGCCGTCAACCCAGGCAGGTCACCTGGAACTGGGTTCCGACGATCCGGTCCCGGCCTCCGACCTTGCTAAGGTAGAGCTGCTTGTCCGCTTCCGCGATCCACCGTTCAGGCGTCATGTCGCCAGTGCAGCGCGCACTGGCGACACCGATGCTGACGGTAACGTAGGAACTGACCTGCGATGTCTCGTGAGGGATCTGCAACGCGTTGACCTGCCTGCGGATTTCCTCCGCGACCTGCCGCGCGGAAGCCGGGTCCGCGCCGGGCAGGATACACACGAACTCCTCCCCGCCATAACGGGCCGTCACCGCCGTAACGCGGCGCAAGGCTCGGTTGAGCGTGGCCGCGATCATGACGATGCAGCGATCTCCGGCAACATGTCCGTAGGTGTCGTTGAACTGCTTGAAGAAATCGATGTCGAGCATGATGACCGACAGCCAGTCACCACTGCGGCACATTCGGGACCACTCTGCCTCCAGCGTCCGTTCAAGCTGCCGCCGGTTGCTGAGCCCGGTCAGCGCATCGGTTACCGCCAGTTCGGCCAGCTTGTCGCGAAGGCGCTTCAGCTCGACATGGTTGCTCACCCGAGCCCGCAGGATGGCGGGCTGGATCGGCTTGGCCACATAGTCGATCGCGCCTAGCGAAAGGCCCCTCATCTCGTCCTCGGAATCGTCGAGGCCGGTCATGAAGATTATCGGCACGTCCGCCAGCACGGGATCGACCTTGAGCTCCCGGCAAACCTCGAAACCGTCCAGCCCCGGCAACACGATATCGAGCAGGATCAGGTCCGGGTCCACCGTCCGCGCCGTTTCGATCGCTTCCTCGCCCGACATGGCGAAGCAGACGTCGTAATCGTCTTCGAGCACGGCGTTCATGATCTCGATGTTCGCGACATCGTCATCGACGATGAGGATGGTCGCCTTGGTCACGAAGGCATGCCTTCCGATGCGGCCGCCCGGCTGCTTCCCGCAGGTTCCATGGGCACGTCATCCAGCAGGGCGAGAGCCGAGACGTAATCGAGCTTCTGGAGTGCGCAATGCAGGGGGTGATTCAGTCGCTCGGCATCGGACAGGCCCATCGCCCGCGCCATCCTTTCGAAGGCATGCCGCGCGCCCAGACTGCGACGATGCAGCAAGCCGCGCAGTTCCTCGCGGATGGTGCCGAGATCGGAGCCGGTGTCCACCGGCAGAACCAGTCCCAAGGATGATGGCGGCGGCGGCTCCGTGGAAAGTGTGCGGGCAGCGGCCACGGCTCTGTTCAGCTCTGGAACGAGCCCGACAAGTGCAGACTGCGCCTCGGCAACAGCATCCTGTGCGAGCAGACGTTCAACCTCTGCCGCGCAGGCTTGCAGCGCGCGCAGTTCCAGCGAGCCCGCCACGCCCTTGAGGCTGTGCACCAGCCGCCGGGCATCGCCGATCTGCCCCGCCGCAATCCGCTCACGCAGTTCCTGTTCGGCATGGGCATAGGAATTGGCGAAGCTGATGACCAGCTTGCGCAGCAGGGCCTCCTTGCCATTCACCCGTTTGAGCGCGGTTTCGAGATCGAACGGGCCGAGCTGCCGGGGCAGCGCATCCGGAGAGTGGGGGGGCACATCGGGCCCCGCGGGCTCCGCCGCGAGCAATCCGACGGCAGGCTTCAGCCAGCGATTGAGAGTACGGAGCAATTGCGAAGGATCGACCGGCTTGGCGACGTGATCGTTCATGCCGACAGACAGGCAGCGCTCCCGTTCGGTTTCGAAGGCGTGAGCGGTGATCGCGATGATAGGCAGCTGGTCCGCCGTCCAGGTTTCGCGGATGATCGTCGTTGCCTCGATGCCATCCATTTCCGGCATCTGCACGTCCATCAGAATCGCGGCATATTCAGCGCCGTGTTCCATGACCTTTTCGCAGGCGATCCGGCCGTTTTCCGCGCTGTCCACGATCAGGCCGGCGTGCGTGAGCAACTCTATCGCGATCTCTCGGTTGATCTCGTTATCTTCCACCAGCAGGACGCGCAGGCCCCGTAAATGCGGCTCGACCTTGCCTTCCGCCACCGATTCCGTCTGCCTGGGAGCGGGCGCCCGTTGCGCCTCGGCGAACAACGAGGTGATCGTATCCAGCAGAGCCGCCGGGTCGATCGGCTTAGTGAGGAAAGCCGAGACCCCCGCCTCTCCGGCTTCGGCCGCCATCTCGTCAATCGCATAGGCAGTGACGATCAGCGTCACCGGCGATGGCGCGCCGTGCTGCATGCGCCGCAAAGTCCGCACCGCCTCCATGCCGTCCATGCCCGGCATCTTCCAGTCGAGCAGGACGAGATCATAGGCCGCCCCCTGCTGCGCCGCACTGGCGAAGGCGGCCACCGCCTCGTCCCCGGAGGAAACGAGATCGACGTCCATCTGCCAGTCGTTGAAGATCTCCTCCACGACCTGACGCGCGGCTGCGTTGTCGTCCGCCGCCAGAACGCGAAGCCGGCGCAGATACGGTGCGGGCATCGCATCTGCGCGCCTGTTCGCGTGCTCTGCGAAGACCATCCGGCAGGTGAAGGTGCTGCCAAGGTTCGGCGCGCTCTCCACGCCGATGTCACCGCCCATCTGCTCCACGATCTGGCGGCAGATCGCCAGCCCCAGACCCGTTCCGCCGAACCGCCGGGTGGTGGAATTGTCCCCCTGGGAAAACGAGCTGAACAGGCCCGCCTGCTGCTCCGCAGACATACCGATGCCGTGATCCCGAACCGAAAGCTCGATCGTGAGCCGCGAGGAATCCCGCGAACGCAAATCGACCGCGATCGTCACCGCGCCCCGGTTGGAAAACTTCACGGCGTTGCTGAGGAGATTGAGCACGACCTGCGAGAACCGCAACTCGTCTCCGATTACAGCGCTCGGAACCTTGTGATCGATCTGCGAGACGATCTGCACGCCCTTGGCACTTGCCTCCACCGTGAGAAGCTGGACTTGCCCGGCAATCGCCGCGCGCAAATCGAAAGGCCTCGCTTCCAGCGTCAGCTTGCCCGCCTCGTTCTTGGAATAGTCCAGGATGTCGTTGATGAGCCTCAGCAACGAGGCGCCAGCGCCGCTGATCCGCTCGACATATCCGCGCTGCCGGTCGTCAAGGTTCGTGCGGCCAACCAGATGGCAGAAGCCCATGATCGCATTCATGGGTGTGCGTATCTCGTGGCTCATGTTCGCCAGGAACATGCTCTTGGCGCGGGTCGCATCCTCGGCCTCGCGCGTGCGCGCTTCCAGCGCGGCGTTCTTGGCGACGATTTCCTCGCTCATGCGGCCGATCCGGTCGAAGCTGGCGAGCAGCATCTTGTTCAGCCAGATCAGCACGGCAGTCTGGAAAGCGACGATCGACGCATGAAGCAGGACCCGCTCCAGATTGCCTGCAGCCGGGAACACCGCATAGGGAAGCAGGTAGAGCAATAGCAGATGATGCGCTGCAATCGCCCCCGCCGCCACGAGGATGGTCTCGCGGTCCAGCCAGGCGATGGTCAGGGCCAGCATGGCGAAGAAGTACATATGCATGTCCATCTGCCACGGGTGTCCGCGAAGCAGGAACAGCAGCATCGCCGGTTCCGCCATCAGGGCGACCGCCGAAAGATAGCGGGTGGCGGGCGCCGTACCGCAGCGTCGCCATGTAAGATGGTAGGCCAGAGCGACGATGGCGGCGGCAAGCCCCGCCCGGATCGGCGATAGCCCCATCGCGTGTGCAACCACGGCCTGGAGCGGTACATGCCCCCAGAACAGGGGTATCAGGAAGCGGCCGAACTGGTTGCGCAACTTGTCGAGAACACCGATCACGGCACGGAACCTTCTTCGGAAATGGAACACCCCGGCGGCAGGGGCGCCGGCTCCACGAGCCAGGCGCCGGCAGCGCGCAGGTGAGACGCGAAGTCCGGCGAGGCGGACGAAGCGAAGATGACGTTGGGAATCCTGGCTCGCTGGAGAAGCCGGCCGTCAGCCGACCGGACAAGACCGATCGTTCGCGACAACGACCAGTCGGTCGGGGCCACGACGATGTACTTGCCATCGGCGGCATCGCTCCAGACCGAAGCCACCAGCAGGGCGGTCAGCCCGGAAGCGAGGAGAACCGCCGCCGGCACGAGATCACGCAGCCGGAACGCCTGTTTGTCCAAGGCTCCCGGCGCAGCCGCGCCATGCAGTTCCTGTCTTCCGCTGAATACCCTGGTCGATCGCAAATTTGTCCCCCCCGGTCCAAACTGTATCACTTACCTTGATTAGGTATTGTTTTGGTAAAGGTTTCTCAAGCGGGATGCCTCGATTTACGGCGGGGATTCGCGCCTGCGGTTTCGCGCCGGTGGATAACCGGCCCTAACGCTTCCTCAGGCGCGGGTCGGCGACGCGGCCGCGATCGAAAGCACGTCGGCCGAAGTCGCGGGAACGTGCGCCTCATGCAGCGCTGGAATGCTGGACAAGGCCGTATCCGCAGGCGTCGCATCGCGATGACTTGAACGGTTCCTGCCCTGTCGCTTGGCGTCGTAAAGCGCCCTGTCGGCAATCGCCTGCAGTTCTTCCAGCGCAAGCGAGCCTTCCGAATATGTCGCGCAGCCGATGCTTAGCGTGCCGCCGTTCCCCCGCGCTCCGATCCTGGCGAAGCCCTGACAAAGAGTCTTGCCCAGCGTCAGCGCCGACAAGGCGCTGGTACCGGGTAGCAAAACGGCGAACTCGTCTCCACCAAGCCGGGCATAGACCGCATTTTCGGGCAGGGCCGAGTTGAGGAACACACCCAAGGCGATCAGCAGACGATCCCCTTCAGGATGTCCGTAGCCATCGTTGATCGACTTGAAATGGTCGATATCGAGCAGCAGCAAGGCCCCTTGGCCGGCTTCCGCACGCAGCAGGGCATTCGCGCGCGCTTCGAAGCCACGGCGGTTGAGCAGCCCCGTCAGCGGGTCGTGCTCGGCCAGTTTCACGATGCTCTGTTCGCGGCGCCGACGCAGCGTGCCGACAATGGACAGCGCAAGGGCCACTTCCATCATGATCCCTTCGAACAGCGAAACCGAAATCATCAGGCCGCTGTAATGCGTCAAGTTGATGAAGGCCCCAGGCAGAAACACCGCGAAAGCCTTGAAGAGATAGAATGCCCCATGCCCGAGAAAGGCGAAGGCCAGCACCGTGGTATCGGGGTCTCGCCGTTTGCGCAGCCCGCCCAACAGATCCGCACATTTGAGCGAGAGCAACGCAACGATCAGCGAATTGGTCAGCGCCAGGACCTGCGTTCGCGCGGGCCCCTCAGGCACGGCCAGCATCGCCAACCAGGCGATCAGCACACATGTCCATGCCTTGGGCGGACGCTTTCCGGCGAAGGCGGAAGTACCGAAGAGAAACGCGATATGCGCCACCACCAGGAGGCCATTGGCCACCCAGATGCCCGCAATGAAGAACCCCTGCTCCCGCAGCGGCGTGATCGTGCAGCCCGCCACGATCGCGCCGAAACCGGCGCTCCAATATGCCAGCGACCGCTCCCGCAAGAGATGCCATTCCAGCATAAGGAATGCGGACGCCACGAAGGCGATCGCATTTGACATGAACAACATTGTCCGCGGGTCGGTAGTCATCAGGCCATTCACGTAGGTCGGAACGGCGGCTTTGCTAACGATTGTTGGTAAACAAAGCGTTCCTGATCGCCGAATTTTCGAGTCAGCCCGCGCCCTGCTACCGGGTGGAAGCAGCCGACCGCTGGCGAAGCTGTTCGGTAAGATAATCCAGCAGGGGCAGTTCGAACTTGGGATTGATGATCAGGAAGTGACGACGACGATCCTGCTCATCTGGCAATCGACAGAGCACACCTTCCCCAACCAGTCGCCGCACCAGCCGCAGCGCCGTGCTCATCGGTGCGCCGGAGGCGATGCAGGCGCTCGATACCGAAACGCGCCGGCCTTCGATCTTGGCCAGCAGAAGATCGAGCAACATTTCCCAGGCTGGATCCCCGAACAGTTCGCCGCCGCCGATCTCCCTGCGTTTCATTTCCTTGCGCAGCAGTTCCCGGATGTAATCCGTCAACTGCCCGGTTTCGGAAGCGGGCGCATTAACCCCGGCGACCGGCGCCTTGATCTCATCTGAAGGAGCTACATCGGCCCGCCGCGCGGAAGCGTCCGGGTCATCCATCAGGATCGCAAGGCGCTGAAGTTCGGTGCTCAGGCTGGAAATCTTTCCCAGCAGCGAGCCTCTCGCCTCCGGCGTCTGGCGCAATCCCTTGATACGCTGCAACGCCTTGCGGAGATCCGACTGGTTGACCGGCTTTTCCAGGAAGTCGACAGCGGAAGCCCGCATCGCGTCGATGGCGACATCCTTGCTGGCATAGCCTGTGGCCATGATGAACTGGAGCCGCCGCCCCCGCATCTCGGCGCTTTGCGAAAGCGCGTGGATCAGCGCGATGCCATCCTGTCCGGGCATATTGTAATCGACGATCGCGATCGAGATCTCGTGCTCCTCGAACAGCTCCATCGCCTCTTCTGCACTTGTTGCGACAACCGGCTCATACCCCATGAGCTGGAGGCTGAACGCACACTCGCTGCCGAAGTCCTCGTCGTCATCCACGATAAGGACCGGCTCGGGCGGCGTATCGTCGTGCACCGGATATTCGCTCTCATTTTCCGCGCTGGCCGGTCCCGGATTGAGAATGGCCCCAAGTCGCGTTCGCCAGGTCGGTGTCATCACGTTCATGTGCAAAATAACCTCGTCTGAGCGGGCCGCTAGGTGCCGGGCAGGACTTGCTGAAGTCCGACGCAGAAGATGGCGATGGCCATGATGGCCGCCGAATCAGGCCGTCGAGCGACGGTCCGGAACTGTTGGACTGCTGCCAGAGCCAGCAGGGTCAGCGCCGTGATCGCAATCACGAAAAGCGCCCCCTCGACGCCCAGCCAGGTTGCCCCCGCCGCCAGCAGCTTGATCTGGCCGCCGGTCAGGATCTGGAGCTGCATTCCGGTGCGCAGCGCAGCCACGCCCGCGGTTACCAGCAGCAGGCACCCCAATCCGGCGGCAACCGACCAGCCGACCGCCGGCAGGCCGCCCCGAGCGCCCGCGAAGGCCAGGCCGCCCAGCGCAATCGCCACATAAAGCAGATCGGAAGGCTTTCGCCCTTCCCACGGCAGGACTACCGCCGGCAGAAGCAGCAATATCAATACTGCTATATTGAAGTATCCCATCCCGCCCATTCAGTATCCCCCGTTCGTCACGATCACGCTTGCCTCCAGATTGGATGATGGCAATGGGATGAAATTCCCATACTTCATGATGGGACTGGCAGCCATGTCATAGCTGACCTTTACCTTGAACACGCCGGTACCATCCGATGCCGCCGTGATCACCGGCGACGAACCTCCGCCAAGAATTTTCCCGTAGCCGTCGATCACTTCTTTGGCCCGTGTCTCTGCAATCGATACACGTTCCTGAGTCGACAATCCCGCAACCGCGGCGCGGGCGCCTTCGGCTGCGGCATGACGCACCCCGATGAGAGCACTGAAGTAGATCGAATAGACGAATATCCCGAAAACCAGGGCGAGCAGCGCCGGAGCGAGGAAAACGAACTCCAGCGCTGCCATGCCCCTGTCGCATTTCAGCAGTCGACGGATCGGATCAGCTGACATGCGCATCATCCTTGTCAGGAGAAATTGTCGATCATCGTCTGGAAGGCGCCGGTAAGGCCGCTTCCGAATGCAGTTCCGATAGAACTGATGGCCCCCACCACAATTGCTCCCAACACTGCATATTCAACAGCCGTAAGGCCGCGTTCATCAGCGATCAGACGCGCAAAAAGCTTACGAATGGTTTTCATGGCTCAATACTCCCCATTTCCTCCGATTAAAATTCCGTAACCGGTGGAGGTATCCGGCTCCGGTCTTAAGAAATCTAGATCAATACGGGCACGCCGCAGCGCGCACCTGTTACCCATACTGTTGCGTGACCGAGCTGGATCCCCAGCGCCGCCAACAGATTGTCGAGCAGCGGATCGACCGTCCCGCCGACCAGTGCGCTGACCGGGGTCACGATGGCGCTGAGAAGCGCGGACCGCACCGCCGCGGTGTTCGCCTCGCAAACAAGCGGAATGCAAAGGCCCAGAAGGTTGACCTGCAGGCCGTCCGGTGCCGAAATGCTGCTGACGAGCGAAGTCAGGAGCGGGCCGACCTGCGATCCGTTGCCGATCGACGCGGAGCGCCCCGGTGCTGCCGGCGTGCCGATAGTGCCTTGCCCGCCGGGTCCGAACACCAGCGCGGCGCTGTTGCCGAGCACCGGCTGCGCGATCGCGCGCGCCTTTACATCGATGATCGGGATGCCCAGCAACGATGAGCTGATGATACTGGCCTGCTTGATGTCGGCCGCGGTCAGCGACGGGATAGGCTTCGTCATCGCATTGGTCGGCGCAGTGCCGATATAGGCATTGACCAGACCGCTCGTCGCATTGACCGTCACCCGGGTGTCGACCTTCTGCTCCGTACTGCCCGCGCAGTTGATCGACGCGACTTCGGCCCGCGCCGCCGCCACATCCAGAATGACGGGAATCTCCGCCGAGAGCAGGTCCTTGACCACGGGCAGCTTCAGGTTGACCAGTTCGATCAGCACCTGCAGCCGCAGCATCGAGGTTCCGGCAACGGTCTCTCCGGCAGGTCCGAAGGAAAAACGGGGGCGGTCCATCGGTCCGGACGCCACCGCCCCGACCCTGACCGTGCTGCCCGGCACCAGCAGGCTCACGGTATCGGAAAGATCGATGGCCCCGGGGCCTGCCTGCGCGGCGAACGAGATGAGCTGGTAGGCATTCATCCCGGCACGCAGCGCCGGCTTCACGTCGGCCTCGCCCACCGGCATGTTCTTCCACACGCCGAGACCGAACAACCCTGCCATCGGAACCTGGTAGCCATTGGTCACTTGCGAGGCGAAGGCTGTCAGCCCGGCCTTGGTCGCGGGATTGGTCGTAGCGCTGGCGGCGGCATTGGCCACGTCCTTCAGTCCGTAGCTGCCTTGCACGAGCTGACCGTAAGTGCCGGTGAAATTGGCGTTCCGGGCGAGGGCATCGAAGAACAGCCCGGCATCGACATCGCCGTTCATCATGCCTTCGATATCGGCGGTCGAAAGGCGAAGCTTGATGCCGAGCAACGCGCCGAGGAGGTCGTTGACGAGATTGACCAGGGAATTGGTGACGGTGAGAAGACCTGAGGTGATCCCGACGCCCGCCTCGTCCACCCGTGCCGCCGAAGCGGTAGCTCCCAGGTCGGGTATGGGGCTGGCATCGCCCAGAACCCCGGTGAGATAGCGGCGGGCGGATTTTCCGGTGGTCACACGAACGGCATTGGCAAGACCGTTTCCGGGGCAGCGGGCCATCGTGGCATCGAAACGCTGCTCGCTCGACAGGCCGGAATCCGCGCAATAACGGCCCAGTTGCACGGACTTGAGAACCGACGCATCGTAACCGTTGCGAACGAGATAGTCCCGCGCACGGCTTTCGGCCTGAAGCGGGTTCATCGCAGCCGCCAGCGCTGCCGCCTCGGTAGCGGCGCGTAGGTCCCGGTTGCCGAGATAATAGAGCCCCACATCCAGCGCGAGCCCCGCCGCGCCAACCAGCGACACGCCCAGAACCGCCACCATAGGCCCGATCACGCCGCCTTGATCGCCGCGCAGTTCCCGCAAAGGGCGCAGGCGGCGCGATCGCAGCGATGCAGCAAGGCGGCCCATCGTCACGGCTCCCGCGAAGCGGTGGCAGGAGGCGCCAGCATCAGCGCCGCCTGTTCGGCAATCTGCTGACGCAGCCTGGCCTTTTCCGTGGCATCGCGAACCTTCGACAACAGCGCGTCGGCTTCGCCCCGCCGACCGGCGACCGTCAGCGCGAGAGCAAGGTTGTTACGGACCACCTCGTTCCGGGGCGCCAGGTCATAAGCGCCCTTGAGGGCCTCAATCGCTTCGCCGGGCTGCCCCTGCCGCAACAGCGCATAGCCCAGCGCATTGCTGGTGAGCGGATTAGCGGGGCTCGCCCTCAACGCCGCGCGATACTCGGCGATGGCTTCCGGCCAGCGTTCCTGCGCAGCCAGGACATGCCCCCGGATCTCGATCGCCTCGGCGCTGCGATCCGTCGCAGGGATCAGCGCGAGGGCAGTTTGCGCTTGCCCCATCTGGCCAAGGTCAAGGAGGCAGTTGACCCGCAGGATGCGCGCTTCGCGGTCTCCGGGATACTGGCGATCGAAATCGTCGAGGAATGCGAGGGCGGCGCGCTGCCGGCCATCCTTGCGGGCCTGCTGGATAAGCACGAGGTAAAGCGACCGGGTTGATCCGCCCTGATCGAGATCGAGCGCCTCCGCCGCCTTCGCAGGCGCGATCGGCGAATGCGCGGGCAAGCCTCCCACGGCGAGCACCGTCAGGCCGCCTGTCGCGGCGAGATACCTGTAAATGTGTCGGATCGTCATGAGGAAGCCCCCCCAAGAGTATCGAGAATGGCGGCAACCGGCGGTCCCGCCAGCACGATGAACAGCGCCGGCATGAAGAACACGAGCATCAGGATTACCATGCGCACCGTGATCGAGCCGATGGCTTCGCGGGCGCGAGCGACCCGGCGCTGCGAGAATTCGCGGATGAATTCGCGCAGCGAAGGCACCAGCTCCATGCCGTGGAACAGCGATTGGCGGAACACCGTGGCCAGTTCGCGTGCGCCGTTTACCGCCACGCGCGAGGCCCAGCGATCGAACGCCAGCTGGTAATCCTGACCGCGATCGAGATCCTCGACCAGCATGGCGACCAGCCGGGCGTGATTGGGAACCGCAACCCGTTCCTCGCGGGCTATGCCGCGGAAGCACTGGTCCAGCGAGACGCCGCTTTCCAGCATCATCAACATCAGGTCGAGCAGGAAGGGGAATTCAGCCGTCAGTATCCGCTCACGCGTCGCTGCGCGCATCTGCAGCACATACTTGGCGCCGATGTAGGTCAGTCCCGCGAGGGCCAGCGTCGGAAACAGCGGACGGAGCGGGTTGCCGTTGATGACGAAGCAAGTCGCCATGGAGGCAAGGGCAACGCCGCCCGCCGCGGCGAGCCGCAGCCAGGCAAAGGTCTCCAGCGCATTGGCTTCGAAGTAGCCGGCCTTGCGCAGCTTCTGTTCGATTTCGCTGCGGTCGCGCCCGCGCACGGTGAACATGCGCGGCAAGGGAAACGGCAACTTGCCCGTCAATCCCGTGGCAGCGCCCGAGGCACCGTCGATGCGGGCGCGCAGGCGGTTGTCTGCGTTCAGCAGGCGCACTCCGGCCAGCACCATCAGCAGACTGCCAAGGGCCAGGCCGAAAAGCAGGAAGGAGGCCAGCGACTGCATCAGAATTCGAGCCTCAGCATGCGGCGGATAATCAGCACGCCCACCGCTTCCAGCCCCAGCGCGACGAGCGAAAGCGATTGCCCGCGCGGGTCCTTGATGAAGAACTCGAGATAGGAGGGGTTCATCAGCACCAACCCCACCATTGCCAGAAGCGGCATGGCGATCAGCACGCGCGAGCTGACTTTCGCCTCCGAGGTTGCCGCGACGAGCTCGCGCCGGATGCGCAGCCGTTCGCGCAGGATATGCGAAAGGTTGCCGAACACCGCGCCGATCGAACCGCCGTAGCGCAGGTTCGTGCGGATGGCGGCCGCAATCATCGAGACTTCCGGCACCTGGATGCGGTCGGCAAGCTGCTGCATCGTCTCGGCTACCGGCGCGCCCATTTCCAGCCGCCGCGCAGCCGTGTCGAAATAGGAGCGGACGACCGGCGATGCATCCGCCAGGGCGCGTGCCAGTGCCTGTGACAGCGAATTGCCCACCGCCTGAAGCTGACGCACACCGTCGAGATAGAGCGGTAGGGCTTCGGTAAGCGCCTCCACGCGCTTGCGGGCGCGCTCGCGAAGCCATGACAGGCCCGCCATCGGCAGTCCTAGCAGCAGGGCCAGTGCAGCGACCGGTCCGGCCAGCACCAGCACGAGGAAGACCAGCGCGAGGCCGATGCCGGCGAGCAGTCGTACCGTCGGCACCGTGATTTCGAGCTGGGCCTGCGCCATGAGCGGAGCGATCCGCTCCGGCACCGATATGGCGGTGACAGAACGCACCGGCGCGGCTTCGGGACCGGCCATCGCGGCAAGACGGCGATCGATGGCGGAAAGGCCCTTGGCGCGTTCGCCGGTAAGGTAGAACGCGATCAGGCCCACGATCAGGAAGGCAAGGATAAGATAGGCCCCGCCGCTCACCATGCCGCGGCCACTCCATTGGCGACGCGGGTCTTGGTCAGGCTCGGCATCGGATAGTCCTTGAGCCGCGCGGCATGATAGGGCCGGGGCGACAGCGTCTGGAACGTCCCTTCCCCGGACATCGGCGGCTGCTCATCGAAGCGGAAGAGTTCGTTGAGCGTGAAGGCATCGCCTTCCACGCCGGTCACCTCGGTCACCGAAGTCACGCGGCGGACGCCGCTGCTCAGGCGCTGGATATTGACGATCACATGGACGCTGTTGGCCACGAAACGGCGCACTGCCCGGATGTCGCTTTGCTGCCCCGCGAAGCCCAGCAGCATTTCAAGTCGCGAAAGCGCGTCGCGCGGCGAATTGCCGTGCAGGGTTGCCATCGAACCGTCATGCCCGGTCGACATGGCCTGAAGCATCTCCACGGCTTCCACGCCGCGCACCTCGCCAAGGATGATCCGGTCGGGCCTCATGCGCAGCGCGTTGCGGACGAGATCGCGGGAGCTGACCTCGCGGCTGCCATCGACATTGGGAGGACGGGTTTCCAGCCGGACGACGTGGTCCTGGCAGAGCTGCAGCTCGGCCGCGTCCTCGATCGTCACGAGCCGCTCATGATTGCCGATGCAACTGGAGAGCACGTTGAGCAGCGTCGACTTGCCGGCACCGGTGCCCCCGCAGATCAGGACATTGAGGCGCGAGCGCACCGCGCTGGTGAGGTAAGTCGCCATCGGCGCGCTCATCACTCCGCTGGCGACGCAATCGTCGAGGGTCAGCGCCTGAAGGCGGAACTTGCGGATCGATACCAGCGGCCCGTCGAGCGCGATGGGCGGAATGACGATGTTGACGCGAGAACCGTCAGCCAGGCGCGCGTCGCAGAACGGTGTCGCCTCGTCCACGCGCCGCCCGATCGGACCGACGATGCGCTGGATGATATTCATCAGATGCGCGTCGTCGCGAAAACGCGTTTCCACCCGCGACAAGAGACCGCCGCGCTCGGCGTAGATGGTATTGGCGCCGTTGACGATGATGTCGTCGATCGTGTTGTCCCGCAGCAGCGGTGCAAGCGGACCCAGGCCGACGACTTCGTCTTCCACGTCCTCGATCAGCAGCAGCCGCTCGGCGCTGTTGAGCGCAAGCTGCCCGCGCCGGCTGCGGCTGTTGATGACCTGTTCGATCTCGTGCCTAAGGGTGCGCTGGTCGAGCGATTCCGCGGTGACGCCCTGGGTTTCCAGCTGTTCGATCACCTGCTGGCAAGTGAGCGCCTTGACCGCCTGGTAACTGTCGCTCATCCGCTGCGCGGACGGCTGTGTCACCGCAGACTTGCGGCGGCCGGCCGAAAGCCCTTCGTGCAGTTCCTCGTTGGTGAGAAGGCTCATGCGGTGCGCTCCACCGAGCGCAGGATCGCGCGGCGCATCCGGTCGATGCTGCCCTTGCCGCTTTTCACGGGCGCGGCGATGTTGCAGGCCCGGCGAACCGCCTGGATGTACGGTCCGCTTTCCCGGTCGAACATCAGGGGACGCCCGGCATTGAGCGCGTTCGCAGTCCGGATCCGGTCGGTCGGCACGCCCATGAGCGCCTCGATACCCAGCGCGTCGGCCATCCGGCGACCATCGAGCAGGATGCGCGGTTCATAGTCCCATACCATAAGCCGCGTGCGCGATCCGCTGGCAGTGTCGAGCGACACCTTGTCCATGAGGCGACGGCACGCTTCCAGTTCACGGATCGACTGGCTGCAGACGATCTCGATCGCCTGAGCCTGCGACGCCAGTTCGCGCAGCAATCCGCCATGGCGCAGGCTTCCGGCACAGACCACCACCTGAACGAAATTCGCGCGAAGCAGCTGGATCAGGCCGACGACATCATTGGGACCGATGCCCACCGGCTCGCTGCCGGTGCCACCATCGAAGGTGATGAGCGAAAGCCCGCTCGCCTCATGGCGCGCCAGTGCGTCGGCCAGCAGGCTGGTGTCCATCCGGTCGAGATCGGCGACGGCGGAGGCAAGGCCATAATCGACCTTGAGATCGAGATAGGCTTCGGCCGTACTGGAAGGCAGGGTAAAATCGACAAGCAGGGTCGGGGTTTGGTTGAGGCTGAACGCCAGGGCCATGTCGGTGGCCAGCATCGCGGTTGCCTCGCGATCGTTACCCAGAACCATGGTCAGGCGGCCCAGCCGGCCCTGCGTGGCCAGCGCACTGTTGAGCACGCGCGTCAGGATTTCGGAGATTTCGGTGCCGCTCGCGCTGCGCGGAAGCACGTCTGCCGCGCCGGCCCGGATCGCCTGCAGCACTTGCCCGGCGTACATATCCTCCGTGGCCACAACCACGGCGCGTCCGGGCGCGGCCTGTGCCACTTCCCCGATCGACGAGGCCAGCGAACGCTCCGCCGGCACCGAGGCGTGATCGATCACGACGATGCCCGGCCCATCGACATCGCCCTGGTCGAGCGACTGCACGATCTCGACCGAGACATGCTCGCCCATCGCTTCGGCAATGCGCTGCGCCAGAGTGCGGTCTACCGAGAGAAGGTGGATTTTCGGCATGTCAGGGCCTCACAACGCCAAAGGCGGCAACGGCTTTCTCCACCCCGTCATTACCGACGATCATGTCGCCGATGCCGGGATCGAGTTTACGGGTGGCATTCGTCAGCAGCGGTGGAACCGCATCGGGCTCGACCAGGCGCGGCGTGGCCACGATGATCAGCTCCTGCCGTTCCTTCTGGTTCTGCTGGCGCTTGAAGAAGGCGCCGAGCACCGGAATATCGCCGAGGAAAGGCACCTTGTCCTTGGTCACCGCGCTATTGCTATAGTTGAGGCCAGCAATCACGAAGCTCTGGCCGCTGCCCAGTTCCACGGTCGTCTCTGCCGAGCGGCGACGAATTCCGGGAACCACGTAGCCCTGAAGCTGGACACCGTTGTTGTAGTCCAGTTCGCTGACTTCGGGAGAAAGCTTGAGCACGATATGCTCGGGCGAGAGAACATAAGGCGTCACGGACAGGCGAACGCCGAATTCCTTGTACTGGATCGAGATCGTATTGCCGGTGCCGCCGGTGTTCTGCGGCACCGGGACGGGAAACTCGCCGCCGGCCAGGAAGCTGGCCTGCTCGCCCGAACGCACCAGCAGCGTCGGCTGCGCGAGCAACTGCGACAGCCCGTTGGAAGACAGCGCGCTGAGGATCGCCCCGATCCCGTGATTGCGGGCAGAGAGGAACAGGTTGAAGGCGCTCTGGATCGGCGCCGAACTGTCGATAGACAGGCCATCGTTACCGAAGCTGGCACTGTTGAGGCTGCTAGGCGAAATGACCGCGCCCTGCAGATCTCCGGCCAGCTTCGAGAAACTGAACCCCAGCGCCTTGAGCGTGGAACTGGACACGGCTGCGAACTGGACGTCCACCGCAACGACCTTCTCGCCCGGACGATAGTTCGCGTTCTGCGCCGACATTCCCGGCGCGCCGACCCGCACGTTTCGCTCGCCCAGCACGGTGCCGTCCTGCGCGAAGACGGTCAGGAGCGCATCCCCGGTCGCCAACGCCTTGATCCGCAGCGACTGCGCCGTAGGCGCCGAAATGCCGATCACGTTTTCGCGGCTGACTTCCACCCGGCCGATTGCCTTGGGGAAGGACAGGGTGCGTTGATCGTCGACTTGCAGGCTCTCCTGTTCCTGCGCATGCGCGAAGGCCGGGGCCAGCGTCGACGCGCAGGCCAGCAGGCAGGAGGCAATCATGGCTTTCAACGCGATCCACTCCCCGAATAGATGACTTGGCTATTTCCTCCGACCACCAGTTCGATGGGTTGCGACCCGGAGGGCTGGCTTGTTTTAGGGCGGGATGCGGGCCGGGCTGCCGGGCGCGGCCTTGGCGCCTGGACCTGCATCGGACGCGGCGCGGCATAGGCGGGCGCGGTCCTGGGAATGGACATCGAGGCAGCCTGCGCCACCGCGACTTCCACATTGTCCTCAGGGTTGCGCAGTGACAGGTAGAGCGCGCCCGTGCTCTTCGCGAGCGAAAGCTCGGAAACCTGCTCGGGCGAAAGTGCCAGGGTTACCGTGCGTGCCGGAGGCGGCTCGGCGCTCACCGCGCCTTCGACAGCGCCGGCCGGCTGGGCGCCGACGACAGCCTCGCCCACGGCCAGCACGGGAACCCGCTGCAGGAGCGTGCGCGCGCGGCTGACGCCATTTGCCCGCGCGCCGCTCAGGGCATCCTCGCCCGGATAGACCACCTGCACGTCCACCCGGTCACCTGGCCGGACCAGTCCGGCCACGGCGATTTCCGCCGTCGTGTCGATACTGATGGCGCGCATGCCGATCGGCACCCGGATCGCGAGCTTGGTTTCCTGCGCGATGGCCGTGCGCGGGATCAGCGAATTGCCCTGGATGTCCCGTGTCGCCACTTTTCCGATGATCTCGGCAGGTGTTACAGCGGTGGGGAACTTCGCCGGATCGGACTTCGCATTGCGGATCATGTCGGCGGTGATCGTCTCACCCGTCCTGATGTCACGCGTGGTGGCGGCAAGCACTGCAAGCGCCGGTTCCGGCTTGCCCGAAGGGACCCGTGCGGCGGCATCCGCCACCGGCTTCGCAGCCCGGCCGAGCTCACGCACGCCAAGAAAAGCGAAGCTGCAAGCAGCAATCAGGCCGACGCCGATTGTGAGCTTCGCTTTCGAACCAAGGCGCATGCCAAATTCCCCCTATCCCTTGCGCTTACGCAAACCGGATCGACTGCCCCGACGATCCGATGTGGAGATTTCTACGTCGATGAACGGACGCAATCGCCGTCTTGCGTATGGATGATAGCGGTTCTCGGAATTCATCCGATATGGAGAAATAGCCGATGCGAGGGGAATCGTCGCAAGTCGATTGTCCGGCTCAACTTGAGGACAACGCGCTTCCTTGTCTTGCTCGAGCAAATTGCGCGGCAATCCAGCAGTTCAACTCGTCGCAGATGGAACTGCAACCCAAGCGAACATGTTCGGATCGGTTCTTTCCCGTGTTCCGAATTGCAGCATTGAGGGCGAAAATGGATGCAGACGCAATGGCAATTTAGGCATTCAACCAGCCTGTTGCGAATTGGCACACATATGCACACCTGGCGATTTGAGGCGTGAAGTGCGATTTTTCAGGGGATTAACATTTTGTAATCGCCTTTTCGGCGACATGATGAAAATGACCGTTAGCTGATTTACTTACGACCTAACGTGAATTTATTTTCTCTTTCCTTCGCAGTTGCGAGATGCAAGGACATTCCGCAATCTTCAGGTCGACCGGGGGCAGCCCACATCGACCATCCTTGTTCCGGAGACCCAGCGTCCGCCGGGGGGCAGATCGAACATGGACCTTTCTAGTAACAACGTCGTCGAATTCGTGCCCGCCGCGTCTCCCGCGGAGGCGCCTCGGCCCGACCTCGCTTCAGAACAGGCCCCGGACGACGGCCGCCGCAATGCACGCGCTTCCAGCCTGGGAACGCGGCTTCGCGCCTGGGAGGATGGAACCCGCTTCTATCCCGCCGCAATCGCAGTCTGCGCCTTGTGCCTGGGTTTCACCTCGGCCTTCGCTCCGGCTGCCGGCCTGATCGGCGCGGCGGCCGCCGGCGCCCTGTTCGTTCTGCACAAGACCCTGAAGGCGCTGATAATTTCGGGCATTCTCGCAGTCACCTTGCTGTTCATGCCCGAAGCCCGGACCTCCCCCGCTTACTGGACCCTGCTGATCCTCATCGCTTCGGCTGCGTTCGTTTCGCGCGGTCTGGTTCCGGTCCTTCTGCGCGCCCCGCGCTGGAGCTGGGTGGTCGCGCTGCTTCTGGCAACCGCTAGCTTCTGCGGCCTTCTCCTGATGAGCGGCCCGATGGCGACAGCGGCGATCCTCATCGGTTCGCTGTGCGCGGCGTTCCTCGGCGCCGGGCTGGCGCGGCATCTCGCAATGGTGGACGCGCGCCTGCTGGCCTGGGGAGAAGACGGTCTGGTCCCCGTCACGCGCGACCTGCTCCTGGGCCGCATCACCAGTGGAATGCTGCATGACCTTGCCCAGCCGCTCAACGTCATCTCGATGGCGAACGGCAACATGCGCTACATCGTCGAGCAGCTCGACATCGATGCGGAAAGCCGCAAGCAGCTGCTGGACCGCGTAAGCCGGGTTTCCTCTCACACGGAAGTGGCGGCCTTCATCCTGGGTCTTTTCCGCTGGTTCGGCCGCAACGGTGACAAGGACGTGACCGGGCTCAACGTGCGCAGCGCGCTCGACAGGGCGATCGCGGCCACCAAGTCGAACGTGCGCCACCACGGCGTTACCGTCGAACTGCATGGAAACGCGCTGGACCATCTCGTTCCGGAACATCACGGCGCTCTGGAAATGATGGCGGTGGCGGCACTGCTCAGCGCTTTCGGCGGCTTCATCGGCCCGAACAACGAGAAGCAGAAGGGCAAGGTCCTGCTGCGCGCAACGATCACGCCCGCCCATGTCGTGATTACCGTCCAGTGCATCGACGGGGACGACAAGCCGGCTCCGGGCCGCAAGATAGACCACGCCACGCTCTGGCTGGTAGAGCAGGTCGCGATCGAGGCAGGAGGCGATTTCCGCTCGCTCCTGCGCCGGAATCAGCCAACCCGCTTCGTCATCAGGCTAGGCCGCGACGACATCTGACGATGCCATTCCCTTCGACAGCGGCAGGCTGATATCCACTCGCGCACCCTCTGCCCCCGCGCTTTCGGCACTTGTGCCTTCACCATTGCCCGAAACCAGCCGGATCGCGCCATGCGCGCGTTCGAGAATCTGCCTGCAGATATGAAGACCCAGTCCGGTGCCTTCGTGCGCCTTGGTGGTGAAGAACGGTTCGAACGCCACTTGCGCAAGATCGGGCGGAAGGCCCGCTCCATTATCCGCGATCATGCAGCGGATCTGTCCGGCCTCGACTTCCAGAGCGATCGTGATGGTGCCCTGCCCATCCCAACCCTGCTCCCGGCGCGACTGTATGCTGTCCGCCGCATTGCGCAGGACATTGACAAAGACCTGTTCCAGCTCCACCCGGTCGAGATCGACGCAGGCGACAAGGCCGCGGCTGTCCAGCTCGACCCGGATGCCGATGCGATCGAACAGCGCCTCGAGAAACTCGACGGAATGGCGCGCGGCATCCATGACATCCGCGCTGCCGGGCAGGACATCCTCGTCCCGCGTGTCGGAAAGGGTGCGCTTGATGATGGTCTGGGCACGCTGCACCTGCGCCGCGATACGCGCCGCCGCCATGTGCAGGCGCGAGCGCGTGGTATCAGCGCGGTCCAGCATAAGGCGCAGGCTTTCGTTCGCCATGGAGATGGTGAACAGCGGCTGCCGCAATTCATGCGCTAGCGTGAGAGCCCGCTCGCCCAGGTCTGCAAGCCGCGCCTTTTCGGCAATCGCATGATGCAGGTGGCGCGGTTCGCGCATGTTCAGCAGTACCGCGCTGGACCAATGGGTTCCGCCCAGATTCTCGCGCAGGAGGAGCGTGAGGCTGCCGCTTCCGCCCGGGCCGACGCGCAAGTCGGTGACAACGTCGGAATGCCCGGCGAGCGCAGCAAGACGGCGGATATCCTCGGGATGCACGAGAAGACCTTCCGGCTGCTCTCCCGCGCGCGCGCGTTCGCTTCGGAAGAAAATCGTGGTCGCGGCGGAATCGAGACGCAGATCGCTGACCACGGTCAGCCCGACATGCGTCTTCAGTTCATGGACAATCCCCCGCAAGGCGTCGCGCTCGGCGCGCAGCGCCGCCAGATCCGGGTCGTGAAGGTTCACGCCGGCGCCTCGCTTGCCAGCAGCTTGCGGATCATCCGGATCAGTTCCTGCGGCTGGACCGGCTTCGTCAAGATCATGTAGCACGAGGTGCCGGACACCATCTCGGGCCGCATCTGGTCCCCGGTAATGAAAAGATATTCGAAATGCCGGGTGCGAAGCTCGGGGTGTTCGCGAACCCGCGAAACGATGTCGAGGCCGGATTCCCGGTCGAGCCGCAAATCGCAAGCGATCACGCTGATTTCAGGGCTCCGCTCCAGAACCGTAACCGCTTCGCCGAGATTGGACGCACCCATGCCGGGAATGCCGTGAAGCGACATCAGCGTAAGCAATTCCTCGACGATCGCCGAGAAATCATCGAGGACAAGTACCCTGGCCTGCGCGTCGTGCATCCGATCTCGATCCTCCCCGTGACGACGTGGCGTGTAGCACCAGCCGCCACTGGCCCCCTACCCATCCTATAACTACGCTCCATTATCAATAAATGAACGAGCCAAAGACCAGCTTTTCATGAGGATAACCTGTGGAGCATTGCTCCGCGCTCACCAATGGTCTTAAAACTCGATCACGATGCGTACCTTTGACGGTGCGACGTTGAAATGCGCCGCAATCTGGTCGCGATACTGCGTCATGACGAACGCCAGGTCGTCTTTGCGGGGCAGGCCTTCGAGTTCGTCGATGGACGTGCCCAGCGCACTGGCAATCACTTTCATGCGGCCATCCTGCGGCCTCGCCCGACCATGCTCCCATGCCCAGACCGTCGGCTTGCTGACGCCGATCCGCTCGGCCAGAGCGCCCTGGCTGAAGCCGTTCTGCTTGCGCAGACGCCGCAGGCGGCGTGCCAACGATTCCTGGCCGCCAGCACCATCGGCGTCGCCTTCCTCCTCCTGGGCTGGCGCAGGAGCCGGCTCACTTGCCGACACGACCGGCGCGGCGCGAAGCCGGGCCGCACCGAGGACAGCCGCGGATATCGGCGTTTCGAACCGGCAGCCGAAGAAATTGTCGCTGCGCCATACGACCCTTGCCGGGACCCCCGGGGCCATCGGCAAGTCGATCTCGATCGGATCGTCCACCTCCAGTTCGACATCCCCCTCCACGAGAAGGCCGCCTTGCGAGAGATTGTGCACATATACTTCGGCCGAATGCCCATCAGCGATCACCTGCGTGTCCAGCAGGAGGCTGAACCGGGGCGGGCTGGAGCAATCCGCCCGATCGAGCCGGGCCGGCAGCGTGTGATGACCCAGGTTCATGCGCAGCTTCGCATCGTCGGCGCGACAAGACGGGGACGGCGCTCCAAACTGGGGCGTTCCACCACGGGCCCGGAAGGACCGCGCTCTCCATCGAGGGAATCGATTGCGCCGGACACCAGTGCTCCGGTCACGAATGTTTCGCACTCGTCGAGCATCTCGAGTGCGATGCACAGGAGATCGCGTGCACGCTGGACCTTGTCGTTCGTCATCGCAGCTTCCTTTCGTTTGTCATGGTCCGTCCGGAGCACCGGCACGGAAAGTCGTGTGGGCCGGTTCAGAACACCGGGCTCTGTCTCGCCCGGCCGGTCGAAAAGGGCGCCGGGGAAAACGGGGTCGGCGTGGGAAGCACAGGCGCGAAGACGGCGGCCCGGGAACCCGGCCCTGCCGCGAGCCCTTCGCGCCGCTGGGAAGGCCGGTTGCGCGGGATTCCGGCCCGCCCCTGACGGGCGCCGGCAAGCCATTCGGCGCCCTCCTCCACCGCGAGCCTGATCTGGGCTGGCGTTTCCGCGCCACTGAGGATGACAGTGCTGCAGAGCGTTTTCGCCTCGCCGATCAGGTGCCCGATCCGCGCGCGATTCCGGTCCGAGAGCGTGGCGGTGCGCAGGAAGGCGCTATCCAGCTTGACCGCATCCGGCCGCAGGACGGCCAGTTGCCGGGTCGCAGCATGACCACCGCCGAAGCCTGAGATCGCAAAGCGCACGCCCAGCTCTCGAAGTGTATTCAGGAACGTGAGCGTATCGGGCCAGAACCGGCAACCGGCCGATTCATGGAACTCGAGCGTGAGCCGGGCGGCGTCGGCAGGCCTGTGCTCAATCCGATCGAGAAACTCGGTCCACGCGGCATCGGGGCCGCCAAGCGCGAAGGACAGGCTCTGCGGAGAGATGGCTATCGACAGCGCAGCACGCGGATCGGATTCCAGTTCCTCGAGAACCCTGAGAGCCAGAGCGCGATCGAGAAGATGGACGAACCCCAGCCGCTCGAGAGCGGCATAGGCGGCGGAACAATCCACCTGCTCGCCCTGCGGGCCGGAGACGCGCAGCAAAGCTTCGTGCTGCAGGACCAGATCGGGATCGCGGGAGTGGAAAACCGGCCGCCATGCGAAGAACGTTTCCCCGCCGGAAAACTGGTCTATGAACCGTACCGCGCGCGTCATGTCGTCTCGGTAGCGCGCCTGTCCCTGCACCGTGGAAGGCATCGGCCCGGCACCGGGCGAACAGGCGGCCTCGAGGCGTTTCCGGGCAGCCAGGCAGGCTTCCGAACGATCTTCCGGAAGCATTCCCGGCACCGGATCGCTGTATCCGACAGATACCGACAGCAATATCCGGTTGCCGCCATGCTGCACAGGCGACAGGCACAATGCCCTGCATAATGCATCGACCTGCGTGCTGACGAAATCCGCATCCAGCAAGGCCGCATGGGCGAGCACGGTGATCTCGTCGCCATCGATCCCGCATATCCGCGCGGGGTTGAGGCTCGCCGCGATCCCCTCCTCAAGATGCGCGACAGCGGCCGTCACGGCATCCCCGCCATAGACAGAGGCGATGGCCCGCGCGTTGTCGAGGCGGACGATCAGAAGGTAATTGCTGCAACGATTGGGCGGGCTGATCTTGTCGAGGTCGATCATCTTGGCGCGATCCGAAGGGGTTGTGGCGGGGAGGCCCGCGCAGGCCGCAGCCTGCACGGGCCGGCCAATCAGTTGCCGGAACCGCCGAGCAGTCCGCCCAGCAGCGAACCGGAGCCGGACGTGCTTCCGGTAAGACCGCCCACCAGCGAGGTGACGACACCCGTAACCGGCGCGAGGACAGCCCCTGAACCACTTCCGCCTCCCGTGAGCCCTCCTGTGAGGCCGCCGGTCAGGCCATCGACCAGCCCTGTCACCGGCGCCAGCACCGCGCCGGTCCCGGTCGAACCATTCCCGAGGCCTCCGACGAGCCCGCCGACGAGCCCTGTCACCGGCTCAAGTAGCGATCCCGCACCTGCTCCGGTCCCCAGGTTGCCGGTGATAGACCCAAGCGATCCATTGACAGTGGCGAGCAACGGCGACGTCACGGCATCGACAGTGGCCGTTACCGGCGCGATCACGGGTGCCACACCTGTCGTCACCTGATCCACGATCCCGCCGGCCTGCTCGCCGAGCAGGGCGCCAGCCAGATTGCCGACCGGCGCCAGCCCGGCGGCCACGCCTTCGCTGGTGGTCGGCAGCGTGACTGCGAGGACGTTGCCGTCAGCAAGCACATCGGCCGTGACCAGTTGCCCCGAAGTAAGGCCTGGATTGTCGGAAAGGACATTGAGGCCGACAAGCGTATCGTTCGTGCTCGGCCCGGACACCACGTTGTTGCCGAGGTCCAGCCCCAGCAGCGGCCCATCGTAAGTGCGCGCGGGATCGTTGCTGCCCCCGCCCAGGCCGCCCGTCAGCCCATCGACGAGGCCGCCGAGCTGGCCGGTGACCGGAGCCAGTATCCCGGTCTCGCCGGTGAGCGGCGACAGGGCGCCATTGACGGTATCCAGCAGGGGCGAGGTGATGCCGTTCACGGTGGACGTCACCGTCGCAACGGTGGGCGCCAGGCCATTCGTCACCTGCGTCACCGTACCGCCAACCTGATCGCCCAGAAGAGCGCCCGTCAACGAACCCAGCGGCGCGAGAGCCTGCTGCGTCTGCGCGGTCGTGGTGGGCAGAGTGACCTGCACAACCTTTCCGTCTCCCGTCAGCACGTCGACCACGAGGCCGCTGCCATTCGAGGTAGCCGTGCCCGGCGCCACGTTCACATCGATCAGCGTTCCCGCACCGCTTGGCCCGAGCAGATCGGTGCCACCGACGCCGACCCCGGCAAGCGGACCGGTGAAGGTTGTGGGACCGGTTGGTTCGGTAGGGCCGGTAGGGCCGGTAGGACCGGTAGGGCCGGTAGGGCCGGTAGGGCCGGTAGGGCCGGTGGGGCCGGTGGGACCGGTGGGACCGGTGGGGCCGGTGGGGCCGGTGGGGCCGGTGGGGCCGGTGGGGCCGGTGGGACCGGTAGGGCCCGTCGGGCCGCTGGGATTGTTCGGACCGGTGGGATTACCGCTCTCGAAGCCCACTCCTCCGGCACATGCCGCGACCAGCAGCAAAGGAAGCGTGGTCGACGCTAGCAGGACGTGCCTTTTGAACTTGGGGTAACAACGTGTCGCCATGGGTCTTCTCCAATGTGCTGTCGGCCTTCGCCGGCTTCATTGGAATTCACGATAGAACCACGCCGCGTGCTGGATCGCGTCCAGAAGGAGCCGCCCCGGCCATGTCCCGAAGTGCGGTTCCGATCAGGTCACTGCGTTGGTAACCAAGCGCGATGTGCAGACCGGGAGACAGCCGCCATGGACACGCAAAATCCCGGAAAGGCTTACCCGATAACGGAAATCCTGCGGGCCAAGCCCCGGCAAGGCCCGAAAATCCCTGCCATGACGGCCGAAATGGTTAAATGCTCATTCCGGCTCATTTTGCGTCGGCGCAGAAACTGATTTCCTCCATCCCGGCCATTCCACAATATCTCTGACGACAGAATCGAAGAGGCAGCCCCGTCGCCGGGACTGCCTCCTCTTCCCCGCCCCCCGTTTCAGAAGGGGAGGGTCGTTTGTGTGCCCAGCCATGGGGTTGTGGGGCGCCGGGCACACATAGCGATTATTTCCCGAGACCGCCGAGCAGCGATCCGACGAGGCCCGTTACCGGAGCCAGTACCGAACCGGTCGTCGTCCCCGTTCCCGAGCCGGAGGTCGATCCGGTCAGGCCACCGACAAGACCGGTAACGGGAGCAAGCACGCCGCCGTCCGTCGTGCCGCCGGTGAGACCACCGACAAGGCCCGTGACCGGCGCCAGCAGGCCGCCATCACTGGTGCCGCCCGTAAGGCCGCCAAGCACACCGTCGACAAGCCCGGTCACCGGAGCAAGCACGCCGCCGTCCGTCGTGCCGCCGGTGAGACCGCCGACAAGGCCCGTGACCGGCGCCAGCAGGCCGCCGTCACTGGTACCACCCGTAAGGCCGCCCAGCACACCGTCGACAAGCCCGGTCACCGGGGCAAGCACGCCGCCGTCACTGGTGCCGCCGGTGAGACCACCGACAAGACCCGTGACCGGCGCCAGCAGGCCGCCGTCACTGGTACCACCCGTAAGGCCGCCCAGCACACCGTCGACAAGCCCGGTCACCGGAGCAAGCACGCCGCCGTCCGTCGTGCCGCCGGTGAGGCCACCGACAAGACCCGTGACCGGCGCCAGCAGGCCGCCGTCACTGGTGCCGCCCGTAAGGCCGCCCAGCACACCGTCGACAAGCCCGGTCACCGGAGCAAGCACGCCGCCGTCCGTCGTGCCGCCGGTGAGACCACCGACAAGACCCGTGACCGGCGCCAGCAGGCCGCCGTCGCTGGTGCCGCCCGTAAGGCCGCCCAGCACACCATCGACGAGGCCCGTTACCGGGGCGAGGACCGAAGATCCGCCGACAGGACCGAGCCCACCAACGATGCCGCCCAGCGAGCCGTTGACGGTATCGAGCAACGGAGACGTCACGCTATCCACGATCGCGGTTACCGGAGCGATCACGGGAGCAAGCGTATTGGTCAGTTGATCGACTGTCCCGCCAACCTGCTCGCCGAGAAGCGCGCCGGTGAGATTGCCCAGGGGTGCCAGTCCGGCTGCCACGCCTTCGGCCGTAGTCGGCAGCGTCAGGTCGACTACGTTGCCGTTCGAAAGCACGTCGGCCGTTACCAGTTGTCCCGAAGTCAGGCCGGGGTTTTCGGACAGGACGTTGAGGCCCAGCAGCGTATCCCCGCTGCTCGGTCCGGTCAGGACATTGTTGCCCAGGTCGAGACCCAGCAATGGCCCATCGTAAGTCCTTGCGGGATCGGTATTGCCTCCTCCAAGGCTTCCGGTCAGTCCATCAATGAGCCCTCCGAGCTGGCCGGTGACGGGCGACAGCAGCCCGCCATTGCCCAGCACGGGCGACAGCACGCCGTTGACCGTATCGAGCAGGGGCGAAGTGATGCTGTCTACTGTCGAAGTGACCGTGGCCACGGTGGGTGCAAGGCCATTGGTCAACTGCGTCACCGTTCCGCCGACCTGATCGCCCAGCAAGGCGCCAGTCAACGAACCCAGCGGCGCGAGAGCTTGTTGCGTTTGCTCGGTCGTGGTGGGAAGCGCCACGTTGACGACTTGTCCATCACCCGTGAGCAGGTCGACCGCGATACCGCTTCCGTTCGTGGTCGCTGTGCCGGGGGCCACATTGACATCGATCAGTGTACCTGAGCCGCTGGGGCCAAGCAGCCCGCCACCACCCACAGTCACACCGGCAAGCGGCCCGGTGAAGCCTGCTGGGCCGGTCGGATTGGTTGGACCTGTGGGACCAGTCGGGCCGGTGGGACCAGTCGGGCCGGTAGGGCCAGTCGGACCGGTTGGGCCAGTCGGGCTGGTGGGGCCGGTCGGGCCGGTGGGACCGGTGGGGCCGGTGGGACCGGTTGGGCCGGTCGGGCCGGTGGGACCGGTTGGACCGGTTGGGCCAGTCGGGCTGGTGGGACCAGTTGGGCCGGTGGGACCGGTTGGGCCGGTGGGACCGGTTGGGCCGGTGGGACCGGTTGGGCCGGTGGGACCGGTTGGGCCGGTGGGACCGGTTGGGCCGGTGGGGCCGGTGGGGCCGGTGGGGCCGGTCGGGCCGGTCGGATTAGTCGGGCCAGTCGGGCCAGTAGGATCTGTGGGACCAGTAGGACCAGTCGGGCCAGTAGGACCAGTCGGGCCAGTCGGGCCAGTCGGGCCAGTCGGGCCGCTCGGATCACTCGGGCCGGTGGGGCCGGTGGGGCCAGTCGGGCTGGTAGGTCCAGTCGGACCGGACGGTGATCCTCCACCGCCGGCGCCAACCCTGAAGCCGACTCCATCGGCACAGGCACCCAACAGCAGAAGCGGAATTGCAGTCGCACAAAGCAGGACATGCCTTGTGGAACGGCGCGGTTGTTGACGCGGCATCTCGATTAACCTCCATGGAAATTGCCCACTGCGCCGAAGCCTAAGCGCATCATGGAGGGCTCCTCTCGCCGAGAAGGAACCGCGCAGAACCTGCTGTCCCTGGCCCGGAACCAGTCCCGCTTCGGGAATGCGCGATATGCCTTTCGCCCCACGCAAATTACTGACTTTGGGATATAATCCCGCGAAAATGCCAGCCTTTCGCTGGATTGAAGCTCGCAAATGGCCGCGCAGCGCACGCAATCCGCGCTTATGCCTGGATTTGGCAATCAAGCCGGAGTGAGTGTTGTTAGGGCGGCACAGCCGGTGCTTTACGCCTGAACCGGGGCATCAGACCGCAGCACACGAGGCCCCGGCTTCAGAGTCGGAATACCACCTCTGCTGCCGGGAGATATGCGACCGTCATCACCCGCCCGTAGCCGCCTCGCTCCGCCAAACCCCGCTCCCGAAACCGGGCGAAAAATCGGTTGGTCCGGTAATCCTGGGGATGGCGACGACAACAAGCCCGCCGCTCGCACGCAGCGCATGGCGGCAAAACCGGCGGAGAACCGGTCGCTCTCCGAAAATACGGTAGAACAGTGCATCACGCGCAAGGCGAGCGCGCGATAGCTGACAGACGCGCAATTCCCGCGTCTTCAGGCGCCAAGCCCGAAAAGCGCCGCGAAAGCGGCAGACACTTCTCAGCTAGGTCGTAAACTAGATCATGAGAATCCGTCGTCGCCGATATCGGCATCGGCCGGCAACTGTCTGCGACTATCGATCAGCGCGACCCGCAGGGCCCGTAGCAAGGCATCGATATCGGTATCCTCGCTGACAATCAGATCGACGGAAACACCCTCGCGTGCGGGTTTGATCCTGCCTACCCGTGCGTCTCCCACGATCAGGGGGGTGTCGTTCCCCTTTCGCGCATCGCCTTCCTTGCCTGCCTCCTTGAGGCGGCTCAACACCGTCGCGGCCGGAATCATACGCTCCCCGGAGGCCGCGAGACGCTGTTGTTCCTCACCGATCTGCCGCGCGGTTACGAGAACGCGCTGGCATTGCTCCGGGCGGCGCAGAAGCGGCGTCAGAACTTCGGAATGGCGAACGCGCAATTCATCGCGTGTGGCGAAAGCATTTACGACATCGTCCGGCATCTGCGCCAACGCAAGCAACCTGCTGAGCTGGCTGTTCGACAGGTTGAGCGCTTCGGCCATCCGCGACTGCACACCGCCATAAAAGCGATCGACCGCATTCTGGTAGCTGCGAGCGCGATCCAGTTCGGTGATATCCTCGCGTTCGCGATTTTCGATATCCGCGAGGCGGAACGCCTCCTCGTCGGTGAGATCCACGATGAGCGCGGTCAACCGGATTTCCGGTCGCCCATTGTGATTGAGCCAGTCAACCGAGAAGCGCCTCCGGCTACCCACCAGCAACTGATAGGGATGATCAGAACCGGGAGGATTGTGCCTTACCAGCACGGGAATCCGGTTCCCATCCTCCTGCGCGATGGATTCGATAAGCGAACGGCAGCTTTCAGCCGACAGTCCTGGCACGTCGCGCGGATTTCCATCCCAGACGCTGCAATCGGCAGGGCGGATCGAGATCGCCGTCCGCGCCCGTCCGCCGCCCTGCACGAACCCGGCCAGTCTCTGGTCGAGCCGCGATAACGCTTCGCCGTCAACGCCAGGCCCTTCGGAAGGATGGGGTTCGTAAGAGAGCGTCGTAAGAATGTCTCGTACAAAACCGGCCATCAAGCCCTCCATCATTTCCCGACCCGAACCGCCTTCATATCGGGCTCCTGCGCCCGAGCCGCGTTAAACTATGTTCGTATCGGCGGCTTTCCCGCAGCGTTACAGTCAGTTCGAACGATGTTTTGCGGCACGTTTCGCCTAGAAGCGGCGACTGGCGGTAATCGCAAAGGCATGGACGCGGCGGTCCTTCGCAAGTTCTCCGTTGTAGGAAAGACGAAGCGCGGTCCGGTCGCCGTGAACTGCGGTCAGCCCTGCGCCGACAATGGCGGCATTGCGCGCATAGCGACCGGCGGGCAGCGTGAAGATCGGGGTGCCTCCGTCAAGGAAGATCGCCTCGATCCGGCTGTCGGGATGCGAACGCAGTTCACGCTGCCATTGCGCCTCGACCATCGGCCGGATCGCCCATGAACCTTTCTTGACCGTCGCCGTCGTGCGCAAGCCGAGAGATCCGCGCAGCGATTCCGTCTTGTATCTTGCGACACCCAGCGCGGCGGTGCCGCCGTGCTCCGCAAACCCGCTGACGTCGGCGTATCGATACTGCAATCCGGCGAACGGTTGCGCCCGAAAGGCGCCGACTTGCAGAATTCCGCCTGCTTCGACCGTACCTGCGGCGTTATCGCCATCTGCACGGGCCTGAAGCTGATCCGTGAACCCGGTCCAGGACACCTGCCGCCGCAGCTTGTAGTAGCTCCGGTTGTATCCGGCAGTGGCATCGACGTAGAACTTGCCGTTCGTATAGCTGGCATAGGGCCCGATGTTCACGTTGAACTGGGTGATACGCGGTTGCTGGCTGCGGTCGAGATTGGCATCGAGACCGTCGATACCCAGCGTCGCGCCCAGGATCATGCCCTCGACCGGCGCGATATCGACGCCGGCGCGGATCGACCGGCTGTCCGAATTTGCAGAAGGACGATCGGTGCGGGCCTCATACTTGCCCTGCTTGAGGCCGTAGCTGAGCATGAAGGTGATCGTCTTGTCGCCGCTGCTCGGCACATCGGGCCCGGCATCAAGCGCCATTTCACGGCGCTGGACCAGATAGCCCCGGATCTCCCGGTCCGTCGCGTCCATCGACTGGATGGCGAGACGCGGCAGCAGCCGATAATTACGCGGGCTCAGCTGGTTCAGCGCGGCCGCGCGCTGCGAGGCATCCGGCAGATCGTCGATCGAATCCAGCATCGGCCCATAAGTGCTGGTCGCGGGATTGGCGATCGCATCCAGTGCCCCCGCCACCGCCGCTTCGCCCGGCGTCGTCGCGTCGGGACCATAAGGAGCGGCAAGGGCTGGAGACGCGAGGCCGATCGCTGCCACCGACACCGCGCAAGCCGCTGCGGCGAAACGCGCCGATAGCTGAATTCCCATGACGGACGATGTGCGCTGCAAGTTGAACTCCCTGGTATCTTGTGAATTGTGTTCGGCCCTTAGGGGACCACGCCGGCGGCCCGTTCGCCAGCCGAATTGAGTTCGGATCGAGGGCTTTGGGCAGCGGCGCCCCGCGATGACGGCGAAGCTGAATTTGCGGATGAAACCCGGATTTTCGAGGCGTTTATCCGCCAGCCCGTGATGCGCGATGCCTGCTGAGCATGGACTTGCGTAATTTACAGCCCCTTTGCCGACAGCCCCGCGCAGCTTCCGGCAGCGGCGGGGTTTCGAGGGCGTTTCGGCTGCAATTCCCCCGCCCGAGGCCCCCCTATGCCGCCGCGAGGCTCGCATTTGCCAGCAGCCGGCCGAGGTCGCCGGCCATGGCAACGAAAGTACCCGCGACGATCGCCAAGCCATAAGGCAGGTTGTCGGTTCGGATGCGCCAGAACACCAGGTTCAGGAGCTTCAGGGAAATGCCCAACATCCCCCCGATCACGGCGACGGCGAGCGCCATCGTCCCGACTTTCGCCATTCCAACCCAAAGCACCATGGCCAGGATAAGCTTCACGTCACCGCCGCCGATCAGTCGCAATGCAAATGCGAGCGCCAAGGGCAACGTCAGGGCCAGTGAAATCGCCAGTTGCCCGCCAAGGCTCAACATTCCAGACCAGCCCGAAATGCCGAACCAGTACGGAACCGCGCATAGAGCAACGGCGACGCAAACGAGATTGGGAATTCGGCGATATGCCAGATCCATGCAGATCGCAGCGCCGCTCAGCAGGAGCAGTGCGGCCACTGCCGCCAGGCAGACAAGAGGATGCGCCGGAGCCGAAGCGGCGAGAGCGGGAATGTTCATCGCAAAGCGCCAGCCAAAGCCCGTTCAGCGCCAGTTCGGCCCTTCGATCCATGTCACAAGGCTGCGCCGCTTTCCTTCGACCACCGGCAGGACCCGGTGCTGGAGAAACGAAGGAAAGATCAGCAGGCTGCCCCGCGGGGCGAACTGGCCCCCCGGATTGGGGATGCCGAAGAATTCGAATTGCCCGCCTTTGTACTCCTCCGGCGACGACATTTGGACAACTACGGAAAGCTTCCTGGCGTAAGGGCGGGGCGATTCAAGCCATACGTCCTGATGCCAATCGTAATGCCCTTTGTTTGTCGCCCGGTATTCAGTGAACTGAAGTTCGTACGGCGCTTCGATCTCGACGCCGAAGTTGGTGCGGTTCGAAGGGCGAACGAAATCCATGATGCGCGAAACGATGTCCTTCTCGCGCGAAACATCGAGCCAGCGGACACTCGACGTCCGATATCCAAGATCGCTGCGAAGCGAGTTCGTGAACCCTATGGTAGCGTCCTGCTCTCCGTAATTTTCGGCGCGCTTGGCGATCGCGTCGCATTCCGCTGTAGTGAGTGCGCTTGGCCAGACTTCCCAGACGTTTTTCATCGTCTTCTCTATCCCTTTGATTGAATCGATACCGCGGATAGAAAAGCCGGCGCCCATGGGACGCCGGCTTTTTGCGTACACGCAAAAGCGCAATTCAGACTGTTCGACTGACGCTGAAGAAGAAGCGCGCTTTTTTGCTGTAATACTCATATGGAGACTTGACAGGAACCGCAACTTGTGCGCTCGCCGTCCACCCCTTGATCGGCGTGATTCTCACCCCTCCGCCCGCCGTCGCGAGCGTGACGTTCTCGGAGGCGAGGGCGTAAGCCGGCCTCGCATAGCTGTGCGCCAAGGCGGCATCCGTATAGGCGAAGACGGTGAGCCCCCGTGCGCTGGCAGCCGGCTTCCCAGCCACCCGCCAGTTCACTTCAAGCCCGCCTGCTGCGGCCTTGTCCGCTGTGATGATGCCGACACGGTAGGCCATACCCGCCCCGTCACCGCCGAGAGAGAAACGTTCCGTGGTCGGCAATTTGTCTCGCGTATACTGCCCGCGCACGGTCGCCCTGACGGAGATCGTCTTGCTCAGTTCCTTCACCGCGGTGATCTGAACGTTCGCCTTGCGGAATCCGGCTTCGGAATAGCCTTCGATCGGCCGCGCGCCGAGCCCGTCGAGCCCCTGGCTGAGGCTCGTCGAAATTGCATAGCCGCCGGTCTTGTCGATCGACGACCATACCGTACCGAGACGAACCGCGCGCGTCTTGAAACCGCCGAACGTCGTGTCGAGGAAATAGTTGTTGCTGTTGGTGCCGTCCAACGAAAGGCTCAACGAGAGATTGCGGCGATAGGAGCGGATCAGGGGGTGCGAAATCGCGATCCCCGCCTGCTTCGCTTCGCCCACAATATCGAGGTCCTTGGTCTTGGTGCGGACATAGGCACCGCTCACCCCCAGCGTCGTTCCGTTCGAGCCGATCGGCGTGGCATGGCTGACCGAGTAGAACTGATAGCGCTCCGGGTTGAAGGGTACGTTGCCGGAAAGCCGGGTGGTGTCCCCTTCGCGAAGCACCCCGTTGACGCTGACGCCGACCTGCGACTGGACGCCGGTGGTGACGTTGACGACACCCGCATTGTTGACGTTCAGCGTCACGTCGATCTGCTTGCGTTCAACCTTGAGGTCGAGCGCGAGCTCGCCGGGTCGGGCCGTGGGCTTGAGGCTCGCCTGGACCGTCTGCCCGGGAATGTCGCGCAGCAGCGAGATGGTGCGTTCGATGCTCGACTTGTGGGTCGGCGTTTCACGCATCAGGCGCTTTACTTGTGCGTCGATCAGCCGGGTCGGCGTGCTCTTGGTCTTGCCGTCCAGCGCGTACTCGGTGATCCGTCCTTCAAGCACGCGAATGGTGATGACGCCGCCCGTGGGCACCTGGGGCGGAACGGTCACGGCGTAGAAGGCAATGTCGCTCTGCGCGTAAGTCGCGCTGATGACATTGGCGATCTTCTGAAGATTGTCCTGATTGAGCGGCGCGCCGATGAAGGCGGCAACGGCCTTGTCGAGCGTGGCCCTCGGCAGTGTCGAACCTTCATAGCGCAGTGCGTTGAGCATCACGCCGGGGCCTCTGGAAGGGGTGTTCGACGTGCCGGCCACGACGGGTGGCTGTGCCTGCGGAACCTGGGTCGGCGCCGGCACGCGGGGCACGTTCGGATCCTGCCGGTCGATGCGGTCGCGGTCGATCGTGGGTGACTGGGGAACGGGAACCAGGATTTGCGCCTGGGCCGACTGGCAGGGTGCCGACTGCAAAAGCAGCCCTGCCAGCAGGAGGCCCAGGCGCCGGGACAAACGCTTGTCCTGCGGCACGATGCGCGAGCGGTGGGGTAGGAATGCCAGAACCGTCATTTTCGCGTCATTGCCTAAGGTTCGTGTTTCCAGATGCGGAAAGTGGTGCGTGGGGGGGCTTTTGCTGAAAGATGAAGGACATGGACTCGCCCGGCATCCCGAACTGGAGCCGGAGCGGCTCCATCGGGCGGCAATTGCCTGCACCAGCCTGCTTGCAGGGCGAGGCAGCCGCATGAAGGAATGCGCAAGAGAGGTGTCAGGCGCCGGGAAAGCCTTTCGGGGATAAGAAACCGGTAACCATGGCGGGATGCGGCCTACAGGCGGCGGACGCGATGAGCCGTCGCGGTCACTACCGACTAATAATATGATTTATAATGATTTTTATCCGGAACATCGGTCTGGTCTGGCGCGTGCGCAAGGGGCGGAACGCGAGAGCTTCCGGCACGCAAAAGGCATGACACGTCCCGAATGGGGATCACCGCGAGCCAAGACGCGCGCAAGGCTCCCAAAGCGAAATACAGGTCGGAACGACTTCAATCGAAGCGACGACAGGCGCTTACCAACCCCATCCCAGACCGCTTGGGGCACGGAGCAGCCCCTCCTCCAGTACGCTCCCGCCCGGATGGTCGGCTGCCAGCCAGAGCGGTCCATCGAGATCGACGAAACGGCTGCGCGCGGCGAGATGCCATGCCGGGGCGACCGACAGAGAGGAGCACAGCATGCACCCCGTCATCAGCCCCATTCCCGCTGCCTGCGCCGCCTCGGCCAGAGCCAGCGCACCGGTCAGTCCACCCGATTTGTCGAGCTTGATGGTCACATAATCGTAGCGGGAGGCAAGCAACTCCACCTCGGCCGCGACATGCGCGGATTCGTCTGCGGAAAGGGGAACGGGAGAGGCGAAGCCTTCCAGCGGTTCATCCGCGCCAGCCGGCAAGGGCTGTTCCAGCAGTTCGACACGTGCGGCGGCCAGCGCCGGCAGAACGCGTTCGAGCAAGGCCATGTCCCAGCTTTCATTGGCATCGGCAATGAGCTGGGCCAGCGGTGCGGCCTCACGCACAGCCTGAACGCGGTCGATGATATCATCGGCGTCCAGCTTGATCTTCAGCAGCGGCGCAGGACCATCCGCCTCTTTCGCGCCGGCAAGGAAGCGGGCCCGCGCCGCCATGCCTTCGGGCCTGTCGATACCCACGGTGATGGCCGTCACGATCCCGCCGGGCAGAGGGCCAAGACGGTCGGCAACGGCGACCCCAGACAGTTTCGCCTCAAGATCCCAGAGCGCACAGTCCACGGCGTTTAGCGCGGCGCCGGGCGCCATGACGGAGAGCAGTCCCTGCCGGTCCAGCCCCGCTTGGATGGCGGGCCTGATGGCCTGCACTTGCGCCAGCACGGATTGCGCCTCCTCGCCGTAGCGGGCGGAGGGGGCGCCCTCCCCTCGCCCGATCTTTCCGTCCTGCCCGATCGACACGGTCACAAGGTCGATGGCCTCCCGCGTGCCCCGTGCGATGGCGAAAGGCTGCGCAAGACGGTGCCGATCGGCGCGGGCGGAAAGGCGGCGCATCACGCCCAGCTACCGGCCGCGATCCGATCGACCAGCGCGTCCATCCCGGTCACCAGCGGATCGACGCAGGGCAAGCCGAGATCGTCCTCGATCCGGGCGCGAAAATCGGCGGCATCCTCCGGCGCAAGACCGGACCCGTTGATCGATACGCCAACCGCCTCCACCGAGGGACTGGTAAGGCGGGCACAGCGCAGGTTCTCTTCGAGGCAGGCCTTGAGATCAGGTACCGGCATATGCGGCAACCCGCGAATGTGCGGACGCGCGGCTTCGTGGCACAGGACCAGCGCCTGCGGCTGCGCGCCGTGAAGCAGCCCGAGCGACACGCCCGCGAAGGAGGGATTGAACAGAGACCCCTGCCCTTCGATCACATCCCACACGGTATCCTCGCGGGCAGGCGAAAGCGCCTCGGCCGCACCGGAAATGAAGTCGGCGATAACGCAGTCGATCGCCACGCCTTCGCCCGCGATCAGGATTCCGGTCTGGCCGGTCGCACGGAAGCGGGCGGGAAGGCCGCGCGCGTTCATCGCCGCCACGAGGTGGAGCGAGGTGTACATCTTGCCCACCGCACAATCGGTTCCCACGGTAAGCAGGCGCCGTCCGGACCGCCGTGCACCGTTGCCGACCTTGAGCCCGGCCGGGGCGGCGCGGACATCGATAAGCCTGCGGCCGAGCGCTGCCGCGCGCTCGCGCACCCGGGCGTCTTCTCCAAGGTGCTGATGCAGGCCCGATACCACGTCGAGCCCGGCATCGAGCGCAGCGAGAATATGCGGGATCATCGCCTCCTCAAGCCGGCCGCCGCTCGTGGCGATCCCCAGAACCAGCGCCCGCGCACCTGCCGCCGCCGCTTGCTCCACCGTCATGCACGGCAGCCCCAGCGAAAGCGGGCCATCCGGCTCACGCAGTTCCCCGATGCAGTCCTGCGGACGGAACGCGGCCAACCCGCGCGAGGTCTTCACATCGAGAGGGTTACGCTTGTCGCCTATATAGAGAAGAAAGGGGCCGGAGATCATGTTAACGCCATCCATCGTTGCTGCTGTGGGACTGGCGCATGATTAGCAGCCCCGTCCGCCCGGCGCGCATACCGACATCCGGCCAACCCATAGCCTGCGATTATAGGCCAAGCCCTGCCGGATCAGCCGGCCGCCGCCATGACGGCGACAAGATGATCGAGGAAATCCAGCGCCAGTCGCGAAGGCGGGCGAGCCTCCAGGTAAACCGCGTGAATTTCATAGGACTGCGGCGGATCGAGCGGCCGCATCGCCATCTCCGGCCCCTTCATGGCCAGGGCAGTATGAAGGTCCACGATGGTCACGCCGAGCCCCGCACGGGCCATCGCCGCGGCAACGAAATAGGTCCGCGATGCCCCTGCCACGTCCAGTTCCACGCCCTGCCGTTCCAGTTCTGCGGCAATGGCCAATGCCTGCGGCCCGCTGTCGAACGTCGAGATGAAGGGCCGGCCGGCCAGTTCCCCGAGCGGCAGCCGTGCCGGAGCATTCGGCATGTCCTGTTCGCGGTAGCAGGCGACCATTTCGCCCATGCCGAGCCGCACGCTGGCCACCGGAGATTCGCGCGGCGGCGTGTAGCAGATCACCACATCGGTCTCCCGCTCATAGAGCCGGGCCGGCATGTCGCCGTGGTGCAGGGTGTGGAGTTCGATGGAAACGCCGGAATGGCCGGCCAGATATCCGGCCAGCGCAGCGGGCAGCAGTTCCATGCCCAGCGAAGGGAGCACCGAAAGCCGCAGCGTGCGCCCCCTGCCCCGCCGCATGTTCCGCGCCGTTTCGCGAAGCCGGTATACCTGTCCCTGGATCTCGTCCGCCTGCTCGTAAAGGTCGTGCGCGTCGGCGGTCGGCACCAGTCTCCCGCGGGATCGTTCGAACAGGGCAAACCCCAGGAGGCTCTCGGCATGGCGCAGGAGATTGGTGACCGCAGGCTGCGAGACGTTGAGCAGCCGCGCGGCGCCGCTCACCGACCCGGTCGAGTAGACCGCATGGAACACCTCGATGTGACGCAGGTTCATGTGGCAGGGATACCCAGCCGAACCGGGAAGTTAAAGCACCTCGGCAAAACTGGCAGACGGTGCCGCGATGCCGTAGATCGTGGACAACAATAAAGTCGGCGTCGCGCCAGCGTGAGCGCAGGCCACTGGGAGAGATGATCGTGATTTCGTCAACCGCGGGAAATCCGGCCGAGCCCCTTTCGGACAGGGTCTACGTCGAACTCGTGCGCAGCCTCTACGAGACAATCGCACAGGCCATGTACATGCTCGTGGTCTTCGCGATGTTCTTCGTGCTGATCTACCGCGCGGAGGGCGATGGGACGATCCTCGTCATCGGAACGGCCGCGCTCCTGACATGGGCCGCGCGCATAGAAGTGGCCCGGCGCTTGCGCGCGCGCGTGCTGACCGCCGTCATTCACAGCCGAGAGGCCCGGCGGCTCGAAGTCGCCTTCGCAATCCCTTATGTGGGCTTCGCGATTCTTCTCGGCGCGCTTGCCGCCTATGTCTTTTCGCTCGAAAATCCCGAAGCACACATGCTGGCCATATGCGTCGTCATGGGATTCTGCGCAGGGGTCGTCACAGGTGTCGGGCGGCGTCCGCAGATTGCCGGGCTCTCCCTGCTTGCGGCCGCCGGTCCCTGCATCGCGGTGGCCTTTGCGCGTGCAACGCCGATCTACGTAGGACTGGCGCTCGTTACCACCGCCTACCTCGTGGGTGGAATACAGGCGCTGACGATGCGTTTCGAGATCGTGCAGACGGAAACCGTGAAGCGATTGCTCTCCGTCACGCTCGCCCGCAGCGACAGCCTTACGGCGCTGCCGAACCGGCTGGCCCTGCGCGAATACTTCGACGAGAACGCGCGGCTGATCTCGGCCTCCGGGCTGGTTGCGGTTCACTATCTCGACCTTAACGGGTTCAAGCCGGTAAACGACGAACACGGCCATGCCGTAGGGGATACCCTGCTCGCGTTCGTGGCCGACCGGCTGCGCGGCGCGATCCGCAGCGGCGACATCGTCGCCCGCCTCGGCGGAGACGAATTCGCGGTTTTACAATATGGCCTGCACCGGGGCGAGGAAGCCGAACTTCTCGCCCAGCGCCTGGTCTCGGCCATCGCGCAGCCCTTCACCATCGGCACCCTGACCATCGCCATCTCCGCCGCGATCGGAACGGTTGTGACCAATGACCGGAACGACGATCTCACCATCCTCCTCGACGAAGCAGATGCACGGCTCTACCTGGCCAAGCGCGACAGGGACGAAGCCCGCGCAGCCCGAAATGCCGCTAATGGAGGCCTTCATTAGCTTGGAATTTGGCCGTTTATCCCACAACTTTACCGTATCCGATATTTGTGGGATAAACGTTCATGCCCCGCATCCGCCCCTTCAGTGACGAACAATCGCGCCTGCTGGTAAACTTGCGCCAGCGCTACGAGGTATGGATCGACGCCGAGCGCGACCTGGCCGCCCTTCCCTACGATCTGCGGCGCAAGACGGTCAGCGGCCGCGAATATCTCTACCGCATCTTCGATCGCGGCGGCAACGGCAAGAGCCTCGGCCCGCTGACGCCGGAACGCGAAGCCGAACTCCATGACTATCATTCGCGCAAGGATGCCCTGAAGGAGCGCATCCGCGGCCTCCGCCCCGCCCTTGCCGAAAGCGCCGCACTCTACCGCGCGCTTCGTCTGCCGCTGCTGTCATCTGACGCCGGACCGATCCTGCGCGAGTGCGACCGGCGTGCCCTGCTCGGTTCGCACCTGCTGGTCGTGGGCACCAATGCGATCGCCGCCTACATGGTCGAGGCCAACGGCAGGATCGATCTGCCCGACGAGACGGAAGATTTCGACCTCGCCTGGGTTTCCCGCTCGGCGCAGGAGAACGAGCGGCGGGTATGGGACATGCTCAAGGCGGTGGATTCGACTTTCACGATCAATGCCGAGCGCGATTTCCAGGCGCGCAACGCCCGCGCCTATGAAGTGGAACTGCTGGTGGCGCCCTCGCGTGCCGCCACCCTCGGCGGAAGGGACCAGCCCCGGCCGGTTCCCCTGCCCGAACAGGAATGGCTGCTGCTTGGCCGTCCGGTGGATCAGGTGGTGGGTTGCCGCGATGGTTCCCCGGCACGGATCGTTGCGCCGGACCCGCGCTGGTTCGCGCTTCACAAGCTGTGGATGGCCGCGCAGGCGAAGCGCAACCCGCTCAAGCGCCCTAAGGACCGCGTTCAGGGCCTCGCATTGCTGGACGCGGTGGCCGAAGCCATGCCTCACTATCCGATGGACGCAGCCTTTCGGGCCGAGATTCCCGAGGAGATCCTGCCGCATTTCACGCAGTGGCAGGAAGAGTCAGGCCCCGCGGAGGATTCGCAATGGTGAGGCGCTGGCGCGCGATTTGAACACCTGCGCAGCCCGTCAGACGAGGCGGTGAACTTTCAGCACCGCGAATGCCGTTGCAGACTCAATATCCACAGACCGTTCAAATCGGCATTCTGTTTCCTGTATTTGTGCTCGACTGAACATCGGTTCATGCATATACCTGCAAAATCGTTCAAAAGTATATTGCGGGCAGAACATGCATTCACAAGTCGAGCGTATTGCCGAGATGGCTCAGGCCGGCGAAAAGATGATCGAGCGGCTGCGGCGCAAGGCTTTCCTGCCTGAAAGCCGCAAGGGTCTCAATGTCCGTTTCGGAATCGCCGAAGCGGCGACCCTGCTGGGCTGCTCCACGAATCGCATTCGCATGGCCGAAGACGACGGACGCCTGCCGCCACCTCCGGCTGCCGGAAACGGACGCCGGCTCGGCTATACGGTCGAGGAAATGCTGCACATGCGCGAAGTGCTGGGCGCCTCGCCCGCCCGTGCCCCGCTCGACGTTCCCGCCATGATCGCGGTCCAGAACTTCAAGGGCGGCGTCGGCAAGTCCACGGTCACGACGCACCTCGCGCACTATTTCGCGGTGCAAGGCTACCGCGTGCTGGTGGTGGATTGCGATAGCCAGGCGACCACGACGACGCTGTTCGGCTTCAACCCGCATTTCAACATCACCCGCGAAGAGACGCTCTACCCCTATCTCTCGATCGACCCGACGCAGGCCGACCTGCTCTATGCCGTCAAGCGCACGCCGTGGCCGAACGTGGACCTGATCCCGTCGAACCTCGAACTGTTCGATGTGGAATACGAACTGGCGGCTGCGGGTTCGGACGGACAGTCCGTTCTGGCCGCCCGCTTCCGCAAGCTCAAGGCGGGCCTCATGGATCTCGCGCGGGATTACGACGTGGTGATCCTCGATCCGCCGCCGGCACTGGGCACGATCTCGCTTGCGGTGATGCAGGCAGCCAATGCCCTGCTCGTTCCGCTCGCAGCCACGACGCCGGACTTCTGCTCGACCGTACAGTTCCTGTCGATGATGGATCAGGTGCTCGAACAGCTCGTGGGCGCGGGCATCTCGGTGGACTATTCCTTCGTGCGCCTGATCTGCTCGAAGTTCGACGGCAACGATCCCAGCCACGACATGGTCCGCACCATCATGGAGCAGACTTTCGGACCGGCTCTGCTTCCCGTGCCCATCCTGGAGAGCGCCGAGATCAGCCATGCGGCCTTGCGCATGATGACCGTCTACGAACTGGAAAAGCCGATCGGCACGCCCCGTACGCATAAGCGCTGCAAGGCCAATCTCGATGAAGCCATGGGCCAGATCGAGCAGCTCGTCCGCACCAGCTGGGGCCGCTCGCAGCGGGTTGACGAGGAACTTCTCGTCAATGGCTAAGCCACTGCCCTGCATCGGAAAAAACCTCTCAGACGGCGACTTTGTTCGCCTTATGTTCAAACCTCTCCATCTCGCGCGTCCTTCGAGGTAAGCCATGGCCCGCAAGCAATCCGACTATCTGGCAGCGCTGCTTTCCGACGACGATCTGGGGGGCGAAGACCAGGTCGCGTCCACCGCCGAAACGCCGCTGGATGATGCCACTACCGCCGCCGACCCGGCTCCCGAACCGCGCCTGCGCACCGAACGGACCCGCGGCACGACCCTGCTCGGCCGCGAAAGCGCACTGGCCCGCGTCGCTTCCGGCGAAGTGCGGCAAGTGACCCAGCTTCTCCTCGATCCGGCCCGTGTCCGCATCTGGCCGGGCAACGCCCGCAGCTATGCGCACCTTTCGGAGGAGTCCTGCCAGGAACTGATCGACTCCATCGTCGCCGAAGGGGGCCAGAAGGTTCCCGCCGTGGTGCGCCGGGTCGAGGGAGATGCCGATCACGATTATGAAGTGATCGCCGGCACGCGCCGCCACTGGTCGATCTCCTGGCTGCGCGCGCATTCCTACCCCGACATGCAGTTCGTGGCGCAAGTCGCCCAGCTTGATGACGAAGCCGCCTTCCGGCTTGCCGATCTCGAGAACCGTGCCCGCAAGGACGTGTCGGATCTCGAACGCGCCCGCAACTATGCCCAGGCCCTGCGCGATCACTACGGTAACCACATGACCCGCATGGCCGAACGCCTCAAGCTCTCCAAGGGCTGGCTTTCCAAGATGCTCAAGGTCGCGGGCATCCCGGACGCCGTCCTGTCCGCTTTCGCCTCCCCTGCCGATGTGCAGCTGAAGCCGGCCTACCCCCTCGCCCAGTTGCTGGACGATCGGGACAAGGCGGCCGCCGTGCGCAAGGAAGCAACCCGACTGGCGCGGGAACAGGCCGGCCGCCGCGCAGACGGTCGCCCTGCCCTGCCCGCTGCCGATGTACTCAAGGCCCTGCTCGCCGCTCCCGAAATGGACAGGGCAAAGCCCGAGCCGGTGGTGATCCCCTCAAGGCACGGCCGCCCCATGGCATCGGTCCAGTCAAGCAACCGCCAGGGCGTGACCTTGCGTCTTCATTCGGGCTCCGGTGCGAGCCGCGAAGAAGTGCTCACCGCCGTCCGGGCCCTGCTCGTCCAGCTCGACGAGGAAGGCCGGGGCCTGCAAACGTGACATGGGGGCAGGAACGGGGCGACGGCGCCCCGTCCTGTTTCTGCCGCCGGAAATCCCGGCGGCCCTCGCGGGCATTTCCTTTTGCCCGGTCTGGCTTTTTCGAAAGCCGACTTCAGATCCGAAACATGAGAATGCAGGGGCCGGTGTCCCTGCATTTTCTTTATCGGCCTCCTGTTTCCCCCCGGTTGTTTCCCCGGGGAAACATCATCTCGCCAGACTTGCGGCGATCGGCGCCGTTCCAGGCAGCTTCCGCAGCGGCTTCTACAGTCTGGCGCGGTGAAACCGCGCCAAAAACCACGCACAAGTTCTGCACAACCAAGCTTCGCGGCGATTTGCCCCGCCCTGCCCTCCTCGCCATTATGGCAAGAATCACCCGAATCCGCCTCGTCCTGTTTCCCCGGGGAAACATCGCCGGGTCGTGTCCGGAATACCCTGTCACCTGCCCTCGCATGGGCCCTCGGTCGGAATGAAATGATGAGTCGCCCGAACAAAGAGACGACATCCGAACAGTTCGACCTGTTCCTCCCCTACATCGCCAACCTGCCGATGCGCGACCAGCGCGAGATGATGGAGCGTCCGTTCTTCAGCCTCGCCAAGTCCAAGCGCGTGAAGCCGATCGACTATACGAGCCCGGACGGCAAGCTGTGGGTCCACGTCTCCGCCAATCCGGACTATGGCATGGCCACGATCTGGGATGCGGATATCCTGATCTACTGTGCCAGCATGCTGGCCGACATGGCCCGGCGCGGCGTGAACGACGTGCCCCGCAAGCTGCACCTCATGCCATACGACCTGCTCCGCGCGATCGGCCGCCCGACTACGGGCCGTGCCTATGAACTGCTCGGCCAGGCGCTGGACCGCCTCGTGGCCACCACCATCAAGACCAATATCCGTGCCGAGAACCGCCGGGAAGCCACGTTCTCCTGGCTTGATGGCTGGACCCAGCTGGTCGACGAACGAACGGAGCGTTCGCGCGGCATGACCATCGAACTGTCGAACTGGTTCTGGGAAGGCGTGATGATGAAGGGCGGCGTGCTCTCCATCGATCGCGCCTATTTCAACATCACAGGCGGGCGGGAACGCTGGCTTTACAAGGTCGCCCGCAAGCATGCCGGCGGCGCAGGCGAGGGCGGTTTTGCCATCACCATGCCGGTTCTTTTCGAAAAGTCGGGTGCCGAAGGGCAGTATCGCCGCTTCAAGTTCGAAATGCTGAAGCTCGTCGAGAAGGACGAACTTCCGGGATATACCCTGTCCGTCGAAACGGCGAAGGACGGCGAACCCATGATCCGCATGCGGCGGGTGGACGGGAAGGGCGGGGCCGAGCCCGCGCTGCCGGGCGGAACGGCCGAAGCCGACGAACCTGCGGCGCAAGTCGAGATTTCGGTAAAGACCAGGGCCTCCAAGGCAACTACACCGGATGCCGGCAACGCACCTGTTTCCCCGGGGAAACCGGCCGCCGTCGATGCGCGGCAGCTCATCCGCCGCACGGTCTCCGGTCTTTCCGATGCCGCCACGCGCGGCTTCATGACGGACGAGACCATCGCCTATCTTCGCCAGAACTGCCCGGGCTGGGACCTCCATGCCCTTCACGCCGAGTTCGAACGTTGGGTCGCCGCCTCGCCGGAACGAACCCCCGCCGACTGGCAGCGTGCGTTCGTGGGCTGGGTCAAGCGCCATCACGAAAAGAATGGCCAGATGCTTCGCGGCTAGCCGCCCGTTCGGCCAGACGGCGGAACCTCCATCCATGACAGCCCCGGTGATCGGCGACGGTCTCCGGGGTTTTTCTTTGCCCGCGTGACACCCAAGACCGGCTCCCGGCCGGGTCTGCCCCGCCGATGCCACTCCCCGCCCGGGTCTGAAGCCCTGCGGCGCTCCCTTGCGAAATCCCCATCCAATTTCCCATCGGCAGGCAAAACCCATCTGCAAATCCCGATTCCGAGAGGGCAGGGTGGGAGGCCGAGTCAGGCGGTCTCTCTACCGAACCCGCCCTCAAGGGAATGCCCGGGCCCGCTGACCCTTCCCGCACCGCGGCGACATTCCTGCTTCACGTGCGCACTTGCTTGCCGCGCCCCTATCCAGCGGCCCCAACCAAACGCTGAGGGGCGAACAGTGCAGGCCAGATCATCTCGCTCGCAGGAACGCCTCCCGTTCCGGGAAACAGGGGTTCGCAGGGGAGGCGTTCCCGAAGTGTCGCGTTCTGCGATGAACCGCTCGGCGTGAACCTGCCGAATGCAGCGCACGAGCAGTGCTTTGAACCTTTATCAGGTGACCCCCGGAAAAACTGATTCAATTGAGCCACGGTTTTCCGGGGTTTCGACACACCGGGAACGCCCTGTCGCCATGCTTCGACCTATCGGGAACACCAGCTCGACCTTTCGGGAACAGGTACCCGATCCTTCGGGAACGCGTCAAACGTCACTTCAGGAACGGAGAGACGACATATCGGGAATGCCCCAATTCGCCGAATCGCAACGCTTGCGCGAGTCACGCGCAGTTCGGCCGCGCGTAACCTTCTAAATGATTCCTTCTAAAAAGGATTCTAACGCAGAACGAAGTTCAATTTCGGACTGAATGAGGGAAGGGCGCAGCGCGAGGACTGCCGGCCGCGCAGGCCAGCAACACTGGCGGCCGCGGCAATCGCAAAAAAAAAAGCGCGATCCTTACCGCGTGGCGACGATGAGGCCCTCACCGCACTCACCGCACAGAGTGGAAGCCCGCGTCCTCATTTTAGGTTGTCGCTCAATTGGCTCAGGGATCAGATCCGCCCCGGCCGCCCGAATTGCAGCAAAATCGACGCCGAACCGCCAGACGAGGTTCAAATTCGAATCAACCGCGCCCAGCCCGCAAACAGATACCCCGAAATTTGCCCTCAGAAGCCCGTACAGCGCGATGATAGCCTCGCCGCACCCCAACCCTCTCCAGGTGTCGTTTCTGCGTTCTCACGGCGAGCCCTGCAAATCCGCAGATTTCTGCGGCTTTCCGGTCCATCGGGCCCGAAATCACCGGTTAACTGGGCATCGAGGCAGGATTTGTGCGTCAGACCGCCTTTGCGGCACACCGTCCGTTATCAAAGCCGTTTCGGACAACCACCTCTGTAGGATCGAACTGCCAGGGCATCGTGCGGTCTTTGCCCGGTCGGACTATTCGCCGAAGGAGGAGCGGCTCAGCAGTTCGTCGATTCGGCGCATCGATGCCTCGTATTCCTCGATGTCTGGCGAGGAGGAATCGAGCCCCGAAACTTCGGCGGGATCGGAAACCCTATCTCCCGGCGCATAGCTATGAAGGCGCGCCGCGTTGCGTGAAGCATGGGTGGCGATCAGCCCCGCAGCTTCGAGGCTGTTCACGATCACGCCGACACCCGGCCGCGAAGCGCCGAGCAGTTCCTCGATCTGGCGACCTCTCAATGCTCCGAACCCTGACAGCTTTCGGGCCAGCTGAAGCGCACGGCCGCTGCTGCGCCGATCCTGAAGGCGAGCGCGCAGCAGGGCGGCATCCCTTTCCGCGTCCCCCAGCCAGCGGTCGAGCCGGAAGAGCGCATCGTGCAGCGCCGAAATTGCCGCCTCATCCGCATTTGCAGCGCCGGGCATGTCCGGATCGGGAAGGGCGAGAGGCAAGACGACGAGCCCGGGGATCGGCATCGCGACGGGGAGCCCGTGGCGAGGGGCCAGATAGCCCCCGGCCAGAATATCCAGCGCCCACCGCGAATTTGCCAAATCCTCGCGTTCCACCGCGATACCGCCGATCAGATCGAGGGTTCTTTCCTGACGGGCGAAGCGCGCGGTCCGCGCAGCCGCCGCGAAAAGCATGCGCACCGGATCGAAGGGCAGGGCATCGTCAGCGGCGTCAAGCCCGCCAATAAGGCTGCGAGCTTCCGAAATGACGGAATGCGTATCTTCGTGTTCCCCGCCGCGCAGAAAGTCGGTGGGGGCCAGAAATGCCTTCAGGAGGCTCTCCGAGGCATCGGCCAGTTCCTGCCAAGGGCTATGCCGGAATTCGGTGAGTATGGCTTGGCAGAGGGCCTTGGGCGGGCGTAAACTAGGCCGTGAACCATCCGAAAGCGTTTCAAGGCCTGCGTACCAGGTGAAAAAGCGTTCGTCAGTGAATTCGTGCCCTTCCTGTCGGAGCGCGGCCATGAGGCTTTCGCGGATCAGACGTGCCGCCAGGATCTGCAAGGTGCCGTCGCCGGCTCGTGAAATGCCGACCTGGATGCGGCCGAGAAGCAGGGCGCAAAGGACCGCCGGTGTCGTCTCGAAGGCTTTCGGCGCGTTCTTGGGCATGAAATACCCTTGAAAATCATCAGGATAGCGGGCTTGAAACCTAAGTAAGGTTAAGTATACACCCTCTGATGTCAAGGTTTTAGTCGCTATCGATAGTCGACAGCCCGATAGCGCCTGCGGTGTCGAGGCAGAACCGGCCGAAAACGACAAGGGCATCAGCCCATCAAAGCGAACCGCAAGCGTCGGTTCCCGGCAGGCGGGCCGGTTACGCCAACCGGGCGTGTCCCGCAACAACGGCAAGTTCCCGCTGACGGCAGGGAGATGCCGTGGCAATGCCCGCGTCCGGCGGCGGTGCCGGACGCGGGGGAAGGGCGGGCAGGGGGCCTTTGTTCAGTCCCCGCAGGCGTTCATCGGCATGGAAATGTAGTCCAGTTTCACGTCGGAGACGGCGATGGACAGCGGCCCGGTGGCCGAGAGCACCAGCGGCGCGGTCAGGGCGTGCATGTCGGCACCGCGACTGGCGAAGCATTGCAGCGGAATGGCGAAAGAGCCCCATTCGCCCGGCGCCGTTTTGGCCAGGGTTGCGCCGACCGGCACGCTGATGGTCTTGCCGCCGCTCTCTACGCCGATGCTTACCGGCGTGGCCGGACGGTCACCGAGGCGGTACTGGACGACGAGGCTGATTTCACCGTTGCTCTCTCGCGAGAGGTCCAGAGGGCGCGGTGCGACGATGGCGACCCGGCCGGGCGAGCCGGCGGCCCAGGTGAACAGGCGGGCATCCTCCTGCGCGCGGCGATCCATTCCGGATTGCTTTACCAGTTCGGTATCGATGGACCAGCCCGGCGGCACCTTTCCGGCCCCGTAGAACACGCCCGGCGTGGCCTGCGCCATGTCGGCAGGGCGGGTTTCGTCGAGCCGTGCAACCTTGCCGGGAGCAGCATAGGACAGGCCGTATCCGAAGGGGAAAAGCGGATCATAGCCGGGATCGCGGCGGTTGAGCACGTATTGGTCGGGGCGTTTGGGCCAGGAGAAGCTGAGCTTGCCCTTGAAGTCGTGATTGATGGCACCGTCCGCCCTGGTGAACAGGACATCGGACACACCGCCGCCCTCGCTGCCCGGCAGGAAAGCTGCGACGAAGGCATCCGATGCGTTGAGCTCGGCATTCACCCAGAGCGGACGCCCCGAAAGGAACACGGCGACGACCGGGATGCCTGCCGCCTTGAGCCGCTTGAGCATGGCAAGGTCGGGCTTGTCTCCGGGGCTGTATTCGAGGTTGGGAATGTCGCCCTTGAATTCTGCATAGGGCGTTTCGCCGAAGACGACGATGGCGGCGTCCGGCTTCTTCGTGAAAGTGCCATCGGGCGCGTAAGTCGCAGTGCCGCCTGCCGCGCTCACGGTTTCCTCGATGCCCTTCCAGATGGAAGTGGCGTTGGGGAAGGCGCTGTTGGGCAGATCCGCGCCCTGCCAGGTGATGGACCAGCCACCCGCCTGCTGGCTGACGCTGTCCGCCGCCGTGCCCACCACGAGGATGCTGGCGTTCGGCTTGAGCGGCAAGACGCCTTCGTTCTTGAGCAGAACCAGCGAATCCCGCACCGCCTGCCGGGCGATGGCCTTGTGGGCGGGGCTGGAGATCACATCGAACTTGCCCGCGACGGCGCGGCTCGACGGGCGACCACGGTCGAAGGTTCCAGCGCGAACTTTCACGCGCAGGATACGGCGCACCGCATCGTCCAGACGGGCGGCAGGAATGGTGCCGTCCTTCGCTTCGCGCAGGGTATTCTCATAGAGCTGCTTCCAGCCCGGGCCGGAATACATGAACATGTCCAGCCCGGCATTGATCGCCTGCGGGCAGTCCTCGTTGGTGCAGCCCTTCACCTGCCCATGGCTGTTCCAGTCACCCACCACGAAGCCGTCGAAGCCCATGCGTTCCTTGAGCACGCCGGTCAGGAGCGATGCATTGCCGCTCATCTTCTCGCCGTTCCAGCTTGAGAAACTGGCCATGACCGACTGGGTGCCTGCCTCGATCGCGGCGGGATAGCCGCCGAGATGGACGTCGCGCAGCACCTCTTCCGAAACCCGCGTGTCGCCCTGGTCGCGCCCGCCGGTGCCGCCGTCTCCGAGGAAGTGCTTGGTCGTGGCGATCAGGTGGTTCGGGGCGAGGAAGTCCTTTGTGCCGACTTTGCCCTGAACGCCTTCGATCATCGCGCCGGCATAGTCGGCCGCGATTTCCGGTTCCTCGCCATAGCTTTCGTATGTGCGGCCCCAGCGATCGTCCTGCACCACGGCCAGCGTGGGCGCAAAGGTCCAGTCGAGCCCGGCGGCGGCGGTTTCCAGCGCGGTCACTTCGCCGATCTTGCGGATCAGGTCCCGGTCCCGCGCGGCGCCGAGGCCGATGTTGTGCGGGAAGAGCGTGGCGCCGACGATGTTGTTGTTGCCGTGGACGGAATCGGTGCCCCAGATGATCGGGATCTTCGGGCGACCGTCGCTTCGGGTCATCGAGGCATCGTAGAACTCGTCCGCCAGTTGCAGCCACTTGGCGGGAGAGGCGTATTCGTCGTCATAGGGGCCGCTGTTGCCGCCGTTCAGCACGGAACCGATCTTGTAGGTCACCACGTCGGCGGGCTTGATCGAGCCGATGTCGACCTGGATGAGCTGGCCCACCTTGTCTTCCACGGACATGGCGCGGATCAGCGTATCGACGCGCTTCTCCACTTTCGGATCGCGCTTGGGCTGGGCGTTTACCCTGGGCCAGATCGCGGGATTGGCCACGGAAGATGCGGACAGGGAGGGCGATTGCGCGCCCGCCGCACCGGCCAGCGCCAGGGCAAGGATCGACAGGGAAGCGGCGGGGGAAAGGCGGGTCATGAAGTCTCCTGCAAAGGGTGGCTATCAGGCAGCGTCGGCGATCACGGCCTTGCCGTCATCCGGTCGAGGCGGGCAGAACCTGCCAGGGCGGCGTCGCCTGCGAAATGGCCGATGCGCAGCGAATATGTGCCTGCATCGAGAACCCAGCCCGGCGCCGCATTGTCGAAGCGGGCGATAACGCGCGGATCGACGGTCAGCGAGACGTGGCGGGTCTCGCCGGGCTTGAGCCAGACCTTCTCGAACCCGGCGAGGCGATAGGCCCGGGTGCCCGCAGCGCTCTTCGCCTCGACATAGAGCTGCGGCACGTCGGCGCCTTCGCGCTTGCCGCTGTTGGTCACGTCGAACTCGACGGTCAGCCTCGCGCCATCGGTGACCTTGAGGCCGGCGTAGCGGAAGCTGGTGTAGGTGAGGCCATGGCCGAAGGGGAACAGCGGCTTCTCGTTCCTTGCCGCATACCAGCGATAGCCGACATCGGCGCCTTCGGGGTAGTCCACCGGGAAGGGAGCGACGCCGCCGCTCATGCCGTAGACGGTCTTGTCCCCGGCACTGCGGCGGGCATCGGCGGCGTGGAGTTCGGCAAGGCCGAGCGGCTGCGGGCGCGGCGCCTGCGCGATGCTGGCCGGGAAGGTGATGGGCAGGCGGCCCGAGGGATCGACATCGCCGAACAGGATATTGGCGATGGCCTCGCCGCCGCGCTGGCCGGGATACCAGGCGTGCAGGATCGCGGGCACGCGGTTGACCCAGGGCATCAGCACCGGCCCGCCCGCTTCGACGACCACCAGCGTCTTCCTGTTGGCGCCTGCGACCGCGTCGATCAGGGCGTCCTGGTTGTCCGGCAGGGCCATGCTTTCGGGGTCCTGCGCTTCGGTGCGCCAGGCCCAGGCGAAGACCACCGCCATGTCGGCGCCCTTGGCAGCGGCAGCGGCGGCCTTGGGATCGCTGCCATCCACGTAAGTGACGCTGGCCCCCGGCGCCAGCGCCTGGATCGCCTTCAGCGGCGAGGAGGCATGCCAGGTGATCCGCGCGAAGGAGGCGGCCGCGCCTTCGGTCAAAGGAATCTCGACCGGCGCGCCGCCCACCGAGCGGACCTGCGAGGAACCGCCGCCGGAAAGCACGCCCACATCGGCATGGGCGCCGATCAGCACGATCTTCTTCGCCGTCTTGGCCAGCGGCAGCAGGTTGCCCTGGTTCTTGAGCAGGACGATCCCTTCCTCCGCTGCGCGCTGGGCGACGAGGGCATGGGCGGCATAGTCGATGGGCTGGGCGCTCTCGGGAACGGGATTGTCCATCAGCCCGCTGTCGATCACGCCGAACAGGATGCGGCGGACCATGTCGTCGAGGCGGGCCATCGGGATGCGCCCGGCCTTCACCGCTTCGGCAAACCTGGTGTCGAAGAACATCTGGTCGTCCAGTTCCTGCCCGGAATCCTGGTCGAGACCGTTGATGGCGGCCTTTTCGGTGGAGTGGACGGCCCCCCAGTCGGACATGACCCAGCCCTTGTAGGCCCAGTCCTGCTTGAGGACCTTGTTCAGCAGCCAGTCGTTCTCGCAGGCATAGTCGCCGTTGACCTTGTTGTAGGCGCACATGACAGAGGCGGGGCGGCCGCTTTCGATGCCGAGCTGGAAGGCCAGCAGGTCACTTTCGCGCAGTTCGGCGGTGCCGATCCGCGCGTCGAGCACGGTGCGGCCGGTCTCCTGCGAATTGAGCGCGAAGTGCTTGATGGTGGAGACGATGTGATTGCTCTGCACGCCCTTGATGTGCTCGCCCACCATGACGCCGGCGAGCAGGGGGTCTTCGCCGAGATATTCGAAATTGCGGCCGTTCCAGGGATCGCGGGTAAGGTTGACGCCGCCCGCCAGCAGCACGTTGAAGGTCTTGGCGCGCGCTTCGGCGCCGATCATCGCGCCGCCTTCGTAGGCGAGCCGGGGGTTGAACGTGGCGGCGGTGGCGATGCTGGCGGGAAGCGCGGTGGCCACGTCGCCCTTGCGCTGCTCGATCTGGTTGGCAACGCCGAGGCTGGCGTCGCTTTCACGCAGGGTCGGGATGCCGAGGCGCGGGATGCCGGGTATGTGCCCTGCCGAGGGGATCATCGCGATCGGCACAGCGGGCTTGGCCAGCGGCGGGAAGTAGCCGTGGACGAGCTGCAGCTTCTCTTCCAGCGTCATCGCCTTGACCAGCGCATCGGCGCGCGCCTCTGCCGACTGGCCGGTGCCGGCGGTTGGGGCGGTTGCGGCGGCGGGCGCTATGGTCTGCTGCGCCAGGGCGGGCGAAGTCAGGCTGCTGCCGATGGTCAGCGCGGCAAGCAGGGCGGCAATCTTCATCGTCATCGGGAAACCTTGGAAAAGCGGGGGACGGAACGGGCGTGATAGCGCTCGAGCAGGGTGCGGTGATCGGGCAGGGCGGCCCGCGCTCCGGCATGGGCGGCGCGGACGCGGGCAAAGACGTCCCGCGCTTCCTGCGCGCCGGGGTAGCGGCGGATACCGGCGGAAAGCCGTGTTTCGAAGCCCATGCCGTAAAGGATGTAGTGGTAGCTCGGCGGCAGGAACGTCTCCAGATCGACCACGAAGTCGAACCGCGAGGGCGGGCGGTGGCGCCACTGGGCCAGCATGTCCTGCAAGGCTTCGGGGATCGAGGCCGGATCGGCGTTGTCCCGCCAGTAGGCGGTGTCGGTACGGCGGGTGATGCAATAGTGGAGCTTCAGGAAATGGACGATGCGCTCGAAGCGCGCGGCCATCAGCCGGTTGAAGCTGCGCGCGGCGGCCGCGCGGGCACCACGGTCGCCGGGAACCAGGAATTCGCCGATCATCTTCAGCGCGGCTTCGATCAGCATGATGCCGGTCGATTCCAGCGGCTCGAAGAACCCGGCGGAAAGGCCCACCGCCACGCAGTTGCCGATCCACTGGGTCTCCCGGTAGCCGGTCTCGAAGCGAAGCTGGCGCGGGGTGAGGGCGGCGCCCTCGCTGCCGAGATAGCGGCGCAGGGTCGTTTCCGCCTCGTCGTCCGAACAGTGGTTGCTGGAATAGACATAGCCCACGCCCCGGCGTTCGCTGAGGCCGATATCCCAGGTCCAGCCTGCCTCGTGCGCGGTGGCCAGCGTGTAGGGCCGCACCGGCGCGCCGGGCTCGGCGTAGGGAACCTGCATCGCCAGCGCCCGGTCGTTGAACAGGCTGCCGGCGCAGGACGTGAAGGGGGAGCCCAGCGTCCGCCCGATCAGGAGCGCGCTGAAGCCCGAGCAGTCGAGGAAGAAATCGCCTTCGATCCGGCGGCCATCGGCCAGCATCAGGGCGGTGATGTCGCCGCTGCCGTCCTTGCGCTCGACCGCGGCTACCGTGCCTTCGATGCGGGTAACGCCGGCGGCCACCGAAATGTCGCGCAGATAGGCGGCGAAACGGGCGGCGTCGAAGTGATAGGCATAGTTCATCGGGCCGGAGAAATCGGGGTCTTCCGCCCGTTTCGGCGCGCGACCGGCGCGGATGACCTGTTCCTGCACGGTGACCGCATCGGCCCATGACGGGCGCGCGGCGCTGTCATCGCCGATCCAGTGCGGCAGCAGCGCCTCGTCCTCCCCGCCGACGGGCAGGTTGAACGGGTGGAAGTAGCTGTCGCTGCCGGTGGCCCAGCCATCGAACAGCACGCCCTGCTTGAAGGTGGCGTCGGCACGGGCGAGGAATTCCGCCTCGCCGATGCCGAGGCCGGCCAGTGTCGTGCGGATGGTGGGAAAAGTGCCTTCCCCCACGCCGATGATGCCGATCTCGCCGGATTCCACCAGCGTGACGTCGGCCATCTTCAGCGTGCGGGAAAGATAGGCGGCGGACAGCCATCCGGCCGTGCCGCCGCCCAGGATGACGACGCGACCGGAAGAGGGATAGTCGGTCGTCATTGTCCTGTCCTTTCAGCTTTCGATCAGAAGCTCGCGCGGGCGCGGACGCCCCAGGTACGCGGCGGCTGGAGGTTCGAGAGGAACACCGGATCGTAGCGCGGCGCGCCGAAGGCGCCGGCACCGGTGCGGATGTGTCCGTTCTCGATGTTCTGGACGAAGGCTTCGACCGAGTACTTGCCGTCAGCCGGCTCGAAACGGATCGAGGCGTCCGAGCGGAAGTAGGCCTTCTGCTTGTCCCACGAGGTGCCGTTGGTGCCGCGGTCGGGCATGTTGTCCGCCGGATCGTTGGCATTCACGAAGGGATTGGCATCGCCGTTGAAGTAGCTCAGCCAGCTCTTGGTCTCGTAGTGCGTGGTGAAGCGCGGGGTGATCCGCGCGCCGCTCGCCAGTTCGAAGTCGTGCTCGTAGCTCAGCGTCGCCGAGAAGCGCGGCGCGTGGGCCAGTTCGTTGCCCTTGAGCTGCACGATCGAGGAGGCCTTGCCGCCGTCGTAGAGACGACCGTCGACGCTTTCCAGATCGTCCAGCTTGGTCTTCTGCAGCGTGGCCGAGAAGTTCAGGCGGTCCGCGGCGGTGAAGGCCGCATTCATTTCCGCTTCCAGGCCGTAAGCCTTCGCGCCCTTGGCGTTCTGGGTCACGATCTGGCTGCGCACGACATTGCCTTCATCGTCGCGGAAGGTGACGGCCTGGTTGACCTGGTATCCCTTGAAGTCGGAATAGTAGGCGGCCAGGTTCAGCGTCACGGCCCGGTCGAGCAGGCGGGTCTTGAGGCCGACTTCGTAGTTGGTCAGGGTTTCCGGATCGGTCAGCCCGGCATTGTCCTGGATGTTGCCCGACTTGAAGCCGGTGGAGATGCTGGCATAGCCCAGGGTGTCGGCCGCGATGTCGGCATCGACGCGGGCGAGGTAGGTCAGCTTGTCCCACTTGCCCTTCACGTCGTTGTTCGAGATCGAGAAGCCGGGCAGCAGGTCCACCAGCTGCGCGGCGGTGGCGCCGGGATAGGCGCCGAAGATGCCGCCGGTGCAGGCGCCGCCGGGGGCCTTGTCGGCATCGGTGCAGCCTTCGCCAGAGAAGGTCACGTTACGGCCGCCGATGTCCTGCTTCTTGTCGGAGGTGTAGCGCAGGCCGCCGGTGAAGCGCAGCCAGTCAGACGCATGCCACACGGCCTGGCCGAACACGGCGCGGCTATCGATCTGGCGATTGGCCTGGATGAAGCTGCCCGCCCAGCTGAAGGTGCCGTCGCGGTAGCCGTTGCGCTGGTCGATATCGAAGCGGATCTTGTTCTTCTCGTGGCTGTAATAGGCGCCGAGGATCCAGTCGATGTCGTTCTCGCCGGTGGACTTGAGCTGGAGTTCGTGGCTCTGGAAGTCATAGCGCGAGGAGAGCGTGGCGTTCTCGTTGAAGGCGCCGAGCGGCAGGTCGTTGCCGTCCGCGTCCACCTGGCCGGTCGGGGGCAGGGCGCCCGCGTCGGCGTCGGTGCGGGTGCTGCCGCCGATGCGCGACCAGCCACCGATGTAGCTGAGCTGGATGCCGTCCGTGATGTCGTAGTTCATCGTGCTGCGCACGGCGACCGAGTAACGATCGGTTTCAGGCGCGGTATCGCTGAGCGTGGACCAGCGCTTGGTGCCCGCGCGCGGGGTCTGGAGCAGGCCGATGACCGGCGCGCCGTTGTCGAGGAAACCTTCGGCCGAAAGGTTCCAGCTGAAGCGGTCGCTCGGCTGCCAGAGCATCGAGACGCGGCCCGACTGCTGGTCCGCCGCGTAGTACTTCTTGCCCGAAGTGACGAAGGCGGACTTGTTGATGCCGACGATGTCGGGCGCGGCCTGGTAATCGGCATAGCCGTCATGACGGTCGCTGACGAAGGCGACGCGGAAGGCCAGCGTATCGGTGACGGGGATGTTGATCGCGCCGCGCATGCCGAAGCGGTCGTAATTGCCCGCGGTCAGTTCGAGGTTGCCGCTGAATTCGCCGAGCTTGGGCTTGGCCGAGATCAGGCTGAGCGCGCCGACGGTGGCGTTGCGGCCGAACAGCGTGCCCTGCGGGCCGCGCAGCACTTCGACGCGTTCCATGTCGTACATCAGCACCGATGCGCCCTGCGAGCGCGGCGAGTATACGCCGTCGATGTAGATGGCGACTTCGGGGTCGGCCACTTCGGTATAGGCGCTGTCGTTGCCGATGCCGCGCAAGGTCAGCAGCACGGCCGACTGGTCGCCCTGTTGGTTGAACTGCAACGAGGGGACGAAACGGGCAAGGTCGGTCACGTCCTTGACGCCGTTCTTGGTCAGCGTTTCCTGGCTGAAGGCCGAGATCGCGATCGGGGTCGATTGCAGGGTGGTTTCGCGGCGGGTCGCGGTAACGATGATATCGTTGTCGGAAACGGTCTGCTGCGCCGATGCCGCGGCATCCTGGGCGTGAGCGGCAGATACGGAAAATAGGCAAGCCGCGAGCGCTGTGCCCGCGACGAGATCGTGCCTCGTCATGTCATCCTCCCGAATGTTTGTTACTTGTGAGGGTGCAATGCCCAAGCCCTGACATCGTTGTCAAGCCTGATTTGACATCGATGTCAGGGCTTGGGTCAGGATAAGGCCGGCGCTGTGTCTTCGGGGAAACAGTCCTTTTGCCATCCCGGGCGCAGTGCCATAGATGCCTCACATGTCGCGCACCGCCCCACCCGTTCTGCCGTCCGATGCGCAGGAATCCCTCGTCAGGCGGCTGTTCTGGCTTTCGATCGGCGTGTTCTTCATCGGCGGCTTCCTGAGCGCATCCGTCAGCCTGCTGGTGCCGCAGCTCAAGGCGGTGCTGGGGCTGGACTACAAGGGCGCGCTGCTCGTCCAGCTTGCCTTCCATTCGAGCTATCTCCTGTTCGCCCTACCGGCGGCGCTGGCGGTGGTGCGAATCGGGTACATGCGGGCGATCGCCATCGGCCTGTCGGTCATGACGGCGGGATGCCTGTCGCTGGCGCTGGCGCAGGGGATGCGGCAGTTCCTGCTGGTACTGGGCGCGCTGCTGCTGCTTTCGGCGGGGCAGACGGTCCTGCAGATCGCGTCCAACACCGTGGTCACGGTGATCGGGCCGTCTCGCGGGGCGGCGGTGCGGCTCAACCTGCTGCAGGGCTTCAATTCCCTGGGCACGGTGCTGGGCCCCGTGCTGAGCGCGCCGTTCCTGCTGGCGAACATCACGCCGGGGGATCGGGGCGGCGGAACGGCATCCGTCCCGTTCGTGGCGATCGGCGCGGTGCTGGCGGTGCTGTCGGCCCTCTATGTCGGCCACCGCGCCCTGCTGTCGGCGGCGCCTGCCGGCGCGGGCAGGATGCTCCCGCCGGACTGGTCGCGGCAGATATTCTCCGTCCTGCGCGATCGCCGGCTGCGATGGGGGACGGCGGCGATCTTCGTCTATGTGGGCGCGGAAGTGACGATCGGAACCCTGATGACGAACGTGCTGATGCTGCCCGAACGCCTGGCGCTGGAACCGGTCAGCGCGGGGAGGCTGGTCGGCCTCTACTGGGCCGGCGCCATGGTCGGGCGCTTCGCGGGCGCGTGGATGCTGACGCGCATGGCCGAGGCGCGCCTGCTGCTTTACGCCGCGCTGGCGGCGATCGCGCTGACGGTGGCTGCCACCGTGCTGCCCGGAGCGGCAGGCGCCGCCGCGCTGATCGCGGTGGGGCTCTGCAACGCGATCATGTATCCCACCATCTATGCCCTGGCGATGCCGCAGGACAGCCGGCAGGCGCCGCTCGCCTCGATGTGGCTGTGCATGGCCGTGGTCGGCGGAGCGGTGGTTCCGATCCTGACCGGGGCCGCCGCCGATGCCGCGGGCCTGCTTCCGGCCTTGCTGCTTCCGGCGCTGTGCTATGCGGGGATCGCGGGGTTCGCGGGCATGTGCCGGCGGCCGAGGGAGGTGGCGGCATGAGTATCGTGACGATCAAGGATGTCGCCGCAAGGGCAGGCGTCTCGCCGAAAACCGTTTCGCGCGTCATCAATGGCGAAGCGCATGTCCGCCCGGAACTGCGCGATCTGGTGCAGCGGATCGTGGCGGAGCTGGACTACCGGCCCAATGCCTTCGCCCGCAGCCTTTCAAGCTCGCGCTCCTATCTGCTGGGTCTGTTCATCGACGATCCGGTGTCCGGCTATGCCGCCGATGTCCAGCACGGCGCCCTGATGGGCTGCCGCGCGCGCAGCTATCACCTGGTGGTGGAGCCGGTCGACCTTGCCGCGCCGGACTGGGCGCTTGAAGTGCGCGCCAGCATTGCGGCGCTGCGGCTGGACGGGGCGATAGTCGCCCCGCCGATTTGCGACGATGCGGCGCTGATGGCGATCTTCGCGGAGGCGGGGCTGCCCACCGTACTGGTCGCCCCCAGCAAGGCCCCCGCCGGTTCCGGCACGGTGCGCATGGACGATCGCGGCGCGGCGCGGGAAGTGACCGAATACCTGCTGGGCCTCGGCCATCGCCGCATCGGCTTCGTGCAGGGGCCGCTCAGCCACAGCGCATCGGCCCGCCGTGAGGAAGGCTTCCGCGCGGCCATGGCGGCCGCCGGCGTCGATATCGACGAGGCCAGCGTGGTGCGGGGAGATTTCACCTCGCGGTCCGGGTTGGCGCTGGGCGAACGGCTGCTGGCGCTGAAGGACCGGCCGACGGCGATCTTCGCCTCCAACGACGACATGGCGCTGGGCGTGCTCATCACCGCCATGAAGCACGGCATCGCCGTTCCCGAAACGCTGTCCCTGTGCGGGTTCGACGATGCGCCCTCGTCGCGCGCGGCATGGCCGCAATTGACCACGGTGCGCCAGCCCAAGGCGGAAATGGCGGCGGCGGCGGTGGATATCCTCGTCGATCCGCAATTCCGCCGCACCGCCGGGGGAGAAGGTTCGCACCTGATGCTGCCGCACGAACTGATCGTCCGGGGCAGCACCGGACCGGCCTGAGAGCAGCGCGGCGGCGCGAAAGCCATTGACGGTCCGCCCGCGCCGCGCAACGTTGATTTATCGGCAGATCTGGCTTCGATTCAGGGGGATATGATGGGGGCAATGGGTTCGGTGAAACGTGCGGCGGCGATCGCATGCAGTGTGCTGGCGCTTGCCGCCGGCGCGTGTGGCAGCGCGGGCGCGAAGGATATCGTCATCCATGCCGGCCGCTTCATCGACGGCACCGGCGCGGCCGCGCGCCAGAACGTGTCGATCCTGATTACCGATGAGCGCATCACCGCGATCCAGCCCGGCTTCGTCACGCCGCAAGGCGCCGAAGTGGTGGACCTTTCCGGCAAGACGGTCCTGCCCGGCCTCATCGATACGCATGATCACATCACGGCGGGGTGGCATTCCGGCGATCCGATCCGCAACAGCGTGACCCGCAGCGCTTTCGAGGATGCGATCGAGGCCACGGTCTTTACCCGCGACACCCTGCTGGCCGGGTTCACCTCGGTGCGCGATTGCGGGGCCGATACCCAGGTGGTCGTCGCGCTCAGGAAGTCGATCGAGGGCGGCGTGGTTCCCGGTCCGCGCATGTGGGTTGCGGGCACTCCGCTCGGCCCGACCGGCGGCCACGGCGATGCGGTGAACGGCCTGCGGGTGGAATTCGCCGATATTCCCCATGTCAGCGACAATGTGGTCGATAGCCCCGAATCCGCCCGGCTGGCGGTGCGGCGCCTGAAGCGCGAAGGCGTGGACCTTATCAAGATCATGCCGTCTGGCGGGGTCATGTCCATCGGCGACGATCCCCGGCACCAGCTGATGACGGACGAGGAGATCAAGGCGGTGATCGACACCGCCCACGCGCTGGGGATGAAGGTGGCTGCCCACGCCCATGGCAAGGAGGCGATCGACCATACCATCGAGCTGGGCGTGGATTCGATCGAGCATGGCTCCTACGCCGATGCGGCAAGCTACAAGCTGTTCAAGCAGCACGGGACCTATCTCGTGCCGACGATGCTGGTCGGCGAGCGGGTCTACCAGCGCGCGAAGGAGCATCCCGAGCAGCTCAACCCCTCCACCGCGGAAAAAGCGCTCGCCATTGCGCCGCTGCTGCGCCGCAACCTGCACGATGCCTATGCCGCGGGCGTGAAGATCGCCTTCGGCACGGATACCTTCGGCCTTTCCCGGCACGGCGAGAATGCGCAGGAATTCGCGCTGCTGGTAAACGCGGGGATGACCCCGATGGACGCGATCAAGACGGCGACCGGGAATGCCGCCGACCTTCTGGGCAGCACCGATGTCGGCACGCTGCAGGTTGGCCGCTATGCCGACGTCATCGCCGTGGACGGCGATCCGCTGGCCGACGTCAAGGTGCTGGAAAACGTCGGCTTCGTGATGAAGGGCGGCGCGATCGTCAAATCGGCGGGAAAGCCCCTGATCTGAGGGCTTCCGTTTCGGGAACCGGGGCAGGTCGCCGGGCGGACACGCCGAACCCGGCGATCACCGCGTAGCACAGCGCGGGGAGAACCAGCGCCATGCCCAGGTTGCCGCCGGTCAGGTCTGCCAGCGCCCCGGTGGCGAGCGGCACCAGCGCGCCGCCGCAGATCGCCACGTTGATGATGCCCGAACCGTCCGCCGCGCGGGCGCCCAGCTTCTCGCAGGCGAGGCTGAAGATCGTGGGGAACATGATCGAGTTCATCAGGCCCACGGCCAGCAGCGCATAGCCCGAGACGGTGCCGGTGCTCGCCACCGAAAGCGCGAGCAGGGCGATGGCCGTGAAGGCATTGACGGCAAGCACCCGTCCGGGATCGAGGACGCGCAGGACGGCAGAGCCGATGAAGCGCCCCAGCATCGCACCGCCCCAGTAAAGCCCGATCAGCTTGCCGGCGGACTGTTCCGGCAGGGCCATGACGTGGTCCTGCATGAGGTAGCTGACGATCAGCGACCCGATGGAGACTTCGGCGCCGACGTAAAGGAAGATGCACAGTGTGCCGAAGCGGAAACGCGGGCGCTTCAGCAGGTCGAACCCGGCGAATCCTGCATGGTCGCCGTGCTGCTGCGGCGGCAGGCGGTTGCGGAAGGCCCAGACGGCGGCGATGACGAGCGCGAGCGCGCCGGCAATGGCAAGATAGCCGTGGACGATCGCCTGGCTTTCGGCGCGGCGATAGGCATCGAGCGCGGCGCCGGAAAGGTCGTGCGCCGAAACGGCGGCAAGGCTGCCCAGGATCAGCACGGCGCCGGCGATCGGGAAGATGGTGGTGCCCAGCGAATTGAAGGCCTGCGCGAAGGTCAGGCGCGAACTGGTCGTTTCCGGCTTGCCCAGCAGGCTGATGAGCGGGTTGGCCACCACCTGGACGATCACCACGCCCGCCGCGAGCACGAAGTAGGCGGCGAGGAACAGCCAGTAGGTGGCGGTCTGCGATGCCGGAATGAAGGCCAGGCAGCCCACGATCATGATCGCCAGCCCGGCCGCTGCCCCGCGCATGTAGCCGATCCCGCGTACCAGCATCGCGCCGGGAATGCCGATCACCGCATAGGCCGTGAAGAAGCAGAACTGCACCAGCATCGCTTCGGTGTAGCTGAGCGTGAACAGCTCCTTCAGCTTGGGAATGATGACGTCGTTCAGGCTGGTTATGCCGCCGAAGATGAAGAACAGCGCCATGACGAAATAGCGCAGCTCCGGCGCGTCGACATGACCGCCGGGGGCTTCCTCGCTCGGTTCGGAACTTGTGATCGCTGACGTGAAGGCCATGATTTTTGCTCGACTCGCGCTGCCGGGCGCGTTCCACGCGCCAATTCAGGGATGAAGGGTGGGGACGCGCGGGCGTCCGGGGCGATGGTTCAGCCCGAGCCGGTGTCGGCTGCCGTGGTGAGCACCGCGATATCTCCCATGTCGTTCTTATTGGTTTGTCATCCCGGGTGCGATCGATTCGCCTTTCGGCGAAAGGGCCGCACCCGGGATTCCAGCGCTGTCGGCTTTGGAGGAGATGACAACGTTGTACCGGATGATTAGCGCGCAATGCGCGATCGATCAAGGCAATCCTGCAGGGAGGCATTCACGCCGCGATTATGCGACGATCCCGGAGAACGGCCGGGAATTTCCGTAAAACCATTCTCAACCGCAATCTTGTGTGGCAAGGCCTGCAAATGACCAGCATTCGTGACGTTGCTGCCGCGGCAGGCGTATCCATCAAGACCGTGTCCCGCGTTGTCAACAAAGCGCCGAATGTGAGCGAGGATCTGCGCACGCGGGTGACCGAAGCGATCGACCGGCTCGGCTACAGGCCGAATCAGTCGGCACGCCGCCTGGCCGGGGGGCGCTCGTTCATGCTGGCCTTCCTCTACAACAACCCCACCCCCGGCTACACTTCCGCAATCCAGGTGGGCGCGGCAAACCGCTGCCGCGAACTGGGCTACCATCTCGTTGTCGAACCGATGCCGCTGTCCGGTGACGAGCGCTTCGAGATACTCGACCGGCTGGTGGCGGCGCTTCGGCCCGACGGCGTATTCGTGGCCCCGCCGCTGTCGGACGACAGGGCGTTGCTGCAAAGGCTTTCGGAACTCGACTTGCCCTGTGCGCGGCTGGCAGGATCGCTGGTGACGGAGAGCTTCAACATTCCCACACCGGAGCGGGCGGCGGGGCGGATGATCGCCGATCACCTGATCGAACTGGGGCACCGCCGGATCGGCGTGATCGCGCCGCCGGCGGACCACCGCGCGGCGCTCGCCCGGGTCGAGGGTTTCCGGGACGGGCTGGAAGCAGCGGGCATCCCGGCCGGGGACGTCCGGTTCGTGCCGGGCAGCTTCGATTTCGATTCCGGCCTTCGCGCCGGGGAACAATTGCTCGCCGGCGAAGCGCCGCCCACCGCGATCTTCGCCACGAACGACGCCATGGCGCTGGGCGTGCTCACATATGCGCATCGCACCGGGCTGAGCGTGCCGGATGACGTGTCGATCGTCGGCTTTGACGATACGTCCGCCAGCGCCACCACCTGGCCGCCGCTCACCACGATCCGTCAGCCGCTGGAGGAGATGGGGCGCGCCGTCGTGGATGCGCTGGTCGGCGCGCCGGACGAAGCGCCCGTGTTCCGGTTCGAGCTGGTCCGGCGCGAAAGCAGCGGGCCGGCCCCCACTGGCTGACGATCTAGTGTAGCTTCAGGCGGGGGCGGACGATGCGGTTGACGTGGCTGACCGCGATCAGCGCCGAACCCTTGATCCAGCCATGGATCGCCAGCAGGTGCATCCGGTACAGCGATAGGTAGATGAACCGGGCGAGCCGCCCTTCCACCGCCATGCGGCCGCCCACCAGATTGCCCATGAGCGTGCCCACGGTCGAGAACCGGCTCAGCGACACCAGCGAACCATGGTCCTTGTAGACGAAATCGACGAGCGGCTTGCCTTCCATCGCGCGTTTGAGGTTCGCGAAGGCGGCGTCCGCCATCTGGTGCGCCGCCTGCGCGCGCGGCGGGATCGGCCGGTCGCGGCCCGGCAGGATGCAGGAGGCGCAGTCGCCGATGGCGAAAATCCTGTCGTCAGTGGCGCTTTGCAGGGTGGGGCGGACCACGATCTGGCCCGATCTGGCAAGTTCCAGCCCGCCAAGGCCCTCGGCGATGGGCTGGGCCTTCACGCCCGCCGCCCAGACCTGAAGGTCGGCGTCAATCCGCTCTCCCGAGCGCGTGACCATTCCTTCGGCGGTGGATTCGACGATGGGCGTATCGACAAGGACGCGCACCCCCAGCGTTTCCAGTTCCTGATGCGCGGCTCCGGCCAGTCGGTCCGGCAATTGCGGCAGGATGCGGGGACCGGCTTCGACGAGAGTCACGTCAAGGCGGCCCCGGTCGAACACTTCCAGCCCGTAATATCCCAGTGCATCGGCGGCGTTGAACAGTTCAGCGGCCAGTTCCACCCCGGTTGCTCCGCCGCCGACGATCGCCACCTTGACCCGCGCATCGCTGGCCGGATCGGCGGTCATCGCGCGCGAGACGCGCAGGCACTGGTCCAGCAGCTTGTCGCGGAAACGGTCGGCCTGCGCGCGGCTGTCGAGGAAAGTGCAGTTCTCGGCAACACCGGGCGTGCCGAAGTCGTTGGTGACGGAGCCGAAGGCCAGCACCAGGTAATCGTAGCGGATCGAATGCGGGGCAAGCACTTCGCGCCCTTTTTCGTCCTGCACCGCGGCAAGGTGGACGCGGCGGTTCGTGCGGTCGATCCCCGAGAGCGTGCCGTAGAAATAGCGATAGCCCCAGCGGTGGCAGTGGCTGCGATAGCCCACCTCGTCGAGATTGGCGTCAAGCGAGCCGGTCGCCACCTCATGGAGCAGCGGTTTCCAGATATGCGTCCGGTTGCGGTCCACCAGGATGATGTCGTGGCGCTTGCGGCCGTAACGGGCGCCGAGCTTGGCGGCGAGTTCCAGTCCGGCGGCACCGCCGCCGACGATCACGATCTGGGTCTTGCTCGGGAGCAGGGGGCATTCCTTCCGCGCAGGTGTTGCCCCGCTCCTATGGCACAGCGGCGCACGCCCTAGAAGTCCTTCCGCAGGCCCGCGAACTCAGGCGTAGCGATAGGGGCCGCCCGCCGCCAGCGCGGCCTGATAGGCGGGGCGCGCATGGATCTTCTCCAGCCAGGCCGTCGTTGCCGGGCGCGAGGCGTCCAGTCCGGCCCGGTCGCGCGCGGCCTCCAGCGGGAAGCTCATCATCACGTCGGCGGCGGTGAAGGCATCGCCGGCGAACCAGGGGCGGGAGGCGAGTTCGCTTTCCACGAAATCGAGGTGGACGTCGATCATCGGCTGGACCTTCTTCTGCGCGAAGCCGCCGACCACCGGGATCATGCCGAGCACCAGCTTGATGAGCAGCGGCGGCATGAGCGAGCCTTCGGCATAGTGCAGGTAATAGCGATAGCGCAGCGCGGCCTCCCGTGCCTCCGGCGCACTTGCGCCTTGTGCCTCCGGCACAGCCCCGATTTGTGCCTCCGGCACACCCAGCCTCCCGTCCGCCTTCCCGACGAGGTATTCGATGATCGCGCCGGTTTCGGCGATGGTGAGAGGCCCGTCCCCGGCATCCTCGTCGACGATGACCGGCGATTTGCCGAGCGGGTGCACCGCGCGCAGTTCCGGCGGGGCGAGCATCGTCGCCTTGTCGCGCGCGTAATGCACCACGCGGTAGGGCAGGCCGAGTTCCTCCAGCAGCCAGAGGATGCGCTGCGAGCGTGAATTCTCCAGATGGTGGACTGCGATCATCGGTCTTTCCTCCAGCGGGCGCCGGGTCATGAGGCGCCGCGATCATAACGCGGGCGGTGCAACAAGGTGCCGCGCCGCCCGGTGGCCGGCATTTACCGCCATGGCGGGCCAACCTGCCGGGCGCCCCATTGACGGTGGCGCCGGACGGTATAGAGCTTGGTGGAACAATTGGAGTCACGTCCCGCAAAGTGGGTATCCCAGGGGATGAGTCTCTCCGGAAAGACGGGAACTATGACACCTCGCGACGATAAACCCGAAGTCGAGGTCAAGGGCACGCAGACGCTGATGCGCGCGCTCGACATCATGGACGAAGTGATCGGCGGACCGATCCGCGCCGCCGACCTCGCCCGCAAGCTGGGCATGAGCAAGACCACCGCACACCGGCTGGTGCAGGCGCTGAAATCGCGCGGCTATCTCTCCGTCACGAACGACGGGTTCGGCCTTGGCCCCAAGCTGCTCGAACTGGGCGTGATGGCCACCGAGCAGATCGACTATGTGCGCGTGGCCCGCCCCTTCATGGAAAAGCTTTCGGAAGAGACCGGCTTCTGCGTCTTCGTGGGCAAGCGCGAGGGAGACTGGTCCCGGCACCTTGACCGTGTGACCGGCCGCCAGCGCCTGCGCGTGGCCACCGCGCCGGGCGATCGCCGCCCCATCGCCGAAACCGGCCTGGGCAAGGCGTTGCTGCTGGATGAGGATGAAAAGATCTGGGAAGACCTCTACCGCGACGCCAATGGCGGCAAGGTCCCGGCGAAGGCGGTGAAGGAATACGTCGCCCTGATGCGCGAGCACAAGGCGCGCGGCTATGTGCTCCATGACAGCGAACTGGGTGACGGCGTGCGCTCGATCGCGGTGCCGATCCGCGACGCGCGGCGCCAGATCTGCATCGCGATCTCGATCGCCAGCGCGGCCCACTACCTCACGGACGACATCGTCGACGATCTCGTCGCCGCCATCGTCGCCACTGCGGGACAGATCGGCGCAGCGGTGGGCTATCGCGCGCCGCGCGGATAGGGCGCTGGCCCCAGGTCGTAAGCTTTTCAAGCACCGGCGGGTTTGCCGACTTCGCTGCCGCATTCATCGTGCCGGACCAGCGAATTGCGGCCCCAGAGCTGGTCGTAGCGCCAGCCCGACAGGTCCTCCACCACGGCCTGCGCCTCGGGGCTGGTCGGCGTGCGGGCGCCCGAGCGCAAGTGTTCGATCTCGTGCATCAGCACGGCGTGAGTTGCGGGCGAAAGCCGGAAGCGCAGCGAGACGATCACCCCGAAGACCAGCATTCCCACGGTCCCCAGCCCGAGCAGCACCGCGATGGTGCGGATCGCGCCGTCGGACTGCTGCGCCGCGCCGGAAACGAAGCCGCCGGCCTGCATCACGAAGCCCACGCCCGCCACCGCGGCCGCCTGCGTGGCCTTGCGCACGAAAGTCATGACGCCTGCGAAGCTGCCTTCGCGGCGGGTGCCGGTGACGATCTCGTCCACGTCGGCCATGTAGTTGTAGGTTGCCCAGGGGATGTAGTTGAGCGCGCCGCGCCCCAGCCCTGCCAGTCCGATCGACAGCCAGATCGTATGGCTCGTTGCCGTGATGCCCATGGCCCACAGCCCGATCAGGGTGAGCGCGCCCGCGCCGAAGCTGGCGGCGGCGATCTGGTAGGCCCGGCTGGGAGAGGCGCGCAGGGCCATGTTGATGGCGATGATGACGGCGACGAACTGCACGATGTACATGGTGCCGAGCAGGCCGGAGGCGATCGCGGTGGTGCCTGCCAGCGCGAAGATCACGAAGAAGGTGAAGGCGGCGTTGAACACGTCCTGGCTGATGTAGCCACCCAGGTACATGCCCAGATGCAGGCGGAAGGCGCGGATGCGCATGGTGGAGAACAGGTTGCGGTAAAGCGCCTTCAGCGCGTCCAGCGGGCTGGCCGAATGGCGCTGTTCGGCGGGGAGGGGGACACCGCCCGGCATGTGACGTTCCCAGCTGAACAGATAGAGCATCGCCGCCGTCACCATGAACAGTGCGGCGAAGATCAGGCCCATGTAGAAGAACGTGTCCGCACTGTCCCGGCCCAGCGCCTCGATCAGCCAGAGCGGCAGGAAACCGGCGAGGATCGCCGCGGCCTGTCCGAACAGGATGCGCCAGCCCGCGAACTTCGCCTTGGTGCGGTAGTCGCTCGACATCTCCGCGGCGAGGGTCTCGAACGGGATGATCTCCATCGCGTAGACCAGTTCGAACAGCACGTAACTGACGAGGTAGTACCAGAAGCTCTGGCCCGGCAGCCACATCAGGCCGAAACTGGGCAGGAGCGGGATCGCGGCGAGGATGAAGAAACGCCGCCGCCCGAAACGGCGGCCCAGCGCGGTCGTGCCGAAGTGGTCGGAGATATAGCCGATCATCGGCGATGCAAAGGCATCGAGCACGCGCGCCACGGCGAAGATGGTGGCAGCCTGCCCCGCCGAAAGCCCGCAGAATTGCGTGTAGAAAATGAGCACCCAGCCCGAGATGACCGCCATCGACCCGGCCCCGAGCACGTCGTTGGAGCCATAGGCGAGGTAGTTTCGGAGGCGCACGGGACGCACGGCCGTATCAGGGCTCTGGGGCACTACAGGATCCTTCACCGTCTTGTTCTTCGCGCGGTTCGCCTTCGTGGGCGGACCGATTGGTTTCGACTATTAAGTCGGAGTAATTGTCTTGTCAGCAGGTATGAAACGAATGGCCTCGATCTTCACGGCGGGATCGCCGGCTTCGAGCGAAACCTCATGGCGACCCGCGCCGAGCGTTGGGGCGAGCGGCATGGCGATGCGGTTGTCGAGCACGGCCATGGCCCAGTCCCGGTCGCCGGTGCGGCGCGGAATTTCGAGGGTCTGCGCCGCGCCGTCGATGCGGACGGTGAGACGCAGCACGTCTCCGTTGTCGGACGGATAGGCGGGCAGCAGGTCGATCACGGCGCGCCAGTTTCCGGCAGGCAGGGTGACGGATGCGCGCGCCGGGGCGGAAGGCGAACCGGCGGCGAGAAGCGCGCCGTTACGCCCGAGGCCGTCAATCAGCCGCCAGCCTTTTGCGCGGGTGAATGCGTCCGGCCGCAAGAGCGGGAGAGGCGCGGCGGGGGAGGGGGCCGGGCGCCCGGCATCATCCCCATCGGGTATCGAGGCCGCGGCGGGCACTACCGGCAGGCTCTGGCGGAAGCTGCGCCATTGGCCGTCGGCGGGCTCGACCGCCATGATCCCGCGCCATTTCCCGCCGGCGACCTCGCGGTTGTAGCGGCGGGTCAGCGCGGTGAGGGTCTCCTGCGCCTCTGCCGCGATCCGCGCGCGGCGCCAGCTTTCGGCCGGGTCGGCATCGCGCAGGGCATCGTGGGCCTCGGCAGCGAAGAAGCGGCGATTGGCGGCGGCCGAGGCGGAGAGCGGATAGTCCAGCAGTTCGAAGAAAGCGTCCGCGCGGGCCGGGGGAATCAGCGGGCGAAGCGCGGCCACTCGCCGCTCCATCGCCGCGAACCCGGCAAGGCGCTCGTCCGCCTCGGCAATGGTCAGCGGGCTGGCATGGGGCTTTTCTCCCGGCAGGTACCATTGCAGATGTTCGGGGCGGCGCGCGAAGTTGAGCCGGTAATAATCGCCCAGCAGCGCCGCCGCCTGCTTGCCGGTGCCATTGCCAAGCGCATCTTGGGCCCATTGTCCCACCCATGTCTCGATCGGCTGGGCGCGTGTCCCTTCGATGTCCCAGGCAAGGCTCAGGAAATAGTCGATCTGGAGTTCGGCGGGCTTGATGTCTCCCGCGTTGGCGATCCACATCCGGCGCGCGCCCATGTCCCAGGCACGTCCCATCTCCTCGCGGATCAGCGCGGGCGGCGTCGTCGACAGCCAGAGGTAGGAGAGCGGCGCGCCAAGGTAGGAGAGGTGGTAGTAGATGCCGTTGCCGCCCGCGCGCGCCCGTTCGGGGGCATCGGGGAAATGGCGGATGTAGCCGAAGTTGTCGTCCGTCCACATCAGGGTCACGTCGTCCGGCACTTTCAGCCCGGCGCGGTAGATGCCCAGAACTTCCTTGTAGGGCGTGAAGACCTGCGGCGCGCCGGCGAGGCCGGCCCGGCCCAGCATGTCCCGCTGGTCGGCGAAGACCTGTTCGAGGGTGCGGCGGCGCTCCTCGTCGGTGTTCGGGCCGATCATGCCGCTGTCGTGAATGCCGCGCAGGCCCAGCGTCCAGATCGTTTCGTAGGCGGCATGGCCGCGCACCCGCTCGCGCCAGTATTCGCCGATGGCGGCGCGATGGGTCAGGTAGTTGAAATCCTCCGCCCTGCCGGTCCATTCGCTCACGTTGTTGCGAAGCATGGGCTCGGCGTGGCTGGTGCCCATGACCACGCCGTAGCGTTCGGCCAGCGCGGCATTGGCGGGATCGGCGTTGAAGGCGCGGCTGGCCTTGTGCATCGCGGGCCAGAGCGTGTTGGCCCTGAGCCGCAGCAGCAGGTCGAAGACTTTCTCGTAAGTCCCGGGGCCCGGCGCGGGCTCGCCGGGGAAGGCACCCTGAGCCCAGGGCACGAGGCCCCAGTCCTCGTCATTGATGAAGATGCCGCGATACTGCACCGAAGGCGGGCCGAAACGGCGGGTTCCGGCGGCAACGAAAAGGCCATCGTGATGTTCGGGCGGCACGTCCGCCCACCAGTGCCACGGCGATACGCCGATGGCGCGGGACAGTTCGTAAGCGCCATAGGCGGTGCCGCGCCGGTCGCTGCCCACGATCACCAGCGCCTGCCGGATGCCGGGCGCGGGATCGGACAGGGGCACGATCAGGAAGCTTTCCCAGGCGCCCTTCAGCTTCGCCGCGTCGATCCTGCCGCTGGAAACCAGCCGGTCGATGGCAGGATTGCGGCCCAGCGTGCCGATCCAGACTTGCGCGCCGGACGCGGCCATATCCGCCTTGCTCGCGGGCTGGCCGGTCACTGCCGCAAGGTCCGCGCGCAGCCCTTCGGCGGCGATGCGGACGAGTTCGTGATCCTGCGGCGCGGTGACGATCCGCGCCGTCCGGCCGTTTTGCGCGAGCGCAAAATCGCCTCGGGAATAGGCAAAGCGCACCAGTTCCGGCGTTTCCGCCCTTACCGGCGCGCCGACCAGCATGGTCGCAGCCAGGGCAAGGGCGGAAACGCCGCGCATCGTCAGATGTAGGTCCGCAGGAACTCGGCCAGAGCGCAGATCGCCAGGCTCTGACCGTACGGCATGGAGGTGAGGGCGATGTCCTTGTAGAACTGCAGGCTGTCGCCCATCGCCGTGCCGAAGCTGACCTGCTGAAGCTCGCCGGCATCGTCGATATTGGCCAGCACGCCGCGCACCGCCTTGATGCCCACCGCCTCGTATTCGCGCGGGAGGTAACCCTTGCGGACGGCCTTCAGGATGCCATAGGCGAAGCCCGCCGTGGCGGAGGCTTCGAGGTAACTGGTGGGATCGTCGATCAGCGTGTGCCACAGGCCGGTGTCGCCATCCTGCGTGGCGGCCAGGGTGCGGACCTGCGCGGCCAGCGTGTCGATCAGGAACGAGCGGAAAGCATCGCCCGGTTCGAGATCGAGCAGTTCGATGATCTCGGGAATGGCGATCGTCACCCAGCAGTTGCCGCGCGCCCAGAGCGCCTCGGCAAAGTTGTGGCGTCCGTTGAAGTCCCATCCGTGGAACCACAGGCCGGTCTTGCGATCTGCCAGATACTTGATGTGGACGAGGAACTGGCGCTTGGCTTCCTCGATATAGTGCGGGCGGTCCAGCAGCAGGCCGATCTTGGCCAGCGGCAGCACGCTCATCATCAGCGTGTCGTCCCACAGTTCGCCGGGGTTCTCATCGTTGTAGACGATGTGCTGGAAGCCGCCTTCCTCGGTCTTGGGCAGTCCGTCCGGCGCCATCAGCCATTCGGCCCAGGTATCGAGATAGGGGATGTAGCTGGGATCGCCGTCCAGTTCGTAAAGGTAGGCGAGGGTGATGAAGGGCGCCACCGTGTTGATGTTCTTGGTGGGCGTGCCTTCGGCGAAGCGGTCCTCGAACCACTGGCGGATGATGTTCAGCGCGGTCTCATCGCCGGTCTGCTCGAAATAGCGCCACATGCCGAACAGGCCGACGCCGTGGGTCCATTCCCAACCGGCCCAGCCCTTGGTGTCGATCACGCGGCCATCTTCGAGGCGGAGCAGGAATTCGCCGGTCTCGTCCTTGATATGGACGAGGTTGTGCATCAGCTTGCCGATGGCGTCGGTGATATTCGCGCGCGGAATATCGTGCGTTAGCGCGGCCAATTAAGGTCTCCTGGTCATGGTTCTGGTGGCGCTCGCGGAGCGCCGGATAAGGGGCTGGCGGCTCATTTGAGCTCTGCCGGTGTCTGGGGGGCGGGCACCGTCTTCACGGCAATGCCGCCGCGCGCGTTGTGCAGGGTGACAAGTTTTACCGCCTCCAGCGCATCGCCGGGGGCGCCGTCGCTCGTCACGGCCAGCGCCACGTGGTTGGTGCCGTGGTGGCTGAGGATACCCTCGGGGATGGGGAACACGCGCTGCGGGCCGACATGGGCGATGAACTGGCCCATGTTCCAGCCGTTGACGAAGATCAGAACGCGGTATTTCGCGGCCGAGCGCGGGGTTTCGGTATCGCCGAAGGCCAGCGCGATGGTGGCGTCCTGCCCCTTGGGCACGGCCAGGTCGAAGGTGGTGCGATACCATGTCGTGCCGGGATTGGCGCTGCTTGCCGGAACTTGCGCGGCAGACCACCGGCTGTCGTCGAACAGCGGCAGGTGCCAGCCCATGCGCTCGCCATGGAGACCGCCGTTGTTGGCGGGGCCGCGCACGGGGTCGGCCAAGTCCTCGCCGCCGCGCTGGCCCTGGATCTTCCACGCGATCGGCACCGCGAAGCTGCGCCCGCCGGGCTGCGAGATCGACGCGGAGATCAGCCCGCGCGCTTCCTTGTGGAAGTCGTCGGAATCGAGGTCCCAGTTATGGCCGTTGTTGCGCACCATCACCGAAAGCACATGGCTTCCGTCCGCCTGCGCTTCGGGCGGCAGGTCCAAGGTGACGGTGCCGGTGGTGATCGGGCGGGGGAGGCCACTCGGCGTCTCGGCCTCGCCGATGAACTTGCCGTCCAGCCAGGCCTGCACCAGCCCAGAGCCGCCGGCGCCGTAGAACAGCGAGACGGTTTTCGCCCCGGCATTGCCCTCGAACTTGCCGCGATACCAGACGTCGCCCTCGTGGAAGCCATAGGCATCCATCGCCATGTTCGGCTGGCCGTCAGGGCGCTGGGTGATGGTCGCATTGGGACGATTACCGCCCACGGCCTGCCAACCGCTGTCGTCGAATTTCGGATCGGCCTCCGGCGAACCCTTGGCCATGCGCCAGCCGGTGAGGGCGGGAAGCACGACGGGGACAGGGCCGGGCAAGGGCGCGGTGGAGGAGATGCTGCCAACGGCAGATGCCTTGGCAGGGACACGGGCGCCATTCCATGACAGCGCGCGAACGGCACCGGGCGCCCAGACTTCGAGATTGCCCTCTTCGCCGGTGTCGCCGGTCAGCGCCAGCGCGCCGGATTTGAGCGACGCGTGACGGACCAGCTGCGGACCGCGAACGAGAACGGGTCCGGCAGCGGTGTCGGCGCGGGTGTAGCGGGTGGCTTCGGCCTCGCCGGCAAGGATCAGGATCAGGTCGCCGCGCCCGCCGCCGGTCAGGCGCAGCACGGTGCGGCCTGCCTGACCACTGGCGTGCGTGTAGGTGACTTTCAGGTCGCCCTTGGTGTCGTTGAAGGCGGTTTCTGCCGCGCCTTCCAGAACCGTGATTTTGGGGGCCGAGGCATAGCGCAGCACGGTCTCGCCCGGCTCCCCGGCACGGCCGTAGAGCAGCAGGAGATCGGCGGTTCCCGCCTTCGATGCCGATTGCAGTTCGGAGGTCGAATAGACCAGCCGCTGCCCGCCAAGGTTCACACCCGCGACCAGCCACTTGGCATCGAAGCCATTGAGACGTATCGGAAAAGTATATCGCCCGTCGGGCAGGGCGGCGGTGACGGTGAAGCTGTCGTCGGTCTGCCCGTTCGACGGCTTGTGCGCCACCAGCAGGAAGCGCGCGTCGGTCTCCGGGCTCTTGTTGTGGTAGATCTGGATGTTGGGCGAAGAGGCCTCAGGCGCGCCCGCCGGGATCATGCCCGCAAGGTCCGGGACGGAGGCGATGAGCCCGCCCAGCTGCTTCATCTCCAGCGCCTTTTCGCGCAGGTTCCGCGCCTCGGAAATGGCGGCGCCATAGTCGTAGCTGGTGAACACCACCGGGGCCGGAAGCCAGCCCCAGCTGGTGCCGCCATAGGTCATGTAGAAGCTCTGGATGCCGATGCCGTTGGCCAGATTGGTGCCGTAGAACACCCGCTGGAATCGCTTGCCCCGCTGCACCGCGTTGCATTCGTAGCCGCCGTTGGAACCCCAGTAATCGAACCAGCCGCCGCCGAATTCGGCCAGGAATCCGGGCGTTTTCGGCGAAGCGGAGGCGCCACCCTTGGCGCCGCCGGGGCCGTAGAAGCCCCAGTCCGGCGCAGCCACGCTGCGCGTCGGCTTGCCTTCCACGGTGCAGGTGCCGCCGGGGTAACCGTCGAACGCATACATGTCGTTGGGGCCGTGGACGACTTTGTCGACGGGCGAGCCTTCCGGCACCCAGTAGCCGTTGCGGCCCTGATCGTTGTGGAAGATCGGTACGGTAATGCCGTCGGCACGCGCCTTGGCATAGAGGTGGTCCATGTAGCGGCGCTGCGCGGGGGTGGTCAGCGCCAGTTCGTTCTCGATCTGGTGGAGGATCACCGATCCCTTATGACCTTTGCCATCGCCGTTGATCTGGTGGCGGGCAATGATCGCGTTGATCTGCGTCAGCCACTCGTCGGCTGCGGCGAGATACTCCGGATCGTCGGTGCGGGCGCGGGCCTTCTGGTTGACCAGCCAGCCCGGAAAACCGCCGCGCGACAGTTCCGCGTTCACATAAGGCCCGGCGCGGGTCATCACCCACAGGCCCTCTTCCTCAGCCATCGTCAGCAGGCGGTCGAGGTCGCGAATTCCGCTGAAATCGTAGACGCCCTGCCTGGGCGAGTGGTAGCCCCAGTCGAAATAGAGCGCGACGGTGTTGAACCCGCTGGCCTTCATCTTCTGCAGCACGTCCCGCCAGAGGTCGGGGCTGGGCAGTCGGAAGGGGTGAAACTCGCCCGACCAGATCACTTGCCGCTTGCCGTCGATCATCAGCGATCGCGCATCGAACGAGACGCGGCCGAAGGTCCGGGCCGGGGCGGAAAGGTCGGCGGTCTGCTTCGCGTCCTGTGCCGATGCGGCCGAGGGCGAGGCAATCGGAACGGCGGAAAGCAGCAGGGCGGTGAGGAAAGCGCGCTTCATCGGCTCAATCCATATGGAACATGAGCGGGAGCGAGCGCTCGACCGGGCGGTTGCCAGGCTCCACTTCCATCAGCGGCGCCATATAGTCCCACCAGCGGCGCATCACCGGGTGGTCGGGCAGGGCTTCGCGGCTATTGTCCGGCAGGACGCGCAGCACGGCGAAGAGGGCAAGGCTGTCCTCGTCCAGGAAGATCGAATAGTCACGGATGCCTGCCTCGATCAGCAGCGCGGAGAGTTCCGGCCAGATCGCGTCGTGACGGCGGCGGTATTCCTCAACCGTGCCGGGCTTCAACTGCATCCTGAAGGCGTGGATCGACCCCGTCCCAGTATCCGGCACTCCATTCTCCCATTTGTTCCATTATGTGGATATCAATGCCGTTATTTGGTAACTGCTCCGCACGCGTCCGTCAATCGCCATTCTGCCGGAGGGGTGTGTTCGAAAAGCGCGGAAATGCCACGTTTTCGAGCCGGATCGGCGCGCGGACGTCCTTCAGGATCGTTTCGGCGTGGAACTTGTCGACAGTCAGGCGTTCCACATGGCGGACCCAGAGCGCCCATGCCGGGAGCACCCCGAACATGCTGGGTTCGGGGTAGGCCCCTGCAAGTTCAGGCACTTGCCGGACGGGTGCGGGCGCAGAATCGCGTCTTTTTCCGGCCTCGCCGTAAACGAGGTGGATGTCGCGCATCTCGATCGATTCGATAGGGTGTCCGGCAAGGCCCGCGAAAGTTGCAGGAAAGCGCGGGTCGATTCCCCTTGCGTCGATCTCCGATATGACCACGCGGCGCACCGCGCCCACGCCGGTGCCGTCCGGCCCGCGCCGCCGGTCTCCCAGTCTCACGAAAAGGGGGGCGGTGGTCACGTCCCGCATGGTGAGACGGCTTGCGACGACGTTCTCCATCACCCCGCCGTCCACGGTCTCCAGCGCGAGGCCCCGGCAGCGGGTGAAAGTGCAGTCCTGAACCACGACATTGCGATAACCGCCGTTGCTTTCCGTGCCGAGCTTGATCCTACCGGTAACGCGATCGCGGTCGGGCGCGATGTGCTGCGCGGTTCCATGGGTGCCGTCCAGCATCGTACCCATGTCATAGCCGGAGACGGCGCAGTCGCGGATCAACACGTTTTCGGCGGGGAGCGGTTCGCTCAGCGCCAGGCTGGACTTCACGACGATGCCGTCGTCATTGGGCGAATTGACCTTGCAGCCACGCACAAGGGTGTCTTTCACGCAGTCCAGGTCGATGCCGTCCCGGTCCGTGTCGATGGTGAGGCTTTCGATCAGCAAGGCGCTGGTGCCGGTGGCGAGAATGGCGAAGTGCCCGCCTTTCAGCACGGTGAAGCCGGACAACCGGATATTGCGCCCCCGTTTCAGCGCAATGGCCTTGTTGCCGAGCCCCTGCATCGCCGCCACGGCGGGTTCGAGGTCGGCGATATCCCTTTCGCTCATGCCCTGCATCGAAAGCGGCCGCTCGCCGGTCTGCGCTTTCCAGCGTGCGCCGGGCCCATCGCGGGTGAGACCAAGCCCATGGATCAGGCCGGGGCCTTCAATGGCCATGTCCTCAATGTCTTCGCCCCAGATCAGGCTGTTGCGCCAGTGGCTATGGCCAAAGTCCTGGTAGAGGCCGGGGGCAGGTTCGGGCAGATCGTAGCTGCCGCCATGAAGCGCGGGGTCGGCGGCCACGATCGTGGCGCCCTGTTCGAACACGATCCTGATGCGGCTTTGCAGGCGGATCGAGAAACAGAGATAGCGGCCCGCCGGAACCAGCACCGTGCCGCCTCGGCGTGCGGCCTCGGCGATTGCGGCATTGAAGGCCGGACTGTCGATGGCCGTCCCGTCGCCCTTTGCGCCGAAATGGCGCACGTCGAAGCGGCCTTCAGCCCCGAGTGCGGCCCGGGGCATCAGCGGCGTCAGTGCTCCTGCCATGCAGAGGCCGGAGAACATGCGACGGGGAAGGTCCATCGGCTCAACTCCCTTCCGGCTTGCTTTCCTCGAGCGAGATGCTCGGCGCGATCGGCAAGGCTTCGGGCAGAGGCGGATGCGCGGGATCGAAGTTCCCCGGCACGACATTGGGCGCCAGTTCGGGGATCTTCTCGCGCACCTGCCGGGCGATGGCGGCGGCGAAGAGCCAGGCGCCGTAGTTGTTGTTGTGCGTCCTGTCCTTGCCATTATCGGCGAAAGCGCGGGGCGAGATGTCCGGGCCGAGCGCCTGCATGATCGCGATGCTGTCCCGGTTGAGATCGATCAGCGGCACGTTCTCTTCCGCCGCAACCTTGCGCACTGCCGCGGCATAGGCGCCGAGCGTGTCCTTGATCCTGCCGGCATCGTCGAAATTGCGCCGCTCGGGCGAAGTCACCAGCACCGGATGAACGCCTCTGCGGCGGACTTCGGCGATATAGCTGCGCAAATAGGAAGGGTAAGTCAGTTCGGGATCGAGATAGGTCATCGGCCACTCGGCCTTCTGGTCGTTGTGGCCGAACTGGATGAACAGCCAGTCGCCTTCCTGCATCTGGGTCAGGAGCTTGGAGAAACGGAGTTGGGCGATGAACGACTTCAGAGTCGCGCCCGACTTGGCGTGATTGGCAACGGCAACGCGATCGTCCAGCATCGCGGGCAGCATCTGGCCCCAACTCGTGAAGGGCTCGGTGTACTGGTCGGCCACGGTCGAATCGCCGGCGAGGAACAGGCGGGGGGCCTTGGCGGGCTCGATGTGGATCGCCGAGACGCGGGGCTGGCCGAGGAACTCGAATGTCAGCTTGTCATCCCAGCTGAAACTGGCGAGGTCGCGCTCGTCCAGCAGCACGGTCTGGCCGAACCGGGGGGCGCCGGCAGGCTGGGCCGGGAGACGTGCGTTGCGCACATCGACAAGAAAGCTACGCGTTACCGTCTGCCCGCGCCGGGTTGCGACGTCGCGCAGGACCAGGCGGCGGCTTTCGGTCTTCACGGTGGTGCGTCCGGCGCTGCGCCTGTCGCCCAGGGTCAGGGTGACCCGGTACAAGCCCTCGGGCAGCGCCACCGAGTAGAGAAATTCACCCGATTCATCGCGCCGCTCCACCCCGGATCCGCCGGCGCGGTATACCGGCATCTGCTCGGGCGACCTGCCGCCGAGGTCGATGTCTATCGTGGGACTGGCCGCCACGCTCGCGGTCAGGACTAGGGCGAGAGCCGGACTCAAGGGCATTGGGATGATCCTCTCCTGGGTTTCCGGCTGCATCGATTATCAGCGGAATATCCCACATGGCGATTTATTACGGCATATATCGGGATGAAGGAGAGTCAATCGCGGCGAGCGCTGCTATTTGGCCGCGTCTTGCGATGAAATGCACCGCTGCTGCGTGGAATCGCCGGCCGCCCATCGGATCGGTAGCGATTTTGACTGGAACTGAGCGAAAATGTCGTATAATGTAAAACTCAATCCCACATAGTGGGTAATGTTCGAAACAAGAACAAAAATTGGGAGTGAGGAAATGGGAAGGGCTTTCTCGAAATCCGTCATGCGCAGCCGCGTCTCCGCGCCGGCGCTGGTTGCGGCATTTCTTGTCACGCTGCCGCTTTCGGCCTTTGCGCAGGACGGTGCGGCCGCTGCCGGGCAGGACACCTCCCGGGCCAGCGATTCCCCCAGCACTTCGGAAATCATCGTCACCGGTTTTCGCGCCTCGCTGAATGCGGCATTGGCCGACAAGCGCGTGGAAACGGCCGCGATCGACACCATCAAGGCCGAAGACCTCGGCAAGTTCCCCGATTCCAACCTTGCGGAATCGATGCAGCGAATTCCCGGCGTGGCACTTCAGCGCGGTGACGGCGGCGAAGGCAAGAACATCTCCGTGCGCGGCCTCGGCGCCGATTTCACCCGCGTGCGGATCAATGGCATGGAAGCTGCCGCGCAGACCGGCGGTTCGGATATCTACGGCGCAGGCAACAACGGGCGCAGCTTCGACTTCAACGTGTTCCCGACAGAAATCTTCTCGGCGCTGACCGTGCGCAAAACCCCTTCGGCCGATATCGAGGAGGGGTCGCTCGGCGCCACGGTGGATCTCAGCGCTCCGAGGCCGATGGACCAGGCCAGGGATTTCGTGTTTTCCGCCACGGCTCGCGGCGTGTGGAACGAACTGTCGAAGAAGGTCGATCCACGCGCATCGGCGCTCGTTTCCAAGCAATTCGGGGACAGCGGCTTCGGCATTCTCGGCTCGCTCGCCTACCAGAAGCGCCACACCCGCGAAGTGGGCTATTCGGCGGTGGACATCCTTTCGGCCAACCAGAACGGCATGTTCTGCTCACCCATCGGCTTCACGCCGCAAAGCCCGGCAAACAGCGCGACGACCGGGGCCGATGCCGCCAACTGCTCCACAGGCAATCCGCGCACAAGCGATCCCGCTGCCTATCAGACCGTCTATGATGCCCGGCGCGACGATATGCCGAACACCCCCGGCAGCGGCGCGTTCTTCCCGCGTATTCCGCGTTACCTGAACTCGCAGCAGACGCAGGAGCGCATCGGCGGCACGCTGACCCTGCAGTACAAGCCCGACGACGACACCGACATCTCGCTCGACATGCTCTATTCGCGCTTCAACGTCACGCGGGACGACAATTACATCGAGGCGATCTCGTTCGGCCGTTCCGCGTCGAACCAGGGCTATCCGATGATGTCGCTCAAGGACGTGCAACTCTCGGACCTGGGCTCGGTCGAATATGCCCTGCTCGATGGCGTGGACGTTCGCTCGGAAGGTCTTCATTCGAAATATTCGACGACCTTCAAGCAGATGAATTTCAACTTCATGCACCGCTTCACCGACAGGCTGACGGTCGATGCCAGATTTGGCCTCAACCGCTCGGTCTGGAAGGACAAGGTCCGCATGCAGTACTTCATGGATGCGCTGGACACCGACAATTTCTCGATCGACTATACCGGAGGCGGGCGCACGCCGGTGCTGGGCTTCGGCTTCGACGTGTCCGACCCGAACAACTTCCTCTATGGTCCCACACCGGGCGCAGGCGTCGTCACCGGCGGGTTCAGTCTTCAGGGCAAGCCTGGCACCAATACCACCAACGGTCTGATGGCCGAATGGAACGCTCATTACGAATTTTCCGACGCCTTCAAGCTTCATTTCGGTGGCCAGTACAGGTCCAGTGACTTCAAGCAGCGCCTGACGACTTACTACACGGCCGATACGCTGGTTCAGGCGCTGCCGGCCGGGGTTTCGCTAGCCGACCTGACGACCCAGATCACCGGGGTGGACAGTCTTTGGGGTCACGGCGCGCCGGCGAGCTGGGCGACGCTGGACTGGCAGAAGCTGGCCGATACCTACAATCTTTTCGACGCGCGCACCTGCACCGGCTGCGGCGAGATCAATCCCGCCGTCAGGGAGGAGGAGACCAGCGCCTTCGCGATGGGAACGTTCGACCTGACGGACGCCGTGGGCATCGGCCTGCGCGGCGACGTGGGCGTGCGATACATCCACACCTCGCAGCGCTCCTCGGGCTATCTCAACCTTTCGGACGCAACTTCGCCCACGGGCCTGTCCGGTCAGTATCGTTCCGCGACGCGCAGCTATGACGATTGGCTGCCATCCGCGAATATCGTGGTGGAGCCGGTCCAGAACCTGCTGCTGCGTTTCTCTGCCGCGAAGGTCATGTCCCGCCCGGCGTTGACCGTGCTGGCGCCTACGGTGACGATCAATGCCGTGACCCGGTCGGGCTCGCTGGGCAATCCCTACCTCAAGCCCATCCGCGCCAACACCTTCGATGCGGCCGTGGAATGGTACTTCCGCCCCGGATCGCTGATCTCGGCGGCCTTCTTCTACAAGGACATCAAGACCTACGTCCAGAACGTGAACTCGCTGATTCCATTCAACGAACTGGGCCTTCCGGTCGAACTGCTCACGGGCAGCAACACCACGCCGGACGAAGAATTCAACATCGCCACGCCCACCAACACGCCGGGCGGCAAGTTGAAGGGCATCGAACTGAACGCGCAGCTCCCGTTCAACTTCGTGTCCGGCTTCATCAGCCACTTCGGCGTTCTGGCGAACTACACGCACGTGATGTCGAAGATCAATTACTGCCTCGTCAGTTCCGAGGGCGTCTGCACCGAGACGACCAAGGACGATCTGGTCGGCCTGTCCAAGGATACGGCGTCGGGAACGCTCTATTGGGAAGACAGCAAGTTCTCGATCCGCGGCACCGTGAACTATCGCGGGCCGTTCATTCGCGGCATTCCTGCCTCGCCGGGCAGCGATCTGGTGGGCAACCGCTCGACCGTGTTCGTCGATGCCTCGGCTTCCTACAACATCTCGGACAGCATCAAGCTGATCGTCGAGGGCACCAACCTCACGGACGAGCAGAACAGCCTCTACACCGACAGCCAGCGGCAGGACACGCTGTTCCAGACCCGCGTCGGCCGGACGATTTCGGCAGGCGTGAATGTGAAATTCTGAATTTGACGACCTCGGCGGGGCCCTCCCACGCCGGAACTGAAGGCTCCCGGGTCCTCCACCCGGGAGCCGCTTTTTCAGGCCCTCTCTGTTCAGGATTCGTCTGTTCAGGTTTCGAGCGCGGAGAGCAGCCTGCGGTCGATCCGCACAAGGGAACCGTGACGTGCGCCTTGCGGCATGACGAGCCGGTCGCTGACGTCATGCCAGGTCACCATGTCGCGCGTGGTCTTCGCGCCCCAGCGGCCATCGCGATAGACATCGTAGTAGCAGACCAGTTCCGCGCCGGCCTGCGCCGTCATCGGGCCTTCCACCCAAGGCGGCGTGAACGGCTCGCCGAGCGGTGCGAACGGTCCGAGAGGCCCGCGCGCGGATGCGGCGCGCAGCCATTTGCGGGGCGGGTTCAGGGTCTCGTCCTTGACCACCAGCCAGAGTCCGCCGTTCGGCGCATGAGAGAACGTACCGTCGATCACGCTGAAGCCGGGGTCATAGAGCACTTGCGCCGGGGCAAAGCTCTCGAAGTCGGCGGTGGTGGTGTACCAGAGCCGGTGGTTGTAGCCGCCTTCGGATGTGCCGGCGGTTTCGCGAAAGCGGCCTTCCACGGTGCTGGACCAGAAGATCACCGTGCGGCGCGTGGCGGGATCGTAGATCGCCTCGGGCGCCCAGCAGTTGCGGGTGCCGGGAACGGCGGCCATGACCGGGATCGCGCGCTGGGGTGTCCAGTTCACGAAATCGCGCGTGGTTGCATGGCCTATCGTCACGCCCTCCCACGCCGTGGTCCAGATGCAATGCCAGGGCGCATCCGGTCCCTCGCCGCGCCAGAGGAAGGGATCGCGCAGGAGCTTCTTCTCGCCGACCTGCGGCACGAGGAAGGGCTTGCCCCCGCCGAGCGTGCGGAAGGTGAAGCCGTCCTCGCTCACCGCCAGTTTCAGCCCGTCCGCCTCGCCCTTGCCGGTGCTGAAATAGGCGAAGAGCAGCGGACCTGCCGGTTCCACCGTGCCGGTGCGCGTGGTCGCGCAGCCGGCCAGTGCGGCCGCGCCCAGGCAGAGCGCGCGGCGGTCAAGCAGCGGGTTCATCGGCGCGCTTCCTTCGGCGGCACGAGTTTTACGTGGGTAGCGCTGTCACGGTCCACGGCGATCACTCCGTCCTTCTCCTTCAGTTCCGCGATCTGGAGCACGCTGCGGCGGTTCCAGTCGGGGTTTGCCTTTGCCTCGTCCTCGCCGCCCTGATGCACGAAGTAGACGATATAGGCACGGCCCTCCGAGACGATCACATCGGGATGCTGGCCCTTGGCGCGGTCGGTCGGTGCCTGTCCGGGCGTGGCAAGGATGTGGCCGGGCTGGGTGGTCCATTGCTTGCCGTCATCGCTGCGCATGACGAGCAGCCCCTTCCAGGCGTCGGAAACCAGCCACCAGCGGCCTTTCCACCGGAACGCCTTGGGGCCTTCGCCGGGGGTCGCGGTGAGGCGGTCCTTCACGCTCCAGTGGACGAGATCCTTGCTGTCCGCCGTGCGGATCGCCTTGCCCATGCGCTCGTCATTGAAGAACAGGCGGTAGCCGCCCTCCGGCAGCGCGACGACACTGGCGTCGATCACCCTGTCCGAACCGAGATCGAGACGGTCGCCGCATGTCCACGATTTCAGGTCGGGGCTGGTGAGATGGACGATGAAGCGCGGGGCGTTCCAGTCGCGGAACACGCCGGGTACGACCGTCAGCCACATGTGCCACTCACCGTTGAAACGCTCGATATCCGGCGCCCACAGCGTTTCGCCGGTGCAACTAGTGGGGATCGAGGCGGTGCCGCCGTAGCGCCAGTGCACGCCGTCTTTCGACCGCGCGGTGCCGATCGCGGTGCCGTGGACCCAGCGCACGTCCTTTTCGTCCTCCATCGGCAGGTCGGCGCGGCGGTTCGTGTAGAACATCACCCATTCGCGTGTGGCGGGATCGTAGACCGTGCTGGGATCTGCAGCGCCGTCATGCACCGGATCGCGGAACAGTGGCTTCGGCGCGACGTCGGCGGCCGGAGCGGTCGCGGCGGCGAGCAGGAGCAGCGAAGCGCCGATCATGCCGCGCGGTCCAAAAGTCGAATGAATTTCAACATGTTCCAATGCATAGAAAGACCTTCCGAGGAGAGTGCAATATGTCGAGTGATCGCCGCCGGTTTCTTGGCCAATATCTGGCTGCGTTGGCCGCTGCGCCGCTGCTGTCCGGCCGCGCGATGGCGGCGGCTCAAGGCGGCATCGCCGTGGGCGAGCGCTTTCCGATCTGGCCGGGCTTCCCGCCCGGACTGCCCAAAGCGGGCGTGAAACAGGAAAGCGTCCTGCGCTCCGGTCCCGCAAACCCGGACGACCTTGCCTGGCCGCATGTCGAGACACCGATGCTCACGGTCTGTCCTGCGGCGAAACCCACCGGCGCGGCGGTGCTTGTCATTCCGGGCGGTGGTTATGCCCGCGTCGCCATGGGAACCAGGCCCTCCGCGATTGCGCGCTGGTTCGCCGGGCAAGGAGTGACCGCGTTCGAACTGCTCTACCGCCTGCCGCACGACGGCTGGGCCGGCGGGCCGGACACGCCCCTGCAGGATGCCCAGCGCGCGATGCGCGTGATCCGCGTCCATGCGGCGAAATGGGGGGGGGATCCTGCCAACGTCGCCGCCATCGGTTTTTCGGCGGGCGGACACTTGTGCGGCAGCCTCGCGACGCGCTTTGCGGCCAAGGTCTACGATCCGGTCGACGCCGCCGATGGGCAGGATGCGCGGCCGATCGTGGCGGGCATGTTCTTTCCAGTCGTCAGCATGGTGCCGCCGCTCGCCCACGGGCAGTCGCGCCGGGAACTGCTGGGAGCGAGCCCGGGCGACGACCTGTCGCGCCGCTATTCGGTGAACCTCGATGTTCCGGCTGTCACGCCGCCGATCCTGCTGGGTCATGCCGCCGACGATGCGGTGGTCGATTGCGGTAATAGCCTCGCCATGTTCGAGGGCTGCAGGGCGGCGAAAGTTCCTTCGGAACTGCACATTATAGAGAAGGGCGGGCACGGCGCCCCGCTGTTCGAGCCGGATGGCCGTGCCGGACTGTGGTTGACGCGGTTTGCCCGTTTCGCGGCCCGGCATGGGCTGCGGATTCCCTCCGACGGGGCGTGATATGCGGGAGCGACGATTGAATTGAAGCGATGGGACTTTGAGGAGCGGCATCTTGCGGCCCATCAGCGTCCCGTCCCGAGCGGAACGATCCGGAAATTGCGGATGCGCAAGTGGCTCCTGGTCGTGCGCAACGCGAACCAGCCCCGGCGGTAGGGCGCGGTATCGGCCATCGTGAAAAGCCGCTTGCCGCCGAAGTCCACCGTCACAGTCACGCCATCGGCGGCAAGGCGCATCGGCACCCAGCGATTGGCAACGAGCCGCGCAGCCGGATCGGTCCGGTCATGCTCGGGCCGCAGCGGACGATTGCCCGGTTCGCCCACATAGCGGCGCATCCGCGTGGTCGTGTTGCGATTGCCGCCGATGCCCACGTAGTAAGTCTTGAGTGTGTCGTAGTCGGCAAAGGCCCCGCTGCGGGGGCGGGCCAGGGGCGATCCGTCCCGCGCGGCGGGGTCGGTGGCCATCCAGAAGGCGTTGACGTCGCTCACCGCATCGTTCGGCCCGCCGGCCGAAACGGCCATGACCTCGTATTCGATGGCGACGGCGCCGCGCAGTTCCTCGTCCCACCAGACCGAGAGCCCTTCCGGCGTATCGATGTCCATCACGCCGCCCTGCACGGTGATGCGCGGGGGCGCTTCCGCCTCGACGCGCCAGTGCGAGAGGCCGTGGCGGAAGTCGTCCGTTAGAGGGTTCGTCGCCGCCGACAGCGACACAAGTATCAGGGCGGCAGCGAGGCGCTTCACTCCAGCGCATCCCCGATCAGCGTCAGGTTCACGGTCGCGGCGATGCCCCACTGCGCGGCATCGTTGGTGGAGACTTCGGCGATTTCGTCCACCGGCTTGAGCACGGCAGCGCCCGCCACCTTGTTCGCGCCGCGCGACTGGTCGCGCCCTTCGCGGTCGCCTGCGCCGAAGAACTCGCTCCAGGCGCGCTTGACGAGGTCCGGCTTGCCGAGCTGGACCCCGGCATAGGCGGTGTAGCGCGAATGCGCCTGCGTCAGCGCGCGGCCCTTGCCCGATGCACCGGTGCGCGCGCGGAATTCCGCCTCCGGCGCGTTGTAGAGTTCGCAGTATTCGAGCCAGGTCTTGCGGAACGCCGGTTCGTCCAGCAGTTCCAGCAGTTCGGCAGTGATCTCGAACACGCCGAACACGCCGTTGAGGTGGCTCATGTTCACTTCGCTGCCGCCGCCAACGAAGCGGCCCGAGGCAAGGTCGAAGGCGCCGCCGCCAGCCAGCCAGCCCTTGGGCAGGGCGGCGATGGAGCGCATTCCGGCGACGATGCGGTCGCGCCATCTGGTGTCTCGCGTGCGTTCCCATTCGGTGAGCCAAGCGCCCAGCAGCGAGCCCCACACCGTGCCGAACTGCATGAAGATCTGGCCATCGGGCAGCGGCTGGTCGGCCACTACCGCGCCGGTTCCGGCGAGCGGTCCTGCGCGGTGGAGGACCTTGCGGCCGATATCGACCGTTTTCAGCGCATGATCGCTGTCCACCAGACCGCGCATCAGGTCGCCGCAACGCTCATCGGTGGTGAGATAATAGTAGAAACGGCGATAGGCGGCGTTGGAGATGCGCGGCTGCTTCGAACTGTCCGCCCAGTGCTGCACCCCGTGGCGCGTGCCCAGGCCCTTGAAGCGGCCGGAGTGATAGACGTCCACCTCGCCGGTGTGGCGCGTCATCGCTTCGGCGAGGCGGAACACGTCGGCGCGACCCGTGCGCAGGAAGCCGTACCACAGCCACATGTCGGTCGAGAGTTCGCTGTTGTCCCACGCGAAACCGCCGATGTCGTAGCGCCAGACGTGCCGGTCGTTGTCATAGCTGTGCATGACGTCGCCGTAGTTCCAGAAGCCGTACCAGCGGCGCTGATCCACTTGCCCGATGTAGAAATCGAGTTCCTGGTTCGCCCGCGCCTCGATCTTTCCGCGCAGCGGGCCGCCGGCAGCAATCGGACTCCACGGGCCGAACAGCCCGGCGGAATGGACTCGCGCGACATTGGCGACCAGACGCGGCGGTGTGGCAAGGCCCTTGCCCATCTCGGCCAGACGTTCGCGCGGCGGCGTGGCGGGCAGGGCCCAGATGCGGAATTCGGTGGTGCGGGCGATGCCCGAGGCATCTCCCCAGCCCGGTTCGTAATCCTCGTAAGTCACGTCGAGCCCGCGGTTCTGCGCTTCGAAGCTCTCCATGCCCATGACGTCGTGATAGAAGCGCAGGTCCATCGCCGGGGCATCGGGGGCGTGGTACCAGACGGTGAAGCGGGCAGTGTCGCCCGCCGCATCCGAGATGTCGAGGCCGACAGGGCAGCGCTGCCAGAAATCGTGCATTCCGAAAGCGACGCCGCCCGATGGACCGCCGATATAGCCGAATCCCGGCGCGCGGCCTGCAGTATCGACGTCGATCCAGCCGCAGCCCGGCTTGGTGCGCTTGACGATGGAAAAGCCGTCCGAATTGGGCTGACGCAGGCGGAAATCGCCCCATGCGGGAATGTATTCGATGTTCTGGCGCACCGCCGCGCCCATCTGGTCGAGCGGGGGCGTGGCCGCGCCCGCCACTTGCGCATCGCGGAAGGCCTTGCCAGGATCGCGGCGCAGGCCGGTCAGCGGGCGCACGGCCTCGCCCCAGAGGCCGCCATTCTCGCCCGCAAAACGAACGTGGCGATCGTGCAGCTTGTCGCGCATCGGCACCGCGCCTTCGAGGCCCAGCCCGCGAATGAAGCGCCTGGCGGGATCGCCATCGAATATCATCGAATGGACCAGCCGCACACTGTCCGAGCCGGTGTGGAAATAGAGGCGGACGGAGAAGGGCATCCAGTCTCCGGGCTCGTTGCCCATTTGGCCGCGATGGCGCCCGTCGAGCTTGATGACCGCGCGGATCGGGCCGCTCTGTTCTACCGTGGCGCTTTCGATGGCGCTGGTCCAGCGGGCGAGTGTGGGAGCGCCGTCCTCGTCATCGGGGCGGTCCTGCGCGCTGGCGAGCAGGCGTACCGATTGCAGCACTTCGCTCGCCCCCACCCGCGCCGAGCGGATCAGGGCCTCGCCGGATTTGCCTACGTTCCAGACGGTCTGGCCCACGGTGACAGTGATCGCATCGCCCGCCTCATACACGGAGAGCGTCTGCTCCGGTTTGGCAGTGCCGGGAACGACGCGCAGCGAGCCGGTGCGGGCCCCATTGGCGGCTGTCGCATGTCCGGTCCACTTGATAGAGCCGTCCGGCCACCAGGCCATTGGCCAGGTCTGCACCGCCTCGCGCTTGCCGCCTGCGGCTTCGAGAACATAGCCGCGCTTGTCGAGCCGGGTGCCGCGCGGCCAGGGTTGGCCCCAGGACTGGCCCTCGTGCGCGGAGGGTGCGCCGCCGTCGAGCCAGACCACGTCGTCACCCGGGGAAATGCGGGAGCCCAACGGCTCTTTCGTGGCGAGCGGTGCAGCTTCGACGCGCCCGGCCGTGAGCGCCATCGAACCGACAACGGCGGATGATGCCAGGCTTTGCGCCAACATCTCGCGGCGGCTCCAGACCAGCTTGCTCATGTTCTCTCCCTTCCCGAACGGGTATCTTATGTGGGATGGTATTTCATCATGTGGGTTTAACCGTCAACCGGCCGGATAAGAAAAAGTGTGCCGGCGACTTGGTCGCAGCCGATCTGTTTTCGAGGATTGCCAACCACGGCGCGCGCCGCCATGCCCGCTTCATGCCTCTTTCGCGAATGCACGAGCCCGGCACAGCGGTGCCGAAGCGCTCTTTGCCGGTCTGGTTTCCTCTGCTTGCCCTGATCGTTCTGGGTTGCAACTTGCGCAGCCCGTTGACAGCGATCCAGCCGGTTCTTGGCGAGCTTCGCGCCAGTCTCGGACTGGGCAGCGTAGGCGCGGGACTGCTGACCAGCATTCCGGTGCTGTGCTTCGGCTTGCTGCCGCCGCTGATGTCGCCCTTGATTGGGCGTATGGGCATCGACCGGTCGATTCGACTCGTACTGATCGGCGTGGCTGCGGCGGCCGTGATCCGGCCCTATACCGGGATCATCGGCATGTTTGGCGGAACGCTGGTGATCGGTGTCTGCATCGCAATGGGCAACATCGTTTCGCTGATGCTGATCGCGCGCGATTTCCGGCGCAATGTGAACGGGGTTACCGGGTTCTACACCGTATCGCTCAATCTGGGCGCGATGCTGACACTGGGCTTTACCGCACCGATTGCTGCATGGGGAGGCTGGCAGATCGCGCTTGCCGGGTGGGTCTGGCTGACGCTGCTGGCTTTGGCATCGCGGTGGCTGATCGACCGGCAGGGGCGCCTGGCGGAGCAGGTCGAGCCCGATGCAAGTGACGCATCGAAATCACAAGCCGCTCCTGAAAGCGCGATGCCCGCCATGGTCGTCTGGCTCATGATCGCGGCATTCGCGATCCATATCTTCGCTTATTACGGCCTCACCGCCTGGCTGCCGACCTTCCTGAAAACGGCCGCGGGAATGAGCGGCACGCAGGCGGGAGTGGTGGCATCCTCGTTCCAGATTCTCTCGCTTACCGGCTCGCTGGGCATTCCGGTGCTGGCGCGGCGCGTTTCATTGGGGCGGTTGCTTGTGCTGATGGGAGCGGTCTGGACGGTGACGCCGCTGTGGATCGTGGCAGCGCCCAGTCAGTGGATGTTGTGGTCGCCGATCGGCAGTATCGCGCATGGAGGCACGTTTGTGCTCATCTTCATGATGATCATGAAGTTCTCCCGCACGCTGGACGAGAACCGCAGGATTTCGACGAAAGTTCAAAGCGCGGGCTATTGCTTTGCGGCGCTGGGGCCGGTCCTCATCGGGTGGCTTCAGGGATGGCCCGAGGGCTGGTGGCTGGCGTTCGGGCTGCTGGCCGTACTGACCCTTGGCCTGATCCCGGCAGGGCTGGCGATCGATCGGTACGAACAGCGGCGAGGCTAGCCTCGCCGCTGGAATTTCGGGTCATTTGCCCGGCGGCGGCGCACCGAGGTAGAAACCGGTGTGTGGCGGCTGGTTATAGGCCGTGTTCTGCCATGCCACGCCCGCACGATAGACGGGGTCCTGCATCAGTGCGACGAAGCGGTGCTCGGTCGGATAAGGCGTCGTGTAGATGCGCAGTTCGCGGTTGTCGGCCCGGCGCCAGATCACTTCCTCGCGCCAGTCGCCGATGAGATCGGCCTGGAGTGCCGGGTTCGCCTTGGTGCCGTTGTTCGATGCAAGCCCTTCAGGGGCGAGAATCGGTGTCGCCACGCCGCGCTCCCAGTCCCATTTGGAAATGGTGGTGCCGTCCAGCAGTTCGCGCAGCAGGTCGCCATCCCACCAGATCGCGAAATTCATCTGGCGCGGGCGTGGGCCGATCGGCTGGCCCTTGGTGTCGAAAAGACGGTCCGAGTTTGAGCCCCAGAACTCCGCGCCGTAATGCCGGGGATCGATGTCGGCGGCGACACCGCGCCCGGTGTCCTGTTCGGCCGGCGTCGTCCAGAGCACTTCGCCGGTCCGCGCGTCGAGCAGGGCTGAGCCGAGCCCGCCATTGCTGCGGATATCCTCGAAGACGCCGAACTTCTCGAGCCCGGGACGCGCCGGGTCGAGGTCGCCGACATGCATCGTGTCGCCGTGGTACAGCGGCCGGGTCCAGAGGCCCTTGCCGTCATCATCGATCGCCATCGAGCCGTAGATCACCTCTTCGCGCCCATCTTCATCGACGTCGGCGATGGAAAGCTGATGATTGCCGCGCCCGGCGTAGTCACCGTTGCCCGGAGCGGAACTGTCGAACAGCCAGCGCTGGGTCAGTTTGCCGCCGCGCCAGTCCCAGGCGGCAATCGCGGTGCGGGCGTAGTAGCCGCGTCCGAACACCATGCTCGGCAAGTGCCCGTCGAGATAGGCGACGCCGGCAAGAAAGCGGTCGGAACGGTTGGCGTAGCCATCTCCCCATGCGGCAGCGAGCTGTTCCGGCGTCGGATTGCCGCCCGGATAGCGCGGGGGATCGTAAGGTGCGGTAGCCAGCGCCTTGCCGGTTGCGCCTTCGAAAACGGTCAGGAATTCCGGACCTTTGACGATCCGCCCCTGCATCGGCGCGACCTTGGTGCCATCGGCCAGCACTTTGGCCCCGGTGCGGTCCTGCTGCGGCACTTCGCCGCCGCTGCTGCGCCAGTCCGCCCTGGCGTCGCCCATGACCTTGCCCGTGCCGTCCATGGTGCCGTCGGCGGTTTTCATCGCCACTTCGGCGCGGCCGTCCCCATCGAAATCGAAGACGAGGAACTGGGTATAGTGCGCTCCGGCGCGAATGTTCCGGCCGAGGTCGATGCGCCAGAGGCGGGTGCCGTCGAGGCGATAGGCGTCAAGGAAAACGCTGCCGGTATAGCCGGTGTGGGCATTGTCGTGGCTGTTAGTGGGGTCCCACTTGAGCACGACCTCATACTGGCCGTCTCCGTCGAGATCGCCCAGGCTCGCATCGTTGGCGGTATAGGAAAAGGCCTCTCCGGCCGGAGTCACGCCGTCGGCAGGGGGAACGAGCGGGATCGACAGATAGCCCTTGTCCCACATCATGGCACGCTGCGGGCCCGCGCGATCACCGATGCGCTCCACCGAATAGCTGCTTTGCGGCGTGCCGTGGGCATCGACGAATGTTGTTGCCGCGCCGGCTTTCGTGAGGTGAATCTGCTTGCCGTCACGCAGCACGCGGAAGCGGGAATCCTGCGGATCGTCGGCAAGAAATCGCCAGTTTACAAGGATTCCACCGTCCTTTGCGGGGAGAGCGACTGCCCCCCGGTCCAACCGTTCGGCGGCAAGGCGGCCGGGCGGATTCGCGCCGAGCGCGGGGCCGGTTCCCGCTGCGAGGCAAACAAGCCCGATCATCAGGTTCAGTGCGCGGATTTTGGCCGCCATTTGCAACATCCTCCGGGTTTGGAACCATCGTGGTCCAAATTATAGCATTGCATCCCACATATCGGTTCAATAAGTGTCCGTCTAGAAACTGATTCGATCAGCGACCGGAAAACCGGAACAGACAAGATCGACAGGGGTAAAAGAGGGGATTGGATATGCGTAAGCATGCCGTTGGAAATACGAGGATTTCGCGCACATCGAAGTTCACCGGCCATGCCTTGAGAGGCGTTTCCGGACTGGCTCTGGCAGGAGCCCTCGGCGTATCCCTCCCCGCATATGCTCAGACTAGTTCCGAAGATCAGGGCGCTGTTGCCGAAGAACCGGCCAAGAAGCCGATAGACGACAAGACAGCGGAAAAGATCATCACTACCGCCAACGACATCGTCGTCGTCGGTACGCGGGCCTCGCTGCAATCGGCAACCAACCGCAAGCGCGAAGCGAGTACCATCGTCGATTCCATCGTGGCGGACGATATCGCCAGTTTCCCTGACAAGAACATCGGAGATTCGCTGGCCCGCATCACCGGCGTCCAGCTTACCCGCGATTTCGGCGAGGGAACCGCAGTCTCGATCCGAGGTGTCGAGCCGGACCTCAACCGCGTGGAGATCAATGGTGTCAGCCAGGTCAGCGCCACCGGCAGCCGCGCGGGTGACTTCCGCGAACTGGCGACCGAACTGGTTAAGTCGATCGACGTCTACAAAGGCTATGCGGCCGACCTTACCGAGGGCGGCATCGGCGGCACCGTGCGCGTGGAGACGCGCAAGCCGCTCGACCTGAAGGCCCCGCTGATGACGGGGGTGGTTTCATACCAGAACCTCGATACGGCGGAGACCTGGAAGCCGCGCATGACCTTCGTGGCCGGCACACCGAAATTCCTGATCGACGGCCTCGGCGTGCTGGTGAACGTCACTTACAGTGACGTGGATACCCGGCAGGATTATATCAGCAATACCAACTGGTCGCGCCTTGCCGACTTCGATCATTCGACCGAAAAGACCGTCGCGAACCCGCTTTACGCCAACTACAACACTTACGAGAGCTGCGCCGGCGTAGGCGGGGTGACCACTTCGGCGGCGACCGCCAACCGGCTGGCTTGCGAAACCCAGTTCTTCGACTGGGCACCAACGGTTCCGCGCTATCGTAGCTGGGTTCGCAATGACAAGCGCATTTCCGGCGATCTCGCGCTGCAATACCAGATCGCTCCGAACTTCCGGGCCTATGGCCAGGTGCAGATTAACAAGCGCAACCAGAACCTGCAGGATACCAATTATTCCGTCGACCTGACCCGTGTCGAGCGATTCAACCTCGATCCGGCATTGCCGGCGGGCGCAAACGGCGGAACTTCGCGCCGCCAGGTCCAGCTCGGTACTTCGACGGTCAATGAGAACCATGTCGTTACCAGTGTGCAGACCGCGCTGAATGCCGTGAACATCGGCACGGTGGCCGTGCCCAACTGGAACGGCGCTGCGAATATCGTCGGCGTGCAGCGCCGCGATTTCAGCTACGATCAGGATTCAAAGTACTTCACCGGTGGTTTCCGCTGGGACCTGAACCGCCTGCATATCGATTTCATGGGCTCGCACGCCAAGGCGACCACCGTGTCGGAAAGCAACCTGATCTCGCTTGGCACCAGCGTTGCCGGCATCACCGTCGATCGCAACAACGAGCAGGGAATCCCGGTCTTCACTTTCCCGTCGGAGTTCGATCCCGCCGATCCGGCCGTCTATTCGGACTTCACGCGGACGGGCGCCAACGGGCAGGTCCTGCCGGTCTACGGCCCGGCGCTGCAGTATCGCCCTTCGCAGGCAAGCAATACCGAGGACCAGCTCAAGTTCGATGCGGACTGGGAAATCGATCACCCGATCGTCAGCAAGTTCGAGTTCGGCGGACAGTTCCGCAAGCAGAAGTACGTCAGCTATAACGGCGGCGGCACCCGTCTTATCGACCCGGCGACCCTGACCTACCAGCAGAGCGCCAACGTGTCCTATACGACCCAGATCCAGGACAATCCCGCCCAGATCCGCAACGGCAACACCTGGTATCTGACCCCGGCGCAGTATCAGTCGCTGATTTCCGCGGTCGGCGGCACGCTGGGCGGGGCTCCGCTGTTCAGCGGCCTCAAGAATGCGCCTTCCGGCATTCCCTCCAACATCGCGTTCCCGAATTTCGATGCCGATGTGCTGTCGCAGTATTACGACCTCTCCGGCTTCGACCAGGATCTGGTGCGCAATGCGGACGGCCTCTCGCAGATTCCGGCCTATCTCATCAAGGAGACGGTCTACGCCGGTTACATCATGGCGGATATCGACACCGAGATCTTCGGCATGCGCCTGACGGGCAATGCCGGCTTGCGGTGGACGCAGACCAAGGATCAGGGGCTAGGCACCAACATCTCGCGCGTGACGCGCACGACGGCGACCGGCGGCACCGAAACCGTGGTTATCGCAGCCCAGGAAGCGCGTATTTCCAATACTTACACGGACTTCCTGCCCGCCTTCAACGCCAACCTGGCGATTACGCCGGACCTGTCGCTCCGCGCCAACTACGCCAAGAACCTGGCGCGTCCGCGGCCGACGGATCTGGTGCCGAACATCAACTGCCTCGACGACCAGACACTGACCGGCGCCGAGGATGTCTGCACCGCAGGCAATCCAGACCTCAAGCCCTATCGCGCCGATCAATGGGAAGTGAACCTGGCGTGGTATCCCAACGCCGATACCATGATCAGCCTCGGCTACTACAAGAAGTACGAATCCAGCTTCGTCATCCCGAACGTGGTGCGCAGCGGCGTGGACCTGTTCCACGACGGCATCACCTATACGGTGCGTCAGGCGGTAAACGGCTACGGCGCGCTGCTCGACGGGATCGAGGTAAGCGGCCAGACCGTGTTTACCTTCCTGCCACAGCCCTTCGACGGGCTCGGCCTGACCGGCAACATGACCTATGCCCGCGCAATCCGCACGAACCTGACGAACAGCGCGACGGGTCAGGAACTGAAGGAATATCCGGGGCTTTCGAAGTACACCTACAATGCCAGCGTTTTCTACGACAAGGGCTTCCTGAACGCACGCCTCAGCTACAACTATCGCTCCAAGTGGCTGAGCACCGTGCTGGATGCGGCGAATGGCAATAACCCCTTGTACCGCAAGGCGGAAGGCTATCTCGATGGCAAGGTAACGCTACGGTTCCCGAAGTATCACTTCAACGTTTTCTTCGAGATGCAGAACATCAACAAGGAATACTCGAAAGTCTACATCAACAAGGATATGCCGGTGGATCTCTACTATCCCGGTCGCCGCATGTTCATCGGTGTGCAGGCCAAGCTCTGACCTGAGCCGGAATTTTCGGTATCTGTTGCGGATCGCCCGTCCTGCCGATCAGGCAGGGCGGGCGATCCGCATTCAGGCATGGCGGTTCAGTCCGCCGCCTTCGCAACTCGGGCAAGGCGGCGCCGCACGAGAACGATCGTGCCGGCAGCAAGGACCGCCAGCCCCGCTGCGGCCATGGCGACATGTTCGATGCGACCCAGCTTTCCGAATGCCATTTCTATCGCCTGCCCGAAGGTATAGCCGATAGCTGCAATGACGATGCCCCATACCGTTGCGGCCAGCGCATTCAGGACGATGAAGCGGCGTGCGGGAATGGACGAGGTGCCGATAGCGATGGGGCTCACGGTTCTCAGCCCGTAGAGGAAGCGAAAGGCCAGGATGAAGCCCACCGGGTGCCGCTCGAGCAGCGCGAGCGCACGCGCAAAGGCCGGCTTCTCCGACAGCGCGCGCACGGCTGGCCGGGCGCGGAAATGCCGGCCGAGGAAGAAGAAAATCTCATCGGCAAGGAAGGAGCCGATCGCCCCGGCCGCCATCACTCCGCCGATCGGCAGAAGCCCTTGATGCGCGAGCAGCCCGCCCGTCATCAATGCGGTTTCACCTTCCGCGGCGGCGCCCAGCCCTACCGCCAGAAGTCCGAAATGGGCGATGAAGGTTTCTATGGACATTGGCTGCACTGCTCGGCCAGCCAGGCATCCAGCAGGTCGGAGGTTTCCCGTGGCACGTGAAGGCCAAGCTTGCTGCGGCGCAAGAGAATGTCTTCGGCCGTCCGCGCCCATTCCTCGCGCACGAGATACTCGGCTTCGCATTCATGGAGCCCGCCGCCGAAATCCCGGCCAAGGTCGCCGGGGACGCGGGCTGGCCCGAGCCAGGCGGTAGCTTTCGTGCCGTAGGCGCGGGCGATGCGATGAAGCAGGAGCGCCGGCATCAGGGGATAGCGGGCCGTCAGATCGGACAGGAACCGCTCGAAATCGGCATCTGGGAAATCACCGCCGGGCAGCACTGCCCCGGCGGTCCATGCACCTCCCATTTCGGGGAAAAGGCCGGACAGCTGCGCCATCGCGTGCTCGGCGAGCTTGCGATAGGTCGTGATCTTCCCGCCGAAGATGCTGAGCACGGGCGGGTGGTTACCGTTCGCCTCCAGATCGAGGACATAGTCGCGGGTAACCGCGGAGGCGTTGCGGGCATGGTCTTCGTAGAGCGGCCGGATGCCGGCGTAACTCCACGCGATGTCGGCGCTCGTGACGCGGCGATCGAAGTAGCGGTTGACCGTGTCGCACAAGTACCGGATCTCCCCGGCGCTGATTTCGGCCTTGGCCGGCGGCCCTTCCCATGCTTCGTCGGTCGTGCCGACAAGGGTGAATTCGTCCTCGTAGGGAATGGCGAAAACGATCCGGCGATCCGGGTTCTGGAGCATGAAGGCGTGTTCGCCCGGGTAGAGGCGCGGCAGGACTACATGGCTACCCTTCACGAGGCGCAGGCCGCGATCGCTGTTGTCTTTACCGAGCCGGTGCAGAACGTCCTTCACCCATGGCCCGGCCGCGTTGATCAGCGTTCTGGCCCGAACTTGCCGCTCTTGCCCGTCCTGTTCGAGCGTCGCCAGCCAGTGGTTGCCCTCGGCCCTTGCCGAGGCGAGACGGGTGCGGGTAAGAATTCGGGCACCGCGCGCGGCGGCGTCCATGGCATTCAGGACGACGAGGCGGCTGTCGTCCACCCAGCAGTCCGAATAGACGAATGCCCTGCCGGGATCGGGCTTCAGGCCGCTGCCTAACGGAGAGCGGGAGAGGTCAACGCTTTCGGTGCCGGGAAGCGTTCCCCGGGCACCGAGATGATCGTAGAGGAACAGGCCAAGGCGCACCAACCACGCCGGGCGAGGCGACTGCGACTGCGGCAATACGAAGCGCAGCGGCCGAATGATATGCGGCGCCATTCCCAGCAGCCGCTCGCGCTCTATCAAAGCTTCGCGAACCAGACGGAATTCGCCATATTCCAGGTAGCGCAGGCCGCCATGTATCAGCTTGGTCGATGCGGAGGACGTGTGACCGGCCAGATCGTCCTGCTCGACCAGCATCACCGAGAGCCCGCGGCCCGCCGCATCGCGAGCGATGCCCGCGCCGTTCACGCCGCCACCGACGATCAGCAGGTCAAACGTCTGCGGCGCGGTCGAATTCGGCAAGGTGATACGGCGTCTCCTGACTTGGGGCCGACCGTGTCCGCTAATCCGCTGCGTTGCAAGAGCTTCGGGATAGGCGGCAGGTTCTCATTCCACCAGCACGTTGCCGGGCAGGAGTGCGAGATTCTGGATTGCGGCAAGGCCCCACTGGGCCGCGCTGTTGGTCGAGAGGCCGGGGATTTCCACTTGCCCTTCCGCGACATTGTGCGCTGCCAGATCGGCGGGCAGATCCCGGTCGTGGAACTCTGCCCAGGCGCGTCTTGCCAGTGCCCTGTCGCCCAATGCATGGGCCGCATAGGCGGTGAGGCGCGAGTGTGCCTGGTGCAAGTTGTGCCCGCGCGGAGGTTCGCCGAAGCGGCGCTCCCAGTCAGCGGCGGGAGCATTGTACCAGGCGCAGTAGTCGATCCAGGCGGCGCGGTAGCGGGGGGCATCTACCAGCGGGAGCACTTCGGCCATGATCTCCACCACGCCGAACACGGCATTGAGGTGGCTGACGCTGATCTGGTCGCCGCCCGACACGAAGCGGCCGCTGGCGAGGTCGAAGTTGGCGCCGCCCGCCCACCATTGACGTGGCAGGGCGGCGATGCTGTCCATCCCGGCGACGATGCGGTCGCGCCAGCGGCGCTCGCCGGTGCGCTCCCATTCGGTGAACCATGCCGCGACAAGACTGCCCCAGCTCGTGCCGAACTGTAGCTGGATCACGCCGTCGGGCAGGTCCTTCGGCTTCGTGACCGCGGCGATGCCGCCGGGCGGCAGAGATTCCGGCGCACGGTCGGCGACCTTGCGGCCGATATCGACTTTCTGAAGCGCCCGGTCGGAATGTACCAGCGCGCGCATGAGGTCACCCACGCGTTCGTCGCCCGTGAGGTAATAATAGATCCGGCGATAGGCGGCATTGGAAACGCGCGGCTGCTTGGAACTGTCGCTCCAGTGCTGGACGCCGTGGCGGGTGCCGAGCCCTGCCCAGGGGCCAATGTGGTAGACGTCGACCTCTCCGGTGTGGCGGGTCATCGCCTCGGCCATGCGGAAAAGGCCGGCGCGGCCGGTGCGCAAGTAGCTGTACCAGAGCCACAGGTCGGTCGAGAGTTCGCTGTTGTCCCAGGCATAGCCGCCGATGTCGTAGCGCCACTGATGCCGGTCGGCATCGTAAGTATGCATGACGTCGCCGTGGTTCCAGAAACCGTACCAATGGCGCCGCTCGATCTCGCCCTGATAATGGCCGAGCAGCAGGTCGTTCTGACGTTCCACGTCCGCCGCTGCCGGGCCGGTGATCGCGGGTAGAGCCCAGTCTCCGAAGACCCCGGCAGCCCGGATCTGCGCGGGGCTCGCCAGGAGGCGCGGCGGGCGGGCGACGTGGGCGGCGTAGCTTTCCAGCGTTGCGGTATCGGGTGTGGCGGGCAGCGCCCAGAGCCAGAGTTCGTTGGTCCGCGCGATGCCCTTGGCGCAATCCCAGCCCGGCTCGTAGTCCTCGTAGGTCACGTCGAGGCCGCGGTTCTGCGCGGGGTAATCGGTCATGCCCAGCACGTCGCGATAGGAGCGCATGTCCAGCGCCGGAGCATCGGGCGCCCAGAGCCATGCGGTGAGTTCGGCTTCGTCTCCGGCAGCCCCGGCAATGTCGAGCTGGACCGGATGACGCTTCCAGAAGTCCGCCATGCCGATCGCCGCGCCGCCTTGCGGCGAACCGACATAGGCAAGACCGCGCGCACGGTGCCCTTCGAGAGACTGGATCGGCGCGCGCCCCTTGCGGGTGCGCTTGGTCACGACGAACCCCTCGGACGTACCCTGAAACAGCCGGAAATCGCCCCAGGCGGGAATGCTGTCGAGGAGCGGCGCGAACTTTTCCGGCAGCGCCGAGATACCCGGTGCGGCGCGGCCGTCGATCTGCGCTTGTCGGAAATCCTCGCCCGGATCGCGGCGCAGTCCGGTCAGCGGGCGCACGGCTTCGGCGAACAGGATCTTTTCGGTGGCGAGGCGGACGTGCCGGTCATGCAGCGCGCCGCGCATCGGAACGCGGGCCTGCACGCCAAGCCCCGAGAGGAAGTCGCGATCGGCGTCGCCGTCCCAGATGAAGCTGTGCACGATCCGCACGGCGTCGCTGCCGCTTGTGAAGTAGAGCCTCAGGCTGAACGGCAGCCAGGCGCCTTCCTCGCCGGCATGGCTGCCCTCGACCTTGAGCACGGCGCGGACCGGGCCGGATTGCTCGATGGTCACGCTGCCTATGCGGCTGGTGAAATGGCGCTGGGTAAGGGTGTCTGCTTCCTCGCCCGAGGCCGCATCCTGCGCGCGGGCGACCAACGCGACATCGCGCAGGAGCACGCGGCCGTCGCGCTCGGCCGAGGCGATGACCGCGCTGCCCTGACGCGGCACGCGCCAGCATGTCGGGCCGACCTGCACGGCGATGGTTTCGCCCTGTTCCCTGACGGTGACTTTCTCGACCGGTGCAGCGGGGCGTCCGGGGGAGATCTTCACGGTCCGGGGCGCTGCACCGCCGCCAAGCGCATGGCCGCTCCACTTGATCGAACCGTCCGGCCAATAGGCGAGCGGCCAGCTTTGCACCGGCAGCGCGGCGCCTTCATTCGCTTGCGCGGCGAGGTTTCCGACCTGGCGCAAGACCCCGCGCGGCCAGGGAACGCCGAAGCTCTGGCCGCTGTCCCAACTGGGTGGCTCGCCATCGAGCCAGTGCAAGTCCGCATCTGGAGCCAAGGGCGAGGCGGCGAGAAGGCGGCCCGGAAGGGACAGGGCGGCGCCTCCGAGGAGACCGGCGCGCAGCAGCGCGCGACGTGAGCAGGGCATGACGGATCCTGGATTCAAGCGAGGCGGGAAACGGTGAAGTCGCGAATTCTGAGATGGCTTGCGGTGGTGCGCAGCGCGAAGTGGCCGCTGG
>NZ_CP141944.1:3332500-3625401 GCF_035658495.1 Novosphingobium sp. RL4 | reverse complement strand
CGCCACTCGTACCGCCTTCGATTTCTTGTTCACGCCGTTTGCGCCTTGACCTGCCGGAGACCGACCCACTGTTGAACCTGACACCTGGACCAACTCCCCTTTGTTGGCAGCTACCCCGAAATGTGGCCCCACTGTGGGCCGCGAAAATTAATAACCTTGGCGGAGCTGGCTTCCATGCGTTCGCGGACAAAACGTCCCTCAACTGCAGGTGCATGCCTGCAGCAGGTGTTTCGTCGCTGTCGATGTTCCCCGGCCAGTTCCGCTACGGCCGAGGACCCTTTTAGAAACGGGTTTGGCCGCGGTGCAATACGGCACTCCCCAAATAAAAAAAATTATGGCTGTTGACTCGCCTTGAGTGCCCAATTTCCGTCATGAAATGATTTATCGTTTAAAATCATATAGATGGTGCGTGGGTCCGGAAGCGATCTGTGCGAATCGCAACATTTCCGCGAGTTTGCCTGAAGGTGCGTTCAAGGGGCGCGCGAACGCGCTCGCGGAACCGGAGAATGACTCTCCGGCACCGTTCCCGTTCCGTACTCAGGCGTGATGGCGAGCCTTGCCGCTGGGGGTGCGAATCGCGCGAGGCGACTCAGAATCGGTCTCGGGAGAATCGCGCCGGGCGCGCGTCCTGCGACCTTTCGGCAGGCTGAAAAAGGCTCGGCCCGCGCTGCTATCTGATTTCCCGCCGTGATGACGGAAGTTCAGATGGCAGCGCGGGCCGGTGCCGCACGGTCAGGCGCGCCCTGGAGGCGTGCCTACCGGGAAAGATCAGCCGAGCGCGGCGACGCGCTTGGTGAGGCGCGAAAGCTTGCGCGAAGCGGTGTTCTTGTGAAGCACGCCGCGAGCAACGCCGCGAGCCAGTTCGGGCTGGGCTTCCTTGAGAGCTTCCGAAGCAGCACCCTTGTCGCCGCCGGCGATGGCCGATTCGACCTTCTTGATGAAGGTGCGGATGCGGCTGATGCGGTTCGTATTGATCTCCGCGCGGCGCTCATTACGGCGGATGCGCTTGCGGGCTTGCGGCGTATTGGCCATGTCGTTCCTCTGTCTGGCCGCCGGGCGGCCCAATTGCCTGATCGAATCTGATTTGGCGAGCGGACTCGCCGGAAAGCGCGCCCCTTAGCGGTGGAGCGCTGTTCCGTCAACCCGTGAGGGCCGCAGGAAACGGCCTATTTCTGGCATTTCGAGCACCAGAAGGTGCTGCGTCCGCCCTGTACGAATCGCCGGACCTGCTCGCCGCAGGCACAGTCCTGCCCCTCTCGCCCATAAACCTGCCAGGCGGTAGCAAAATATCCCAGTTCGCCGTTCGGCTGCGCATAGTCGCGGATCGTCGAGCCTCCCGCCGCGATCGATTCGGACAGCACGTCCCGGATTGCGGGGACCAGTTTGCGCAGGGCGGGAAGCGTTACCAGCCCGGCTTCCCTGTCGGGACGGATGCCGGCCCGGAACAGGGCCTCGCAGACATAGATGTTGCCGAGACCTGCCACCACCGACTGGTCGAGCAGCATCTGCTTGATCGGGGCGATTCGTCCGGCGAGTGCGGACTTCAGGTGCGCGGCGTTCAGGCCTTCGCCGAGAGGCTCCGGCCCGAGCGCCGCGAAAGGTCCCCACGAATCGAGCGCGCCGGTCTCAACGAGGTCGACCGAGCCGAATCGCCGGGCGTCGTTCAGTGCAAGCACGTGGCCCGAGCCGGTCTCGATCACGAGGTGGTCATGCTTTTCGGGCTTTTCCGGCTCGATTCGCCAGCGGCCCGACATGCCCAGGTGAAACACCATGGTCTGGTCGCGGTCGGTATGGATGAGGCCATACTTGGCCCGCCGGCCCATCGTCGTGACCCGGGCGCCGGTGAGCACCTGCACCAGCTCGGGCGGAAACGGGCGGCGCAGGTCCGGCCGGTTCAGCGTGACGCGGGCTATCCGCTCACCCTCCAGGTATCGGGCAAGGCCGCGGACGGTGGTTTCTACTTCTGGAAGTTCTGGCATCGCCGCGCAGAGATAGGTGCTGTGTCCCGGCAAGGGAAGGAACCGCAGCGAAAAGCGATCCTCCATCCGATAATCAAGAATTGGGACGCTACCCGTCTCGTCAGGCTGCGAGGCGGTGGCTAAGGCAGCGGCATGGAAAACAACCGGCCGCAGATGCGTGCATTTCTCATGCTGGGGCTGGTCATGCTGTTCTGGGCCGGCAATTCGATCGTTGGACGGGCCGTGCGCGCGGATGTTCCGCCCTTCACGCTCGCGCTCGGCCGATGGCTGATCGCGGTGATGGTCCTGCTGCCTTTCTCGGCACGGCAGCTCTGGAAAGAGCGGGCGCAGGCTCTGGCCGGATGGCGCTGGGTACTGGCGCTCGGGTTCCTGGGCGTCGTGTGCTTCAACGGGTTCCTCTATAAAGGGCTGCACTACACCATCGCGGCCAATGCGCTGCTGCTGCAGGCGGCGATTCCCGCAGTCGTCATGGTGCTGGACTTCGCGATCTTCGGGGGGCGGCCGGGGCGGCTGCACGTCATGGGCGTGCTGGTTTCCACGCTGGGCGTCGTTTCGATCGTGTTTCGCGGCGATCCGGCGGCCTTGATGCAGTTGCGGCTGGGCGCCGGCGACGTCCTGATCTTCTGCGCCGTTGCGGCATGGTCGCTCTATACGGTGTTCCTCAGGAAGCGGCCGCCGATTTCGGCCGCCAGTCTTCTCCTGCTGACCTTTGGCCTCGGGGCTTTGGCGATGGCGCCGCTGGCGGCTTTGGAGGCCCTGCAGGGGCAGACGGTGGCATGGAGCCCGAAAATCCTTGCCGCCTATGCCTATATCGGGGTGTTCCCCTCGGTGCTGGCCTACTTCATCTACAACCGTGCGACTCACGAACTCGGCGCGGCGCGGGCAGGGCAGGCGATCACGCTGATGCCTTTGTTCGGAGCACTGCTTTCGTCGCTTCTGCTCGGTGAGCCGCTGCATGGCTACCATCTGGCGGGGATGGCGCTGATTCTCGGCGGGATCGTGGTTTCCGCGCTTGCCATGCGGCGGGCAAAATAACCAAATCACCGGGTGGCGCAGGCGCGGCCGGGAGGCTAGAGGACAGCGCCATGAGCGAAACGGTTTCCTTCGGCTACGAAGAGGTCAGCCCCGAGGAGAAGGAAGGGCGCGTCGGCGCCGTCTTCTCCAGCGTTGCACGCAAGTACGACGTGATGAACGATGCCATGTCCGTGGGCATGCACCGGCTCTGGAAGGACAAGTTCGTGCGCCGGGTGAAGCCGCGCGAGGGCGAGCAGATCCTCGACATGGCCGGCGGCACGGGCGACATCGCCTTCCGCATGGCCGCGCACGGCGCCTCGGTCACGGTTTCCGACATCAATCAGGACATGCTGGACGTCGGTATCGAGCGTGCGATCGAACGCGGTATCGATGGCCTGGTCTGGTCACGCCAGAACGCGGAGGAACTGTCGTTCGGCGATCGCTTCTTCGACGCCTACACGATCGCTTTCGGCATCCGCAACGTGACGCATATCGACAAGGCGCTGGCCGAGGCGAATCGCGTGCTCAAGTATGGCGGCCGGTTCTTCTGCCTCGAATTCTCGACCACCGAATGGCCGGGCTTCAAGGAAGTCTACGACGCCTATTCGCACCGTCTGGTGCCCAGGATCGGGCAGGCTATCGCCGGTGACGCCGAATCTTACCGCTACCTGATCGAATCGATCCGCCGCTTCCCGCCGATGCCGGAGTTCGAGCGGATGATTCGCAATGCCGGTTTCAAGCACACCAAGGTCGAGCCGATCATGGGCGGCCTCGTCGCGATTCATTCGGGCTGGAAAGTTTAGTCCTTCACGTGACAAGTTCGGCGACCTATATCCTGCGGCTCCTCAAGTGGGGCCGTGTCCTCGCGCGCCACGGAGCGCTGCGCGGGATCGAGAACGACCGTAACGCGCCGGCCCAGGTCAAGCGCCTGTGCCGGATCGCGCGGCTGGGCACGCGCCAGCCTGCGGAGCCGGACTATGCCGGCGCCTTCCAGGAGATCGGCCCGGCGGCGATCAAGCTCGGCCAGGCGCTGGCGACCCGGCCCGACCTCGTCGGCGAAGGCCCCGCGCGCAACCTTCTGACCTTGCAGGACAGCCTGCCGCCGGTTCCTTTCTCCGAAATCCGTCATGCGATCGAAGGCAGTTTCGGCCGGACGCTGGACGGCATCTTCGTCTCGATCGAGGAAGAGCCGGTGGGCGCCGCGTCGATCGCGCAGGTCCACCGGGCGGTGACGCCCGATGGCCGCAACGTGGCCGTCAAGGTGCTGCGCCCGGGCATTCGCGAACAGTTCGCGCGCGATGTAGAGACTTATGAGTGGGCGGCCGCGCACCTCGAAGCGCTTGGCGGGGAAGCATCGCGCCTGCGTCCGCGCGCAGTCGTTGCCAATCTCAAGCGCTGGACCCTGCGCGAGCTGGACCTGCGGCGCGAAGCGGCTTCCGCTTCGGAGCTGTCCGATGCGATGAAGGGCATCGCCGGTTACCGCGTTCCGCATATCGACTGGGACCGTACCAATGGGCAGGTCCTCACCGTCGAGTGGATCGGCGCCACCAAGATGAGCGATATCGCCGGGCTCAAGGCGGCAGGGCACAACCTGCCCCGCCTGGCGCACAAGCTGGTGAACACCTTCCTGACGCAGGCGATCTCCTCCGGATTCTTTCATGCCGACATGCACCAGGGCAACCTGTTCGTGGAGGCGGATGGCACCATCGTTGCCATCGATTTCGGCATCATGGGCCGGATCAACCGGCAGGCGCGGCTCTGGCTGGCGGAAATCCTCTACGGCCTTACCACCGGCAACTATCGCCGCGTCGCCGAGATCCATTTCGAGGCGCAGTACGTCCCGAGCTACCACACCGTGGAGGAGTTCGCGACGGCACTGCGTGCAGTGGGCGAGCCGATGCGCGGCAAGCCGGTGTCCGAGCTTTCTGTCGGCCAGATGCTCGACGGGCTCTTCGCGATCACCCGCGATTTCGACATGGCGGTCCAGCCGCACCTCCTGCTCCTGCAGAAGACCATGGTCATGGTCGAGGGTCTGGCGACGGCGCTCGATCCCGACATCAACATGTGGGATGTCTCGGCGCCTTTCGTGAAGAACTGGCTGCGCGACGAGCTTGGCCCCGAGGCGATCATTGCCGACCGTCTGCGCGAAGATCTCGGCACGCTGTTCCGCCTGCCCGCGCTGGTGCGGCGGATCGAGGAGAAGTTCCCGCCAAAGGGTGGCGCTCCCGAGCAGGCGCCCTTGCCCGAAGTCGACCTTATCTGGGAACGGGGCCGGGGGCGTAAACCCGAAAGTAACCAGTGGACCCGCTATGGTCTGGCCGCATTGCTTGGGGGCGCCGCGGCATGGGGGCTGACGTACTGGACATTGATGAGCTGAACGCTGCGGGCACGGCGCTTGCCGCGCCGGCTCCGGCAGGTCGTCTCGGCCACATCTCGCCTTGGGGCGCGCGTCTTGTGCTGGCCGTGCTGGCGGCGCTGATCGTGGCTTCCGCGCTGGTCCCCGTGGGCAAGGCGGGCACTCGGTCGCCGTGGGAAGGGCCGGTCGAGGGCCCCGCTACGTCCTTGCAGGGCCATGCTGCCGGTGTTGCCGAAGCTGAGCCCTACAACGCCGATATCGCCCTTTACGAAGCCGTGATCGCGCGCATCGCCAAGGGTGAGCATTACTACGACTTCATCGTTCCCGAGCAGCGCCGTCACCGATATCCGGTCAATCCCGGCCTTGCGGTGCGCCTGCCGACGCTGGCCTATCTGGACGCCATGCTGGGCGACGGTGGCCAGATCGCGGCTGCCATCGCGCTCATGCTCGGCATCGTCGCGGTATGGTGGCGCAAGCTGGCAGGCGAAGCGCCGCGCCTCCGGCGGATCGGCGCGGCGCTGGTATTCGTGGGGGCCTCGCTGGCTCTCAACCGGCCTTACTTCGCACTTCACGAGCTCTGGGCGGGCGGGTTGATCGCACTGTCCTTCGGCCTGCACCGTATCGGCGAGGATGGGCGGGGAGGGCGCTGGATCGCTGCATTCCTTGCTGCGGCGCTCGCCCTGGCCATCCGCGAACACAGCCTGCCTTTCGTGCTGCTCATGGCGGCTACGGCGCTGTGGCAGCGTAATTGGCGCGAGGCCGGCGCATGGAGCGCGCTCATCGTTCTGTTCGCAGCGGGGCTTGCCTGGCATCTCTCGCTCGTCGCGCGCGACGTTCTGCCTGGCGACCCGCATAGCGCCCCCTGGCTGGTGTTTCGGGGCCTTTCCGGCTGGCTCGGCAATATCGTGCAGTCCAGCAACTTGCGCTGGCTGCCGCACTGGCTGGCGGGGCCGGCGGTGGTGCTCATGACTTTCGGCTGGCTCGGCTGGAACAGCCGCGCCGGGCTGTTCGGCTTTCTCCTGAGTGCAGGCTATGCCGCGGCGTTCATGATGGCAGGGCGCTGGGACAACTTCTACTGGGGCGCGATGATCGCGCCGACCCTTTTCGCCGGAATCGTCTTCGCGCCGTCGGCTTTGCGCGATCTCGCCGGGGCGGCGAAAGGCGTGCAATCCCCGGCTTAGACCGCAAACCGATTGCGCGCTTCCGCGCCCTGTTGCAAAAGCCCGGGGCATGAGTGGACCCCGTATCCTTCTGGTCGTCGGCGGCGGTATCGCGGCCTACAAATCCTGCGAACTCGTTCGGCACATCCGCAAGGAAGGCGGCGAAGTGACCTGCGTCCTCACCGAGGGCGGGGCGCACTTCGTCACCCCGATGGCGCTTGCCGCGCTGTCCGAGAAACCGGTCTACACGACGCTCTGGGATCTCAGGAACGAGGCCGAGATGGGCCATATCCAGCTCAGCCGCGAAGCGGACCTCGTGGTCGTCTGTCCGGCAACGGCGGACCTCATGGCAAGGATGGCGGCCGGCATTGCCGACGATCTGGCGACGACGATGCTCCTTGCCACCGACAAGCCGGTCATGGCGGTCCCGGCCATGAACGTGCGGATGTGGCAGCACGCCGCCACGACCCGCAACGTGCAAGTCCTGCGCGATGCCGGGGTGGACGTGATGGAGCCCGACGAAGGCACCATGGCCTGCGGCGAATATGGCCCCGGCCGTCTGCCGGACCCGCTTGCGATCTGGCAGCGGATCGCCTGGGCGCTCGGCCTTGGCCCCGTCGAAGTGGCACCGCTGCCCGGTGCGGATTTTTCCGCGTGGCAGCCGCAATTCGGTACGCCGGAACCGGAGGATGACGCCGAAGGGAACCGCCTCGGCGGCCTTACCGGCGGGATGATCTCGCGGGGGCGTTCCGGCGCAAGGCAGGCGATCACCTTCGGCCACGAGGATCTTGGCTTCACGCCCGAAGAAGCCGCTCTGGCCGCCCGCAAGGGCGAGGCGCGCGCCGCACCCGCGACTGATCCCGATGCGCTGGACGAGCAGGCTGCCCCGTCTTCGCCGGCTCCCGGCCCGCTGACCGGAAAGCACGTTCTCATCACCGCCGGCCCCACCTGGGAGCCGATCGATCCGGTGCGCTACATTGCCAATCGCTCTTCCGGGAAGCAGGGTTTTGCCATTGCCGCCGCCGCGGCGGAGGCGGGTGCGCGCGTCACGCTCGTTGCCGGGCCGGTGCACCTGCCGACGCCCGCCGGAGTCGATCGCATCGACGTGGAAAGCGCCTTGCAGATGGCCGAGGCGGTGAAGCATGCATTGCCCGCCGATATCGCGGTGATGGTCGCAGCGGTGGCGGACTGGCGGGTCGCCCACAGTGCGGACCAGAAGCTCAAGAAGCGCGGCTCGGCGCCGCCGGCGCTGCTGCTCACCGAAAATCCCGACATCCTTGCCACTGTCGCGACCGGGCCGAACCGGCCGCCGCTGGTGATCGGCTTTGCCGCGGAAACGCAGGATGTCATTCGCTACGCCACCGAAAAGCGCAAACGCAAGGGTGCCGACTGGATCATCGCCAACGACGTGTCGGGCGATGTCATGGGCGGCGATGCCAATGCGGTCCACATCGTGCGCGCCGACGATGTGATAAGCCTTCCGGAAATGCCCAAGGAGGATGTCGCGCGCATCCTCGTCGAAAGGTTCGCCGATGCACTCCCCCAATGACGTCCCGGTTCCCGTCAAGATCCTGCCCCACGGCGAAGGGCTGGCCTTGCCCGCCTATGCCACCGACGGTGCGGCGGGCATGGATGTGGTTTCGGCCGAGGACGTGACGCTGGCTCCGGGCGGGCGCCATGCGGTTGCCACGGGCCTTGCGATGGCGATCCCGCCGGGCTTCGAGATTCAGGTCCGGCCGCGTTCCGGCCTTGCGCTCAAGCACGGGATTTCGGTGCCGAATTCGCCCGGCACGATTGATTCCGACTATCGTGGTGAACTCAAGGTCATCCTCATCAACCACGGTGCGCAGGCATTCGAGATCCGGCGGGGAGACCGCGTGGCGCAGCTCGTTCTCGCGCCGGTCACGCGGGCGGCATGGCTGACGGTGGATGAACTGGAAGCGACCGAGCGCGGCGAGGGCGGCTTCGGTTCCACCGGCGGAGTTGTTGCCCTGGGGAGTTGAGGAGGCTCAGCCGGCCCGGAAGGCGCCAAGCCACCAGAGCAGCACCAGAACGACACCGAGAGCGACCAGAGCCACGGTGAGGCAGCCCTTCCAGCCGGATCGGCGCCTTATCTCGTCGGAGGCGAGGTCTGCCGCGCCTTCGACGGCGCCGCCCGCCAGATCGGCGAGTATGTCATGGAGCATGACGGCTTCAGTCCTTGCGGTCGATGCGGGCGCGTTTCTCGCGGCGGCGCCTGAGCGAATACCAGCCCACGCCCCCGATCCCGACGAGCGCCGCGAGAGCTTTCGCGACGGCCGAGAAAGCCGCCGAGAGCGCGCCCACGGTCACGCCCCAGAAGAGCTGTGACATGATGGCCATGAAGGTGTTCATCGGGGGCAGGCATCCTTGTGGGGATTGCGCGGGTCAACCGCCTGGAGGCAATTACGAGCCGCCCCGGTATAAAGAAAGGACGGGCCCGCAATATTTCAGCGGACCCGTCCCTCGGTGCCTCCCTCTTTGCAGGGGGAGCCTGTCAGTTCACTTCTTTTCGGGCGCTACGGTGATGCGCACGGTCTCGCCGGAGTTGCCGGGGAAATCGGTAAACATCGATTCGACCAGGTTCGGGACGAGATATTGCAGGCGGTTGGACGTCGACACGGCTTCGGCCTTGCCTTCGAAGAGGCGCTGGTTGTCTACCGCGCGGTCGATCTTGAGGGTGATGCCGCTGGTGTAGATGGTGTAGGAATCCACGCCGCCGTCGAAGAACGGATCATACCAGCCATAGCGCCACGGCCCGCCCCAGCCCATTCCACGGCCGTAGAAGCCGCGGCCATAGAAGCCGCCGCCGTACCACGGACCCCATGCGCCGCCGGCGCCCATGGTCGAGCGCACGCGTTCGCGGCCGTTGTCCACGCCGTAATCGAAGCGCACGATAAGGGTTGCCGAAGCAGGATCGGAAGCCGGAGCATAGCCCAGCTTCTGCATGCGGTCCGCCACGAGGCGGGAATAGGTCGCGAATTCAAGCCCGCCCGCGAGCTTGGGATCGTCGGCCACGACCACGAACGATTGTCCGGCAGGCGCCGGAAGCTGGGTCTGGAAGCGCGAAACGTCCGCCTTGAAGGGCGTTGCGCAGGCGGCGAGGGCCATCAGCAGGACGGCTACGGCAGCGAGCCTCAGCCTTCCGAGATGGGTTCCGGGATTATCTGTCATCGGTTTCACTCCACGAACCTGACAGGCCCGAAACGCCCTTCCCAAGCGTGGCCTGTGATTCCTTGCGACTCTGCCTTAATATCAATGCCCTGAATAGCGGTTGAATGGAGGCAGGGCGGCGATGAAGTGTTTGCCGCGGGGCTGCGCCATTCAGTCGTGAGTCATGGCCTGAGATCAGATTCGTCATGTAGGAAGTCCCCAGGATGTTGACCAGTTCCCTCGCAGCAGAATCCTTTGCGATTCTATCGGTTCAGCGCGGAAAAGTGCAGCCATTTCGCGGCCCTGAAGAGCCCAGCGCGATCGGCAAGGTGCCTGCGGACGGGGCGGTGAGGGTCCACCGGCTCGGGCTGGAGGGTGACGAGCAGGCCGATCTTTCCGTTCACGGCGGGCCGGACAAGGCGATTCATCACTATCCTCACGATCACTATGCCTTCTGGCGCGACTCGATCGGGGCGCATCCGCTGCTTTCGGATTTCGGCGCGTTCGGCGAGAATATCGCGACCGAGGGGCTGACCGAGGACATGATCTGCGTGGGCGACCGCTGGCGGCTGGGCACGGCGCTCGTCGAAGTCAGCCAGGGCCGCCAGCCGTGCTGGAAGCTGGACCATCGGTTTGACGGCGCGCCGGTCAACGCCGGGGTGGTGAGGTCGCGCCGGGCCGGGTGGTACTATCGGGTGCTGGAAGAGGGTGAGGTTGCCGCCGGGGACCGGATGGTGCTGGAAGAGCGGCCCTGGCCCGAATGGACGGTACGCCGCGTGTTCGGGCTGCTGATCGCGGGCGATCACAAGAAGGATCGCGAAAGCCTGGAAGCGCTGGGCGAGGTTGCCACGCTTGCCGCGCCGTGGATCCGGCGGCGGGCGAAGTTGCTGGGACTGGACGCGTGAACATGCCGTCGTCCGCGATGCGGGACGACGGCATGATGTTCGCCGCTCAGCGCACCAGGCCGAGCGCCTCGTAAGCCTTCTCCAGCGTCGGCACCGCCAGGGCGCGGGCCTTTTCCGAACCCTTGCGCAGGATCGCGTCCAGCGAGTCCCGGTCGCCGCGCAGTTCGACGAAGCGGGCGTTGATCGGCGCCAGCTTCTCGACCAGCAGTTCGCCCAGCGCCGGCTTGAACTTGCCGAAGCCCTCGCCGCCGAAGTCCGAGAGAACCGCCTCGACCGTGGTGCCGGCCATCACCGCATAGATGCCCACGAGGTTGCGGGCCTCGGCGCGGCCTTCGAGGCCTTCCTTCTCAGAAGGCAGCGGCTCGGGGTCGGTCTTGGCCTTCTTGACCTTCTGCATGATCGTGTCGGCATCGTCGGTAAGGTTGATGCGCGCCATGTCCGAAGGGTCCGACTTGCTCATCTTCGACGAACCGTCGCGCAGGCTCATGATACGTGCCGCTTCGGGCGGGATGATCGGTTCGGGCAGGGTGAACACCGGCGCGTCCTCGGCCGCGAAGTCGTTGTTGAACTTCTGCGCGATGTCGCGGGCGAGTTCGAGGTGCTGCTTCTGGTCTTCGCCCACGGGAACGTGAGTGGCCTGGTAGAGCAGCACGTCGGCGGCCTGGAGCACCGGGTAGGTGAACAGGGCGACCGAGGCGCCTTCGCGGTTCTTGCCGGCCTTGTCCTTCCACTGGGTCATGCGGTTCAGCCAGCCCATGCGGGCGGTGCCGTTGAGCAGCCATTGCAGTTCGGCGTGCTGGGGCACCTGGGTCTGGTTGAACAGGATCGAGCGATCGGGATCGACGCCGCAGGCGACCAGCGCGGCCACCATCTCGCGCGTGTTGGCCGAAAGCGTGGCCGGATCGTGCGGCATCGAGATGGCGTGGAGGTCGGCCAGGAAATAGAGGCTGTCACCGCCCTGCGCGGCGACATCGTCCTGCATCTTCACCCAATTGCGGATCGCACCGAGATAGTTGCCGAGATGCAGGTTGCCGGTTGGCTGGATGCCGGAGACGATACGCATGGACGCGTCCTTCGCGATTGTGAGTTTTCAGGGATGTCGTGGGTGCGCCGGGTAAGGCGCGGATGCAGGTGGGGTCAGCGCGCGGTGCGCGTGGTCGCCCGCCATCGCCACGAACGGCGACGGGTTTCGGCAGACTTCGGGTGCGAAAGGTCCTGCATGGGCCGGGCTCATAGCATAGTCGCACACGGATGGAAGCCTCAGGAAGCCGGGCGGCGGCGGCGCAGGAGCGCGAGATCGTCGCGGGTGAAGGCGCCGGTCACCACGGTTGCGAGCGCATAGACCACGCCGCCGGCCGAAACGAGCGCGGCAAGGGCGAGACCCCGCACCAGCCATGTCCCGTGGAGGTATGGGGTCAGCAGGTCCTGTCCGAACCACAGCACCACGCCCATCGCCACGGCGGCCAGCGCAAGGCGCGGGGCGCGGCGCTTGAGGCGGGCGTCGGACTGGAAATGGCCGCGCTTCACCAGGGTCCAGTAAAGCATGGCGACATTGGCGGTGGAGGCGATGGCGGTCGCCAGCGGCGGGCCCATGTGCTGGAGCGGCACGATCAGCGCGAGGTTGAGGACGAGGTTCACCACCATCGACATCATCGCGTAGCGCACCGGGGTCCGCGTGTCCTGCCGGGCGTAGAAGCCGGGGGTCAGCACTTTGACGAGGATGTAGCTGGGCAGGCCGACCGAGAAGGCGGCAAGCGCCTCGGCGGTGCGGGCGACGTCGTTCGCATCGAACTTGCCGTAGCCGAACAGGGCGGCGGCGATCGGCTGGCCGCAGACGATCAGCGCGACTGCGGCAGGCAGGGTGAGCAGCAGGGCGAGTTCCATGCCGCGGTTCTGCGTGTCCATCGCCGCGGCATGCTCGCCGCCGCCGAGCTGGCGCGAGATCGTGGGCAGCAGCACGGTGCCAAGGCCGATGCCGATCAGGCCGAGCGGAAGCTGGTTCAGCCGGTCCGCCATGTAGATGTAGGTTACCGAGCCGTGCGCCAGCAGCGAGGCCGCCAGCGCGGTCGAGATCACGAGGTTGATCTGCACCGCGCCTGCTCCGGCGGCGGCCGGCAGGATCAGTTTCATCAACTGCTTCACGTCGGCATTCCACACCGGCATGCGCAGGCGCATCGACACGCCGTTGGCGCGGCAGGCCCAGACCAGCCACAGCAGCTGCAAGGCGCCCGAAACCGAGACGCCGATCGCCTGGTTGCGCGCGGTCACCAGCGCATCTGCGGAGTGAAAGCCGAGCAGCGCGACGATCAGCGTCAGGTTCAGCAGGATCGGCGCGGCGGCGTTGACCCAGAACTTGTTCAGCGAATTGAGGATGCCGCCCAGCAGCGAGACGAGGCTGATGAGCGCGAGATAGGGGATCGTGAGCCGGCTCAGCTGCACGGCGAAGGCGAACTGGTCGTGACTGACGCCGTTGAACTTGCCCGAAAGCAGGAAAGTCACCGGCCAGGCGAAGACTTCCAGCACCAGCGTCATCGCCAGCAGCACCGGCAGCAGCACGGACAGCGCCTGCTCGGCAAAAGTGATCCCGGCGGGCAGGCCCGGCCCTTCCTTGTCGGCGACTTTCTGGTTGAACATCGGGATGAAGGCCGATGCGAAGGCGCCTTCGGCGAACAGCGCGCGGAACATGTTGGGCAGGCGGAAGGCGATCAGGAAGGCATCGGAGGCGAAGCCCGCACCGACGAAGCGGGCGAACAGGCTGTCGCGCACCAGTCCGAGTATGCGGCTGGCCAGAGTGAGACCGCCGACACTGGCCAGCGCCTTTGTGAGGTTCATGCCCTCGAACCCTTCATGAAGGTGCCGCCGGACCCGTCGATCGGGAATGAAGCGGCCGTCAGATACGCCAACGGCCCACGTCCCCCTTGGGGGGCGCGGGCCGATGTCGCAGGAATGCGCGCCATGCGCATTTCAGATTGCCGGTGTTCAGGCCGGCCGTCAGGCGTGGCCGACAGGCTCGCCCTGGGTGGCATCGGCCTGCTGCTGGGCCTGGAGCTGCTGGATGTAGAGACCGTTGAAATCGATCGGCTCAAGCATCAGCGGCGGGAAGCCGGCATCGCGCACGGCGTCGGCGATGACGCGGCGGGCGAAGGGGAACAGGATGCGCGGGGCTTCGGCGTAGAGGAACGCGTGCGCCTGGCCCTCGTCGAGGTTGCGCATGCCGAGCAGCGCGCAGTAGCTCAGCTCGACGGCGAATGCGGTGCCCTGCGGGCCCTTCGAGGCGCAGGTGATCTTCAGTTCGACTTCGTGCACTTCGGCGTCGATCGGGCGTGCGCCGATGTTGAACTGCACGTCGATCTGCGGCTGGTCCTGCCAGGTGAAGCTCTGCGGCGCGTTCGGATTCTCGACCGAGAGATCCTTGACGTACTGCGAGATGATACCGGCGGCGGGCGCGGAATCCTCGCCGTTGCCGAGGTTGATGTCGGAGATGACGTTGCCTTCGTCGGCCATTTGGTTCGTTCCCGTGCAAAGAATACGGATGAAAGTCTGGCCGCGCGCCTAAAGCATTTTGGCGGCCGGTGGAACACCCGAGCCGCCGTAAATTGTTCGAAATAACGGCGGGCGAAACGGCCCGGCGAAGGAACGGAACCGATTCGCCATGCGGGCGTTGATCGGTGACGGCGAACATATCGGCGAAAAAAGCCCAGATCCGCGTGCTCACGCGTTGTTCATTTGTAAACTGTACCTATCTGGGTCTATGATGACGCTCCTGGGCGGAAGAGGCAGCCAGCCTCCAGCCGCACTCCCCGAAGCGTCCAACACAAGGATGGACAAAGGAACGTGACACCGGAAATCGTGATCCTGGCCATGATCGCAGCCTTTCTTGGCCTGCGGCTCTATTCGGTACTCGGCCGCCGCGCCGAGCATGAGGAAGAGCCGATCCAGGGGCGCTTCGAAGGCCGCCAGGGCCAGCCCGGTGCGCCGCGCGTTTCCGCCCCCAAGGCAGACGGCAAGCCCGATGCCAAGGCGGACGAACGCGGTCGGGCCGGTCAGCCCCAGCGCCTGCGCGAAATGCCGCTGGCTCCGCCTTCGGTGGAACGCGGCCTCGCCGAGATTTCGAACGTGGATCGCCGCTTCGATGCCTATGCCTTCCTCGAAGGTGCACGCGGTGCCTATCGCCTGATTCTCGAATCGTTCTGGAAGGGCGACAAGGCCGAGCTTCGTGCACTTTGCGACGGTGACGTCTATGACAGCTTCGCAGCCGCGATCGACGCGCGCCTCGCCGCCGGCGAAACCATGGACAATCGCCTGATCCGTATCGAGGACGTGGCGATCATCTCGGCAGGTGTCGATAACGGCTATGCCCGGATCGCCCTGCGGTTCCGTTCGGATATCGCCGCCGTGACGCGGGACGCCGAAGGCCATGTCATCGCCGGTTCGCTTGACGATGCGATCGAGGCGGTGGACGTCTGGACGTTCAGCCGCGCACTCAACTCGTCCGGTCCGGACTGGCTGCTCGACGAAACCGACGCGGGTTGATCGACCCACCTGGTTGATTTCCAACGCATGATCTCTCAAGGATCGGAAGGCCGGGCCGAAAGGTCCGGCCTTGTTTTTGGCGGTGCTGTTGGCGGTCGTTATTCGCGGGGCCGCAAAGATTTTCGGGAGGTCGATCTTGCAGGAAGGGAGCATGTCGCGGCGGGAGCCGCGTTTTCGGGTGCGCCGTTTTTCTGCACTTGTCCTGCCGGCACTGCTGGCGGCCTGCGTGCAGGTGATCCCCGGTGAAGGCCCCAAGGGCGCTTCGCGTCCGCCGGTAAAGCCGCCGGTCCATCGCCCGGCTCCGAAGCCTCCCGCGCCGCCGCAACCTGGCAGTGCGATCCTGGCCGGGGTGAAGGCAGGCCCTTCGGTCTCCTCGCTGCCGCTCGGCGCTGCCGATGCCGCCGCCGCGCTTGCCTCGTTCCGTGAAAGCTGCCCGCGCGTCACCGTGCGTCAGGATGCCAGCGGGCTGACCCGCCCGGCCGACTGGCGGCAGGCCTGCGCCGCCGCCGCAAGCTGGGGCGCGAAGCCCGCCGCGCAGTTCTTCGCGAGCTATTTCGAAACCGCGCGCATCGGAGACGGCAAAAGCTTCGCCACCGGTTATTACGAACCCGAAATCGCCGGATCGCGGCTGCCGGTTCCGGGATATGCGGTGCCTGTCTATGCGATGCCGGGCGATCTCGTGCGGGCCAAGGCGGGTGACGCGGCGCCGACGTCAAACGGGCGCATGCCGCTGGGGCGCTACGACGGGAACGGACTGTTCGTGCCCTATTACGAACGCGCGGCGATCGAGCAGGGCGTGCTGGCGGGCAAGGGGCTGGAGATTGCCTGGGTCGCCGATCCGGTCGAATTCTTCTTCCTCCAGGTTCAGGGTTCCGGCCGATTGCGCGCGCCTGACGGCAGCGTGATGCGCATCGGCTATGCGGGGCAGAACGGCCTCCCCTACACCGGGATCGGCGGCGTCATGCGTGACCGGGGGCTGGTCGGCTCCGCGCCGGGGCAGTATTCCGGTTCGATGCAGGGCATCATCCAGTACATCCATGACAACCCGCGCGACGGTCAGGCGCTGATGCGCGAGAACAAATCCTGGGTGTTCTTCAAGGAGCTCAAGGGCGATGGACCGCTCGGCGCGCTGGGCGTGCCGGTTCGGGCCCATGCCTCGGTGGCCACCGATCCGCGATTCGTGCCGCTGGGTGCGCCTGTGTGGCTGCGGCTTGACCGGCGCGAGGCGACGGGATTGTGGGTCGCGCAGGATACCGGCGGCGCAATCAAGGGCGCCAATCGCTTCGATACCTTCTGGGGATCGGGTGAGCAGGCGCGCCTGACCGCCGGCGGCATGAGCGGACGTGGGGAGGCCCTGATCCTCGTTCCCAATGGCACGCTGGCGAGGCTCGGCGCGCGGTGACACCGGCATGAGACGGCCGGGACGGCGCCTCACGGCGGAAGAAGCGGAAATCTGGGCGCAAGTCGCGCGGACGGTGACGCCGCTCGAAAAACGCAGGCCCGTGCCCGTGGTGCCCGTTTCCGTGCCCAAGCCGGTCGTCGCGGTGACGGTGGGGGCGCCTGCGAAGAAGGTGAAGGGCCGTATTCCCGCGCCATTGCCGCCGCGCCCCGCGCCGGTGAAGGCGAAACCCGATGTACCCGTCAATCTGGACGGTTCGTGGGAAAAGCGCATTTCCAAGGGCACGCTTGCGCCTGATTTCAGCCTCGACCTTCACGGATCGAACCTCGATCAGGCCTATGTGCGGCTGATGCACGGCCTCATCCAGGCCAAGGCGATGGGCGCGCGGGTGGTGCTGATCGTCACCGGCAAGCCGCGTCCGGTGGATGCGGCGGATCGCGGCACCGCGCGGGGTGCCATCCGTGCCAAGATCACCGACTGGCTGGCCGCATGCGAACACGCGCACGACATCGTGGCGATCCGGGGGGCGCATCGCCGGCACGGCGGGCAGGGTGCGATCTACGTGGTGCTGAAGAAGCGCAAGTAGCGGCGATCCATCGATTCGCGGGTTCATCTCCGCGCCGATGCCGACTGCTCGGGACGCCGGGCACATGAAAACGGGCGGAAGTCCTGCGACTTTCCGCCCGTTTCATTTTTCGCGCTCGGGAAAGCTCAGGCAGCCTGGGCGATCTCTGCGGGAGCCTCGTTGCGGATCAGATAGTCGAACGCGGAAAGCGCCGCCTTCGAACCTTCGCCCATGGCGATGATGATCTGCTTGTAGGGCACCGTGGTCACGTCACCCGCCGCGAAGATACCGGGCAGGTTGGTGGCCGCCTTGTCGTCGATCACGATCTCGCCGCGGCTCGTGAGTTCGACACCGGAGTCCTTGAGCCATTCGGTGTTGGGCACCAGTCCGATCTGGACGAACACGCCCTCCAGCTCGACCTTGTGCTCCTCGCCGGTTTCGCGATCCTTGTAGACCAGCGCATTGACCTTGTCCCCGTCGCCTTCGACCTCGATGGTCTGGGCGCTGGTGAGGATCACCACGTTCTTCATCGACCTGAGCTTGTCGACCAGGACCTGGTCGGCGCGCAGCTTGCTGTCGAATTCGATCAGGGTGACGTGGCCGACGATGTTGGCCAGGTCGATCGCCGCTTCGACGCCGGAGTTGCCGCCGCCGATCACCGCCACGCGCTTGCCCTTGAACAGCGGGCCGTCGCAGTGCGGGCAATAGGCCACGCCCTTGTTCTTGTACTCGGCCTCACCCGGCACGCCCAGGTTCCGCCAGCGGGCGCCGGTGGTCAGCACGAGGCTGCGGGCCTTGAGCGAGGCGCCATTGGCGAAGACGACCTCGTGATAGCCGCCCAGTTCCTTCGCGGGGATCAGCTTTTCGGCGCGCTGGAGGTTCATCACGTCGATGTCGTATTCGGCGACGTGCGATTCCAGTGCGGCCGCCAGCTTGGGGCCCTCGGTATAGGGAACCGAGATGAAGTTCTCGATGCCCATGGTGTCCTGCACCTGACCGCCGAAACGTTCGGCGACCACGCCGGTCGAGAAGCCCTTGCGCGCGGTGTAGATCGCGGCCGAGGCTCCGGCGGGGCCGCCTCCGACGACCAGCACTTCGAAAGGCTTCTTGCCCGCGAGCACGGCAGCGGCCTTGGCATCGGCGCCGGTGTCGAGCTTGGCGAGGATTTCCTCGATGCTCATCTTGCCCGAACCCCACATCTTCCCGTTCAGGAAGACGGCGGGAACGGCCATGACGCCGCGTTCCTCGACTTCCGCCTGGAACGTGCCGCCCTCGATCAGGGTGGCGTTCACATGCGGGTTGTTGAGCGCGAGCAGGGTCAGCGCCTGCACGACGTCGGGGCAGTTGTGACAGGAGAGCGAGAAGTACATCTCGAACTCGTGCTCGCCCTCGATGGCGCGGGCGATTTCGAGCGCCTCGTCGGAAACCTTGGGCGGATGGCCGCCGGCCCAGAGCAGGGCCAGGACCAGCGAGGTGAATTCATGGCCGAGCGGGAGCCCTGCGAAGCGCACCCAGGCGCTGGCGTCGCTCGCGCGGCGGATGATGAAGCTGGGGCGACGCTTGTCGTCGCCGTCGAAAGTGGCGGTGACCTTGTCCGAGAGCGAGGCGATCACGGTCAGCAGCTCGCGGGTCTCGGTGGATTTCGCATCGTCGCCCAAAGAGGCGACGAGCTCGATCGGCTCGCGCAGCATGGCGAGATATTGCGAGAGCTGTTGCTTCAGGTTGGCGTCGAGCATGGTCTTTGCGTCCTTTGGAAATGCGTTGGGAAAAGGGGCGGCCGGGGCTTCGGTTCCGCGAGGCCGCGCCGTGAGGGCGCGGCACCGGGAGAGGGAAAGCCCCGGGCCGCGCACCTTCACGCGACCCTAAGGGTGTCGCGGGGTGTCTTAGAGCTTGCCGACGAGGTCGAGCGAGGGAGCAAGCGTTTCAGCGCCTTCTTCCCACTTGGCCGGGCAGACCTGGCCGGGGTGCTCGCGCCAGTACTTGGCAGCCTTGATCTTGCGGACGAGTTCGACCGCGTTGCGGCCCACGCCCTCGGGGGTGATTTCGACCAGCTGGATCACGCCGTCCGGATCGACGACGAAGGTGGCGCGGTCGGCCAGGCCAACGCCTTCGCGCAGAACGCCGAAGTTGTTGGTCAGCGCGTGGTTCTGGTCACCGAGGAACGCGTACTTGATCTTGCCGATCTTGTCCGAGGTGTCGTGCCAGGCCTTGTGGCTGAAGTGCGTGTCGGTCGAAACGCCGTAGACTTCGACGCCGAGGCCCTGGAGGGTTTCGTACTGCTCGCCGAGGTCTTCCAGTTCGGTGGGGCAGACGAAGGTGAAGTCAGCGGGGTAGAAGAAGAACACAGCCCACTTGCCGGCGATGTCTGCTTCGGTGACGTCGAAGAAGTCCTTGCCTGCCTGGAAAGCGGTGTTCTTGAACGGCTTGATCTGGCTGCCGACGATACCCATGGATATGATCTCCCTCGATTGGGTGTTGAAGTTCGAGGAGGGAGATAGGCTGCCCGTGTGACGTTGTGTAGGGCGTTGATCCGATTGCCTTGATCGGAATGACCGATCAGTTGCGGTGGACTGAACGTTTCTGCCGATAAAGCGCGCGGCACTGCGAAAACCCGTGCGGCGCTGCGGCAAATCGGGCAACAGCAGGCCATGAAAACGATACGACTTGCGCTGCTCCTGGCGGCCTGCGCGTCGCTGGGCGCCTGCGACTCATGGCCCACTTCGCTGGATAACCGCGCGCCCGAGGATGTGACGTTCCGCTATCACCATCGCCTTTACGATCAGTGGTCGGTCTGGGCGCCCGTCTCGCATGACCGCGCGGTGCTGCTCGCCCGCGAGCACCGCATGCGCGACATTTCCGGTCTGGAAATCACGCAAGGCGGGCTGACCTATCGCTACGCCGAAAACGCGCTGGCCCCGGTACACCGGTTCTGTGCCGGATCTGCGAGCTGTTCGCTCGTCTATCGGGGCGAAGGCAGGCTGGAAGCGCGGACAAAACCGCTGACGGACAGCCAGTTCCAGTAAACGGTGGGTCGCCGGGCGTTCGCAAAGGCGATATTCAGGGATTTTGCGCGAAAAGTCCGGAGTTTACCAATTCCACAACTTTGAACAGGATGTTACGAACCCCCAAGTGGGGGAATACGTAGGGCGGAATGTTCAAGGTCTTTCTTATAATCGTCTATCTGCTCTGCGATTATGAGTCTGTGGTAGAGCGTTTCAGTTCCGCGCCCGGGGCCGCGTTGCTGTTCGTTTTTGCGGCGCTCTATGCAATGCTTGCGGTGGGCCTGCTGGCTTCGGCTTTCATCGGACGGCACTCGGTGCGGATAGCGCTGGCGGCGCTGTTTGCAGCGGCATCGCACTTCCAGCTTTCGTTCGAATGGACGACGGCGGGGCCGATGACCTACCAGTCCTTCGTCAACCTCTACAACGCCGCCGGACAGATCGACCACGCCGTTGCCCAGCACAGTGCGACGATGGCGCGGGCGATGGGGGCGGCCTTGCTGCTGTTCCTGGGCGTGGCCCTGCCGCCCAGGCGGTGGCGGGTGCCGCTGCGCTGGGGCGTTCCGGTTCCGCTGCTGGCGCTCTGCGTGCTGGCGACCTTGCTGTTCGTTCGCGGCGGCGAGGGTTCCAGGGCCTTGCCGCCTGCCTATCCCTCGATCGCGTTCGCGGGGCTGATGGCCGGGGAAGCGATCGCTTCCGTGCCCAAGCCCCGCGCGGCGCCGGCCTTGCCGCGTCCCGATGCGCCGCTTGCGCAGGACATCGTGCTGATCGTGGACGAGAGCATCGCGGGCAATTACCTCGATATCGACAACCCGTCAGGCGTGCGCAGCGGCCTTGCCGAGGAGCGGGCGGGCCTGCGCATCACCAATTTCGGCTATGCCGCCGCGATCCACAAGTGCAGCGCCAATTCCAATGCCGTGCTGCGCTTCGGGGGAACGCCCGACACCTACCGGGAAGCGCTGGCCAGCTGGCCCTCGATCTGGAGCTATGCGAAAGCGGCCGGTCTTCGCACCGTCTACATCGACGGCCAGTCGAACGGCGGCCACCTCCAGAACATGATGACGGCGAAGGAGCGGCGGGAAATTGCCGAATTCGTGCAGTTCGACGGGGTGCCGGCGGCGGACCGGGACATGCGGATAGCCCAGGTTCTGGCCGCTCACGTCAATAACGGGCTCCGGGAATTCATCTATGTGAACAAGGTCGGCGCGCATTTCCCGATTGCCGACAAGTTTCCGGCGGGGAAAGCCCGATACCGTCCGATCCTGCCGCAAGGAGGCGGGACGCTGCTGTCCTGGACCAGCGACCGTGCAGGGTTCGGCGGCACGCCCGGCGAATGGGTCCGCTACCGCAATTCCTATCGCAACACCGTGGACTGGAACGTGGGCACATTCTTCGACCGGCTGCTGGCGGCGCCGGGGGTGGGGAATGCCGCGATCGTCTATACGTCCGACCATGGGCAGGACCTGCACGAACGGGGCAACCCCGGAAACAACACCCATTGCGGCGCCGAAAATGCAGCGCAGGAAGAGGGGCTGGTGCCGCTCGTGATTATCGGAAAGTCCGGGCCTTCCCGGCTGGACTGGTCACGCCATCTGGCCGCCAACCGCAACCGGTCGAGCGCGTTCCGCATCTTTCCCACGCTGCTCGTGCTGATGGGCTACGATCGCGATGCGCTTCGCCCCCGCTATGGCCTGCCGCTGGACGAGGCCGGGCACGACCGCTTCGCCTACAATGTCGACTTCGCCCCGCTGCTGGGAAAGCCGCCCGGCTTTCGCGACATGGACGTGGCCAGCGTGATTGCGCCGCCGCAGTCCGACTACACGGCGGCGAAGTGACGGGCGGACAGCCCGGCTTCAGCCACACTGTCCGCGGTGCAGAAGCTTGTGGTCCGCCAGCACCAGCGCCATCATCGCCTCGACCACGGGAACCCCGCGAATGCCGACGCAGGGGTCGTGACGCCCCTTGGTGAACAGCTCGGTCGCTTCGCCTTCGCGGTTGATCGTGGGCTGCGGCGTCAGGATCGAACTGGTCGGCTTGAAGGCCACGCGCACCAGCACCGGCTGGCCGGTGGAAATCCCGCCGGCAATGCCGCCCGCGTGATTGGCGCTGAATTCGGGGCCATTCGCGCCGGGGTGCATCGGGTCGGCGTTCTGCTCGCCGGTGAGGCGCGCGGCGGCGAAACCGTCGCCGATTTCCACGCCCTTTACCGCGTTGATGCCCATCATGGCGGCGGCAAGGTCTGCATCGAGCTTGCCGTAGAGCGGCGCGCCCCAGCCGGCGGGAACGCCGGTGGCGACACATTCCACCACCGCGCCCACCGAGGAACCGGCAAGGCGCGCATCGTCGACGATCTTCTCCCAGCGCTTCGCAGCCTCCGCGTCGGGGCAGAAGAACGGGTTGTTGCCGATCTCGGCCGCGTCGAAGTTCGCCATATCGATGGCATCGCCGCCGATCTCGGAGACATAGGCAAGGATCGTCGCTTCCGGGATCACCAGCCGTGCCACGCCGCCCGCCGCCACGCGGCTGGCGGTTTCGCGCGCGGAGCTGCGGCCGCCGCCGCGATAATCGCGGAAACCGTACTTGGCGTCATAGGCGTAGTCGGCATGGCCGGGGCGATAGGCCTTGGCGACCTCGGAATAGTCCTTCGAGCGCTGGTCCACGTTCTCGATCATCAGCGAGATCGGAGTGCCGGTGGTCTTGCCTTCGAACACGCCGGAAAGGATGCGGACCTGGTCCGGCTCCTGTCGCTGCGTGGTGAATTTCGACTGGCCGGGGCGCCGCGCGTCGAGGAAGGGCTGGATCACGCTCTCGTCGATGGCGAGGCCCGGCGGGCACCCGTCGACGACGGCGCCGATGGCCGGCCCATGGCTTTCGCCCCAGGTGGTGAAACGCAGCAGGCGTCCGAAGGTGTTCACGCTCATCCGGGCGCTTTGTCGCGCAAGCATCGGTTTGTCCAGCCTCGCGCGCGCGACAGAAGCATGCGCGCGGATCGTCCCGTTATGGGTGCATGACCGGAATTTCAGCGGAAGCGGTTGTTCCTGCGCTTGTCCGGCGCGAACGGTCGGCGCTAGGAGCGGTCAAAATTGAACAACAGGGTCTGCCATGTTTCTTGTCGTTTTCCGTAACCGCAAACGCACCGACATCGACGCGGAGGCCTATGTGGCCGACGCCGACCATATGGAAGTGCTTGCACGGCAGCAGCCGGGCTTCATCTCCTTCAAGAGCTACGTGAGCGACGACGGCGAAGTGATCGCGATGTCCGAATGGGATGACGAACCTTCCGCGCGCGGCTGGGCCCGCCATGCCGAACATATCGTCGTGCAAAAGCGCGGGCGGGAAGGCTACTACGAGAGCTACACCCTGTTCACCTGCGATTCGCCGCGGGTATCCCACTTCCGAAGGACGTGACGACGTGAGCCTCGAATTCTACGGCATCCCCAACTGCGACACCGTCAAGAAAGCGCGGAAGTGGCTTGAGGCACGAGGCGCAGACTACACCTTCCATGACTACAAGAAGGAAGGCGCGGATGCGGCCCTGCTTCAGAAGTGGGTGGCTCAGGTCGGTTGGGAAAAGCTGCTGAATCGGGCCGGGACTACTTTCCGGAAGCTGCCTGATGCCGACAAGGCCGATATCGATGCGGCCAGGGCGGTTGCGATCATGGCCGCCAATCCCAGCTGCATCAAGCGGCCGGTGGTCGAGCTTTCCGGCGGGTTGCTGGTCGGCTTCAAGGAATCCGAATGGGAAGCGGCGCTCGGCTGACGGCGCCGGCGCTCATGACCATCAGGCAGAACGGCTGAAGCATCGCGATGAATCCGATCGAATGGGCGGCGGCGGCACTGGGCCTTGCCAATATCGCGCTCCTCGTGCGGCGCAGCGTGTGGAATTACCCGTTCGGCATGGCCATGGTCGCGCTCTACTTCCTGGTGTTCTGGGATGCGAAACTTTACGGCGAGGCAGGGCTGCAGGTCTTCTTCTTTGCCGCGCAGATCTGGGGCTGGGTGCTGTGGGTGCGCGCGGGCGGCGGTGAAAGCCGGGTGCCGGTGCGCCGCCTGGGGAATTTTGCGCGGCTGCTCTGGGTGATGGGAACGGCCGCGCTCGCGCTCAACCTCGGCTGGGTGATGCACAAGTTCACCGACGCCTCGCTGCCTTATGCGGATTCCGCCATTGCCGGAGCCAGCATCGCCGCGCAGATCCTGCTCGGTTTCCGCCGTATCGAGAACTGGGTGCTGTGGATCGCGATCGACGTGGCTTCGATCGGGGTCTACCTCTACAAGGAATTGTGGCCGACAGCCGCGCTCTACGTGGTGTTGCTGGCGATGTCGGTGCTGGGCCTGCGCGAATGGATCGCGGCGGAGAAAGCCGAAGCCGCATGATCACCGTTTGCCTCCACGGCGCGGAAAGCACCGGCAAGTCGGTGCTGGCCGAGCGGCTGGGCTATCCCTGGGTGCCGGAATACGGCCGCATGTATTGCGAGGAAAACGGCACGGACCTGACGATGGCGGACCTTTTCGCCATTGCCGAGGGACAGGCCGAGGCAAACCGAAAGGCCATGGCGGCCCGCCCTCCTGTGCTCCTGTTCGACACCGATCAGCTCATGACCGCCGCATGGGCGCAGATGTTGTTCGGGGAAGTGCCGGATGTGCTTTTTCGCTATCCCAAGGCGGACCATTACCTTCTGTTCGCGCCGGACGTTCCGTGGCGGGACGATGGCACGCGGTTCTTCGGCTCGGACGAGAGGCGCGCGCATTTTGCCGCCCTGGCGGAGGAGATGCTGGTGCGGGCCGGGGTGCCGTTCTCGCGGATCGGCGGTTCGTGGCAGGAGCGCGAGGCGCAGGCCCGGGCGGTTATCGAGGGCATAGGAAAGCCTGACGCGCGCCCTTGGTAGCAACAGGGTGCAGGGGCGATGGCCCCTGCCTGATTCCTTATTTCTTCCGCGCCGTGGCAATGAAATTCAGCGACAGATCGTCCGACAGGTGCAGCCCCGCCGTCGGCGACCAGGCGATGCCTCTCGGCTCGCCGAGCACCAGCCCGGCGCCATCCGCAAGATCGCGCAATTCGTCGGGCGTGGCGAATTCCTTCCAGTCGTGCGTGCCGCGCGGGACTTTGCCCAGCCGTTCCGCCGCCTCGACCAGCAGCAGGCGCGAGGCCGGGGTGCGGTTGGGGCAGGAAAGGAACATCAGCCCGTCGTCCGCCAGCGCATCTGCGAGCTGGCCGATGAACAGTGCCTTGTCGGTAACGTGCTCGATCACTTCCAGCGAGCAGACGAGGTCGAAGCCGGAGAGGCCGAGCGCGCCCAGTTCACCGTGGCGATAATCGATGGGAAGCCCCATCGCCGCGGCGTGGGCGCTGGCCGCCGCGATGTTTTCGGCGGCCGCATCCACACCCGTCACCGCCGCGCCCAGACGGGCAAGGGGTTCGCACAGCAGGCCCGCGCCGCAGCCCGCGTCGAGCGCGCGTTTGCCCGAAAGCGGGCGCAGCATGCGCGAGTCGGTGGAGAAGTGCCGGTCGATCTCGGCGCGGATAAAGCCAAGGCGCACCGGGTTCAGCTTGTGCAGCATGGCCGAGGAACCCTTGGGATCCCACCATTCCGCCGCCAGCGAACCGAAGTGAGCAGCCTCTTTCGGATCGATTGTTGCGCGAGAAGGCGTGTTCGAAGCAGTTGCATTGTTCATCGCTCCCTCCTAACAGCGCGCCCGACTCTTATCCACACGCGCATCCTTTCTCTGCGCACAAACCGACGGGGAGCAGTGGCACCTTGGCACGTATCGTGATGAAATTCGGCGGCACTTCGATGGCCGGAACCGAGCGAATCCGGCGCGTGGCGGGCATTGTAAAACGCCAGCAGGAAGCGGGCCACGAAGTCGCCGTCGTCGTATCGGCCATGGCCGGCGAGACCGACCGCCTCGTGAACTTCTGCCGCGAAGCCAATGCCCTCTACGATCCGGCGGAATATGACGTGGTCGTCGCCGCGGGTGAACAGGTCACTTCGGGCCTGTTGGCGCTCACGCTTCAGGCGATGGGCTGCAAGGCGCGTTCGTGGCTCGGCTGGCAACTGCCGATCAAGACCGACGATGCCCACGCCAAGGCGCGCATCGAGGACTTCGATTCCGACGCCCTGCTGGCCTCGATGGCTGCCGGCGAGATTGCGGTGATCCCCGGTTTCCAGGGCGTTTCGCCCGATGGCCGCATCACCACGCTCGGCCGCGGCGGTTCGGATACCTCGGCGGTTGCCGTGGCGGCGGCGGTCAAGGCCGACCGCTGCGACATCTACACCGATGTCGACGGCGTCTACACCACCGACCCGCGTATCGTGGCCAAGGCGCGCAAGCTGCCGCTGGTCACTTATGAAGAAATGCTCGAACTGGCCTCTGTCGGTTCGAAGGTCCTGCAGACCCGCTCCGTCTCGCTGGCCATGAAGGAAAAGGTGCGCGTCCAGGTGCTGTCCTCGTTCATCGACGAGAACGCGCCCGCCGCCGATACCCTGCCCGGCACGATGATCGTGAGCGACGAAGAACTGGAAGGAAGCGACATGGAACGCCAGCTGATCACCGGCATCGCCGCCGACAAGAACGAAGCCAAGGTCACGCTGACCCGCGTGCCCGACCGTCCCGGCGCCGTGGCGGCAATCTTCGCGCCGCTCGCGGAATCGAACATCAACGTCGACATGATCATCCAGAACGTCGCCAAGGACAAGGGCGAGACCGACGTCACCTTCACGGTGCCGCAGGCCGACCTCGTTCGTGCGCAGGCGCTGCTGGAAGAGCGCAAGGAGACGATCGGCTACTACCGCATGATCGCCGACAGCAATGTCGCGAAGATCAGCGTCGTCGGTGTAGGCATGCGCAGCCACGCCGGTGTCGCCTCGACCATGTTCAAGACGCTGGCCGATCGCGGGATCAACATCATCGCCATCTCGACCAGCGAGATCAAGGTTTCGGTCCTGATCGACACGGACGAGACCGAACTGGCGGTGCGCGTGCTGCACACCGCATACGGGCTCGACGCTGCCGCCTGACCGGCCGCACAGATCGAACAGGAAAAGGCGGCGCGGCGAGCGCCGCCTTTTTCGTATCAGTCCTCGGCGCGGAGCTGGGCCAGCTCCAGCAGATGATCGCGCAAGTCGGCTGGCCATGGGGCGAGCGCTGCGGCCAGTTCCGCCAGCTTGCCAGCAAAGAGCAGCCGCGAGGCTTCCTCGAAACCGGGAAGATCGCCGCCTAGAGTCCTCTCGCCAATTCGTCGCGGAACTTCGGGTCCGCCAGTCCGATCAGCAATTCCGCCCGTTCGCGCAGGGTCTTGCCCCGCAAGTTGGCGGCGCCGTGTTCGGTGACGATCCAGTGCACATCGTTGCGCGGTGTCGTGACAGGGCCGTCCAGCTTCGGCACGATGCGGCTGACCGTGCCGCCTTGGGCGGTGGAGCGGCAGGCGATGATCGAGACGCCGCCTTTCGATGCGCTTGCACCGCGCACGAAGTCCAGCTGGCCACCTGCGGCGGAATATTGGCGGCCGCCCATGAATTCCGAATTGCAGGCGCCGTGCAGGTCGACCTGGATCGTTGCATTGACGGAGACGACATTGTCGTTGCGGGCGATCTCCGAAGCGTCGTTCACCACGTCCACCGGCAGCGAGTAGACTTGCGGATTGCCGTCCATCCAGCGGTAGAACGGCTCGTCGCCCATCGCGAAGGAATAGACGCTGCGGCCCGGATGCGTCGTCTTGAGGCGGTTGGAGACCGCGCCGGAGTGGACCAGTCCGGCCATGGCGGGGGTGAGCAGCTCGGTGTGGATGCCAAGATCGCGGCGGTCCTCGATACGGCGACAGACGGCGGCGGGGAGATTGCCGATGCCCATCTGCAGGCAGGCACCGTCGTCGATCATCTCGGCGATCAGGGCGGCGATGGCCTCGTCTTCGGGGGAGCCGGCCGCCGCGCCGAACGAAAGCAGCGGCACGTGATTCTCGACGATGGCCGAGACTTGCGAGACATGGAGCGGGGTCGAGCAGGCGACGCGCGGCATCGCCGGGTTCACCTCCACGATCACCGTCCTGGCGCAATGCGCGGCGACCGAGGTGTAATCGTTCGCGGCGCCGAAGCTGAAGAAGCCGTTCTCGTCCATCGGCGATACGGCAAGCACGCAGGCATCGAGTTCGATCTCGTCACGCAGCAGCCGGGGCGAGCCGCTGAAGGCGCATGGCACGAAGTCTATCAGCGCTTCGGCGGCGGGATCGGCCTTGATCAGCGCCCGCTCGACACCGCTCATGAACAGGCACCGGGGGCGGATGCGGGCAAGCAGTTCGCGGCGCAGGATCGTCGATCCGGAATGGACCTGCGAAAGCAGATACCAGACGCGCAAGTCGCTCAGCTTTCCCGCCTCGGCCCGGCGTGCAAGGGCGGCGAGGATCGCGGGTGGTTCGCCCACCGCCATGCCCATCGCCAGGTCGCTGTCGCTTTCGATGGCCATGACTGCCCGGTCGGCCGTCGTCAGCTTCGCCGCGTAGATTTGCCCAGCGTCCATGATCCCACTCTTTTTTGATATTATGCTTGCAGGATCGGGTGTGCCATTCGGCTCGCCGAAGGGGAAGGGGGGAGCTTGGCGCGCGCGCCAGGCGGAGATTTTCCGAAATGGCCGAAGCGCGGGCCTTCCCTTCACGGCACTTCGAAATGATCCGGTGCAAGCCCTGCCAGTCTTCGCCTGTGCATCTCCTCGAAGGCCGCCTCCACCCGCCGGGTATAGGAAACGGTGCGGAACAGCGGACTTGTGAGCCGGTTCGCGGCAAGGCGCTGGCGCAAGTGCCGCATCCCGCGCGGATCGTGCGCGAGCGCGAGGGCCGTGGCTTCGTAGGCGTCGCGGTCCGGCACGGCCAGTTCGGGCAGGCCCACCGCCCGCACGAGGCTTCCGGCAACCCGCGCGGCGAACTGGCGGCCGGGCATCGTCAGCACCGGCAATCCGCCCCAGAGCGCATCGCTTGCGGTCGTATGGGCGTTGACGGCGAAGGTATCGAGGAACAGGTCGGCCAGGGCGAGGCGGCCCAGATGTTCGCCATGCGGCACTCCGGCGGAGAACACCAGCCGCGTCGCATCGATGCCGCGCAGCCCGGCTTCGCGGCGCAGGTTTTCCTCGGCCCAGCGGTTGGAGCGCAGCAGCCAGAGCACGCTGCCTTCGACCTGATCGAGAAGGCGCATCCAGATATCGAACTCGCCCGGCCCGATCTTGTAGGTGTGGTTGAAGCAGCAGAACACGAAGCCGCGCTCCGGCAGGCCCCAGCCGGCGCGGCCTCTGCTGTCCGCCACGATCGAGCGGCGCTCGTCGTTGGCTTGATAGCAATGGGCCAGGCGCACGATCTTCTCCGTGAACCACGCTTCGCCGCCCGGAGGCACGGTTGCGGCATCGGCGATGAAGTAGTCCATGCAAGGGTGGCCGATGGTGCCGGGATAGCCCATGTAGCTGACCTGCACAGGGGCGAGGCGCCCGCCGAACATCGCGGTGCGGGTGCCGCGCGTGTAGCCCTTGAGGTCGACGGCGATGTCCAGCCCGTCCGCTCTTGCCAGCGCCGTGACCTCGGCGTCGGTCAGGTCGCCGATCTCGGTGAAGGCGTCGGCATGGCCGCGCAGGGCTATCCGCGAGGCGTCGCCATCGCAGCGGGGGCCGTAGCTGTAGAGGCGGATATCGAAGCGCGCCCGGTCATGCTCGCGGAACAGGCCGCTCATCAGGTACATCGTTGCATGGTCGTGAAAGTCCGCGGAGAAGTAGCCGACGCGGATTCGGCCGTCCGCCGCAGGGGGCGGTTCGGGCAGTGTCGCCGGGGGCGGTGCGAACTTCACGGCCGCGCAGGCGAGCGAGCGGCGGTACTGGTGCGCGGGGTCGTCCACGAAGGGCAGTGCCGCGAACGGCTGGACGGCTGCGGCCGAGGGGGCGTCGGTCAGCGCGAATTCGGTGCGGTTGCTCCAGTCGCAGATGTGGGCTTCCTCGAACAGGGCCTGGAGCAGCGCGGAGCGGTCGGCAGGATCGAGGTCCCAGCCCTTGCGGAAGGCGGCGATGGCGGCAGGCAGGTCGCCTTTCAGCACGAGCGCCTTGCCGCGATTGACGATGGCCTGCGTATTGCCGGGGTCGGCCTCCAGCGCGCTGTCATAGGCGCCCAGGGCATCGTCCAGGCGGCCCAGCAGCAGGAGTTCGCCGCCCATGTTGTTATAGGCTAGGGCATGGCCGGGCCGCAGCGCCACGGCGCGCCGGTAGGCCGAGACGGCCTCGGCGCGGGCGCCGCGCTTTGCGAGCAGGTTGCCGAGGTTGTAATGGGCCTCGGTATAGCCCGGATCGAGGGCGACGGTTTCGGCGAACTCCGCTTCGGCTTCCGCCGGGCGTTCCTGCGCGTCCAGCAGGTTCGCGAGATTGAAGCGCGCGTCGGCATAGCGGGGGTGGCGGGCGATCAGCTTGCGGTAGATGTCCTCGGCTTCGGAGAACCGGTTCTGGCGGCGCAAGGTGATGGCAAGGTTGTTCCAGCAGGCTGCCGCTTCGGGATCGGCCGCGATGGCGCGGCGGAATGCGGCTTCGGCGGCCGGAAGCACGCCGAGCGCGAGCAGCGCCGCGCCTTGCAGGTTGTGGACGGTGAAGCTCTGCGGAAAGGCCGCGGCGAGCCGGGCACCCTCACGCACCGCATCTTCGAGGCGGCCGGAGCGATAGGCGGATACCATCTGGTCGATTTCGGCGGGCGGCGGATCGGTGTTGGCAGCTTCGAGCGCAAGGAGCGCCGACCTTGCCCGGCCGTTGCGGGGAAAACGGTCCAGCGCCTCGCGGTAGAACGCCCGCGCCGCTTCCGTCTCGCCTCTTTTCGCCGCGCCTCTTGCCTTGATCAGCAGCGCTTCCAGTCCGCTCACGTTCCCCTCCGCGAAAGCCACGGCGAGATTAGGCGAACAGGGTTCACGGCGTATGAGCAGGCGAATCAGGACATCCACGAGGTGTGGATGCAGGTTCCTGGAATGTCTGGATTTTCCACCGAAGGAAACTGGAGCGGGCGAAGGGATTCGAACCCTCGACCCCAACCTTGGCAAGGTTGTGCTCTACCCCTGAGCTACGCCCGCTCTGGCGTTTGGAGACGTCCGGCGAACCGGAAATCCCTATGTGAACTGGAGCGGGCGAAGGGATTCGAACCCTCGACCCCAACCTTGGCAAGGTTGTGCTCTACCCCTGAGCTACGCCCGCTCTGACGTTCAAGACCTGCTGGAGTGTCCGGCAGGTCCGGGGTGGAGGCGCGCCACTAGCAGTGCCTTTTGGAGGCCGCAAGAGGAAAATCGAAAGAATTTTTCGAAGCATGACAGAACGACACCTAAACGGCACCTAACCGGACATGAACCCTTCACAAATCTGTCCCGAGAGACGATCTAGGGGGCCATTCGATTTTCACGGGAGCACATACCTTGGCCAGCATGGGTCTCAACCTCGACGAACAGAAGGCGGTCGACCGGTTCCGCAAGACAGTGGCCGAACCGTCGATGACGCAGCTGGTGATTCTCGATTTCTGGGCCGAATGGTGCGGGCCGTGCAAGGCGCTCACCCCGGTGCTGGAAAAAGTGGCGGCGGACTATGCCGACAAGGGCGTGATCCTTGCCAAGGTGAATGTCGATGAAGAGCAGTTCATCGCATCGCAGTTCCAGGTGCGTTCGATCCCGACGGTCTATGCGATCTTCCAGGGGCAACCGGTGGCGGACCTTACCAGTGCGCGCACCGAATCGCAGCTGAAGGCCACCCTCGACCAGCTGCTGTCGCAGTTGCCGGTCCAGCCGGGCGGGGCCGAGCCGCAGCACGATATCGCGCCGCTGATCGCCATGGGCGAGGAAGCGCTGGCGGAGGGTGACGGCGAGCGTGCCGCCGCGACCTTCATGCAGATCCTCGAACTCGCGCCTGAGAATGCCGAAGTGCTGGCCGGGTTCGTGCGCGCGCTGGTGCTGGCGGGCCGCATCGACGAGGCCGGGCAGGTGCTCGACAGTCTCGAAGGCGAACTTGCCGCCGATCCGCTGCTGGAACGCGCCCGCACCGCGCTGGCGCTGGCGAAGGACAAGCCCGAGGACAGCGAGCTTGCCGCATTGCGCGCCGCCGCTGCCGAGCGTCCCGCCGACATGGAGGCGCAGTTCGCTTTCGCCAATGCCGCATTCGCCGCCGGCGAACGCGATGCCGCGGCGGAGGTGCTGCTGCGCATGGTCGCCGCCGACCGCGAGTGGAACGAAGGCGCCGCCCGCGCCAAGCTGCTCCAGATCTTCGAGGTGACCGGCCTTGAGGACCCCTGGGTCTCCGCCACGCGCCGCAAGCTCTCCACCGTACTGTTCGGTTGACGGTGGCGCGGATCACCATCTTCCCGCTGCCGGGCGCGGTGCTCTATCCGGGGCTGCAACTGCCGCTCCACATCTTCGAGCCCCGCTACCGGGCGATGGTGAGCGACGCGCTCGCGCGGGATCGGCGAATCGGCATGATCCAGCCGCAACGCCCGCAGGAAGGCGCGCCGCTTTACGCGGTGGGCTGCCTCGGGCGGATCGGCGATGTCGAGGCGCTGGAGGATGGGCGGTTCAATATCCTGCTCACCGGCGAATCGCGGTTCCGCGTGCTGCGCGAACTCGATGTGACGACCCCGTTCCGGCAGGTCGAAGCCGAGCTCCTGCCTGACCGCGAGGACGAAGTGCTGGCCCCGATCGAACGCGCCAGCTTCGAGCGCGAGGCCAAGCGCTTCGCCGATGCGCAGGGTTATGCGGTGGACTGGGACCAGGTCGGCCGGCTGGACGACCAGTCGCTCATCAACGGCGTCTCGCAGATCGCGCCGTTCGATGCCGCCGCCAAGCAGGCCCTGCTCGAAGCGGACAGCCTGCCGCTGCGCTGCGAACTGCTGGTCCAGCTCATGCAGTTCTTCGGCCGCCGCAGCGACGACGGCGACGATGAAGGCGTGACGCTTCAGTAAGGCCACGCCCTGCACATGGAAGTGTGCGGCGTCTTCCAACGAAAAAGGCCCGGAGCTGTCTCCGGGCCTTTTTGTTTTCCTGTCGCCAGGGTCAGTTGCCCGGCGTGCGGGTGGCGACCGGGGCGGGGCTGCGCGTGGCGGCGGGGCGGGGAGTGCCGGCGGTTGGGCGGGGCGCGCCCGTCCCCAGTCCCTGTCCGGCGCGAAGGCCCGGATCGTCCTGCTGGCCGCGCCCGGTGGCGCGGTCGAGGAAGTCGCTGTTGGCGGCCGGCGGCGGCGACTGTGCGGGGCCATAGTCGGGCATCTGCGGCTGGCCGGGGCCGGGGCCGGGACCGACCGAACCATCCTCGTAGCGCGGCTGGCCGTCCGGGCCCTGACCCGCGCCCTGGCCATCCGGGCCGGGCTGGACGATATTGCCGTTCTCGTCGACGTAGTAATAGTCGTTCGGGTTGCCCTGCATCGCCTCGTCGTCGGGTTCGAGCTGCCATTCGGGCAGCTTCACCTCGGTGTCGAACTGTTCGACCGGGCGCTTGGCCACCGCGACCTTCATGTAATCGGAGAAGGCGCGTGCCGGGGCATGGCCGCCGGAAAGGCCGCCGACCGGGCGGGCATCGTCGCGGCCCATCCAGACTCCGGTGGTGATGCCGCTGGAGAAGCCGAGGAACCAGCCGTCCTTGTTCGAACTGGTGGTGCCGGTCTTGCCCGCCACGGGGCGCCCGATCTGCGCGGCGCGGCCGGTGCCGGTGGCCACGGTCGTCTGCAGCAGGTCGGTGATCCCGGCGGCCACGTTGGGCGGCACCAGAACCTGTCCGCGCACCGACTTGTGTTCGTAGAGCACTTCGCCCGAGGACGTCGTCACCTTGACGATGCCATAGGGCTCCACCGAGGTGCCGCCGGCGGAAACCGCGGCGAAGGCGCGGGTCATGTCGATCACGCGCACTTCGGAGGTGCCCAGCACCATGGCGGGCTTGGTGTTGATCGGGGTGGTGATGCCGAAGCGCCGCGCCATCGAGGCCACGGTGCCGAAGCCCACCTCGTTGCCGAGCTGCGCGGCGACGGTGTTCTTCGAATAGGCGAAGGCGGTGCGGATATCGATCTGGCCGGCGAAGTTGCGGCCGTCGTTCTGCGGGCTCCAGCCGTCGATCGTCACCGGTTCGTCCACCACGCGGTCGTCCGGCGTGTAGCCGGCTTCGAGCGCGGAGAGGTAGACGAACAGCTTCCACGCCGAGCCGGGCTGGCGCATCGCGGTGGTGGCGCGGTTATAGTTCGAATTCACGTAGTCCGTGCCGCCGACCATCGCCAGCACGGCGCCGTCGCGGTCGAGGCTGACGAGCGCGCCCTGCGCGCCCTTGGGCACGTTGGCGACGATCGAACTGGTGGCCGCCTGCTGCATCTTCGGATCGAGCGTGGTCCAGACCTCGATCGGCTCGTTCGTGTCGGGCAGCAGCGTGTCGAGCTGGGGCAGGGCCCAGTCGGTGAAATAACGGACCGCGTTCTGGCCCTTTTCATGGACCACGTTCACGTCGGCGATGTCGGCCTGATCGGCTTCCTGCTGCGTGATCGCGCCGTTCTTGACCATCAGGCCCAGCACCACTTCGCCGCGGTCCTTGGCGGCCGCGACGTCGGCGGTGGGCGAATAGTTCGAAGGGGCCTTCACCAGGCCGGCGATGATCGCGGCCTCGGCGGTGGAGAGTTCGGTGGCGGGATGGCCGAAGAACTTGCGGCTGGCCGCGTCGATGCCATAGGCGCCGCCGCCGAAATAGACCTTGTTGAGGTAGAGTTCGAGGATCTGGTCCTTGGTGAACTTGCGTTCCAGCGCCAGCGCCAGCACCGCTTCGCGCGCCTTGCGCGTGAAGGAGCGGCTGTTGTTGAGGAATACGTTGCGGGCAAGCTGCTGCGTGATCGTCGAGGTTGCCTTGGCGCGGCCGCCCGTCGTCGTCGAGACGTAGACGGCGCGCAGCAGGCCCAGCGCGTCAACGCCGATATGCTCGCGGAAGCGGCGATCCTCGACCGAGACCATCGCGCCCTTCATGACGGCGGGAATCTGGTCGTAGCTCAGCCACTTGCCGTAGCTCGGCCCGAGCGAGACGAGTTCCGTCCCGTCCCGCGCGCGGACCACGATCATCTGGCCGTTCTGGCTGCTCTTGAGCGAATCGTATTCCGGCAGCTCGCTCATCGTGAAGACGACGGCGGTGCCCAGGAAGATCACGCCCAGAATGGCAAGTGCAGAGCCCCAGATCAGGACGCCGCGAACGATTCGGCGCCAGAGGGGTTTCTTCTTGGCAGGGGAGGAAGGCCCGCTGGAGGAGCGGCGCCGGCCGGAATCATTGGCCATTTTCGAGGTATAAATCCCTTAAGCGGACCAGGCGGCCCGAGCGCTTCCTACACCGTGGACGCGCCTATTGTAACCCGGCGTTAACGGGCAAGTGACGATCGGGCGACGTTCGGCGGCTAGAGCGCGGCGTAGAGCGCGAGCATCCGCTGCCATGCCTTGTCCGCCGCATCCGGGTCCCATGCCGGCGAATCGGGCACGCACCAGCCGTGATCGGCGGGGTAGACCTCGACTTCGGCGGGGCGTCCGGCGGCGGAGGCGGCCTGCTTCAGGTCGGTCTTCTGGTCCGGCTGCTTCGCATCGTCGTTGCGGGCGATGGCGAAGAGATAGGAGGCCTGCGTGCGCGCCAGAAGGCGGTGGGGGCTGTCGTCCTGGTCGGTGACGAGGCCGGCGCCGTGGAAGGAAGCCGCCGCGCGGACCCGTCCCGGTACTGCCGCCGCCGTACGGACGGTGAAGGGGCCGCCCATGCAATAGCCGTTGCTGCCGATCCCGCGCTTCGTATCCACGGCCTTCTGGGCATCGAGGAAGGCGACATAGGCACGGGCATCGCGGGTGATGGCGTCGGGCGTGAGCGCGGCGCGCAGCGGAGCGACCTTGGCCTGCCCTTCCGGCGTGCGGAAGGCGGCGAAGCTTTCGAACACGGGGGCGGGCTCGCCGCGATAATAGGGGTTCACGACAAGCACGGCGTGGCCTTCGGCGGCGAGCGTGCGGGCCATGATCTTCTTCGCCTCGCGCAGGCCGGCGATATCGGGCCAGAGGATGACGGCGGGATGGCTGCCCTTGGCCGGGTGGACGAAGAAGGCGTCGGCCACGCCGTCCGCCGTGGTGATCGAGACCATCCGCTCGTTCAGCGCATTGGCGCCGCGCAGCTTCATCACGTTGGTGCAGCCGGTAAGGGCGGCTCCGGCCGCCGCGCCGGCGCCGATCGCGGCGAACTGCCGGCGATTGAGCCCGCGCCGGGCAAGGTTGGCGTCTTCGGCCTCGGCGGTGAAATCGTCACACATCGAAAAGCGCTCCGGTCTTGAAATCAGGTGGTTGCCGCCAAGGCTACCCAACCGCGAAGGCCATGGCGAGGGCCTGCTTGCCGGAATGCCGGATTTCAGTCTCCGGGGAAGTTGAGTTCGAGGTTCACCGCATTGGGGTCCACCAGGAACACCTGCCGCAGGCCGAGGCCGGGGTGTTCCATCACCCGGTGCGCAAGGCCGAGCTGCTCGATCGTGGCCACCGTTTCGGCAAAGCCCGAGCAGCGCAGGGCGAAATGGTGGAGCGCGTTGGTCGGCTGTCCGGGCCGGTATTCGTCGTAGCGGCCCGGCGCGGTGGTGCGGTCCACGAGGTGGACGATCGCATGGCCCGCCGCATCGCGCATCCAGTAGCCGGCGATGCCTTTGGCGATCGTGGGATTGTCGCTGCGGGTGAGGCCGAGCACCCGTTCGTAGAACGAGGCGGTCGCCTCAAGATCGTCGGTAAGGATATTGACGTGATCGACACCGTTGACGGGCATGGGCTCTCTCCCCTGGCAGAGGCGGCACCATCGAACGATGATCGCCGCCCTGCAAGTGTCAGCTTCGGAAGACCACCGTGCGCGAACCGTTCAGGAGCACGCGGTCCTCAAGATGCAGGCGCACGGCCTCTGCCAGCACGCGGCGCTCGATGTCGCGGCCCTTGCGGACCATGTCCTCGGGCGTATCGGCGTGAGTCACGGTTTCCACGTCCTGGTGGATGATCGGGCCTTCGTCGAGGTCGGCGGTGACGTAGTGCGCGGTGGCGCCGATCATCTTCACGCCGCGCGCATGGGCCTGGTGATAGGGCTTGGCGCCCTTGAAGCCCGGCAGGAACGAGTGGTGGATATTGATGCAGCGCCCCGAAAGGAAGGCCGCCATCTCGTCCGAGAGGATCTGCATGTAGCGCGCCAGCACCACCAGTTCGGCCCGGGTCTCGTTCACCAGCGCACGGATCTGCGCTTCCTGATGGGCTTTGGTGTCCCGCGTGACGGGCAGATGATGGAACGGGATATCGCCGATCATCAGCGAGTTGATCGCCTCGCGCGGGTGGTTGGAGACGATCCCCACCACTTCCATCGCCATTTCGCCGATGCGCTGGCGGTAGAGCAGGTCGGCGAGGCAGTGGTCGAACTTGCTGACCAGCAGCAGCACCCGGCGCGGGCGGTCGCGCCGGGTCATCGACCAGGCCATGCCGTATTCGTGCGCGATCGCGCCGAACCCTTCGCTGAACGCCTCGCGATCCGCGGAGCCCGGATCGAAGGCCACGCGCATGAAGAACTTGTCTTCCTCGAGGTCGTTGAACTGCTGCGCCTCGATGATGTTGCCGCCCGCCTGCGCGAGGTAGCCGGTAACGCGGGCGACGATGCCGGGACGGTCGGTGCAGGACAGCGCGAGGATCAGCGGTTCAGCCATTGGTTCGGGCCTCAGGCAGCGGAGCGGTTGGAAAGCGCCGCTTCGGATTCGGCCAGGAGGGCGGCGATGATGTCCGCGACCGGCTCTTCCTTGCTGACCATGCCCACCGACTGGCCGGCCATGACCGAGCCGCTCTCGACGTCGCCGTCGATCACCGCGCGGCGCAGCGCGCCTGCCCAGAAGTGCTCGATCGAAAGCTGCGCCTGGCCCATGTCCAGTTCACCGGAATCGAGGCGCTTGGCGACTTCGATCTGCTTGGCGGTGAATTCCTCGGTGCCCTTGTTCTTGAGCGCGCGCACCGGGATCACCGGCAGGCGCGGATCGACCTGCACCGAGGCAACCGCATCGCGTGCCGAGGCCCGGAAGAACGCCTTCTTGAAATCGGCGTGAGCGATGGATTCGCTTGCGCAGGCAAAACGGGTGCCGAGCTGCACGCCCGCCGCGCCCATTTCCAGGTATCCGGCCATGGCCTCGCCCCGGCCGATACCGCCCGCCACGAAGACGAGGTTGTCGGCGGCGAGCGCGGGCAGGATTTCCTGGGCCAGCACCGAAGTGGAAACCGGGCCGATGTGGCCGCCGGCTTCCATGCCCTCGATCACCAGCGCGTCGGCGCCGGAGCGCAGCAGCTTCTTGCCCAGCGCCAGCGTGGGCGCGAAGCAGATCACCTTGGCGCCCGATTCCTTGATCGCCTCGACGCTGCCCTTGGGCGGAATGCCGCCGGCCAGCACGACATGGCCGACCTTGTGCTTCGCGCAGACCGCGATCAGCTCGAAGAGCTGCGGATGCATGGTGATGAGGTTGACACCGAAAGGCTTGTCGGTCAGGGCGCGCGTCCCTTCGATCTCCTTGTCGAGGAGCTCGGGGTTCATCGCACCACATGCAATGACGCCAAAGCCGCCGGCATTGCTGATGGCCGAGACGAGATTGCGTTCGGATACCCAGGACATGGCGCCGCACAGGATGGCATATTCGCTGCCGAGAAATTCGCATCCCCGCGCCATCAGCGCCGAGGTCTTGGAGTTGGCGGCCATTGATGCTCCCATAGCCCGCATTCATGAATGAGCGAGCCCATAGGATGCTGCAGCGCCGCGCACAAGCTGGCGCGGCCACCTTCCTGCGCCGCATCGTTCTATAATGCGATTGACGATACTCCCGAATGGAACTGCCTTTCCCATGACCAAGACGCTGACTTCCACCCTCCGTCAGCCCTCCAGCATCGTCATCCTCGTCATCGTGCTGGCCGCCGCGGCGCTGCTCGGCACGCTGGCGTTCGAGAAGATGACCTCTGATCTCCCCGAGGCGCTGGCCGCCGCGCCCGCGCAGCAGGCCCCGATGACGGGCACCTCGCGGCTGGGCGAACAGGACCAGGCCACCCTGATGCAGATCGAGATCGGCGCGGGCAACCTGGCGACCGAACTGGGTAACGGCGATACCGGCACCGCCAATGCCAATGCCAATGCGCTTGCCGGGCTGGCCACGCTGTCCGCCAAGGCTGGCGCGCTCGGCGCAGGCACGCCCGGGGACGTGCGCAAGTTCCTGGCCGCCGAAATCAGGCGCGCGCGCGATGCGGTGCGGCGCGGCGACGTGGCGGACGCCAGTTCGACGCTGATTTCGCTCCAGGCCCGGCTCGCGATCAGCAGGACGCTGTAAGGGCCGTCTGCAGCTGGCCCTGTGCAACTAATCGCCTGAAGCGATTACACTTACGCCTTCGTATAGCTTATTCAATCAGTCTCCTTCGGTTAGAACCGTCTCGCAAGCCCTTAGCGGGACGGACAAGACAAGGAGTGAGACCATGACCGAAACCACACCCGGCGGCGGAAAGTGCCCCTACGCCCACGGCGAGACTTCGCTCACTCCTACCCCTCTCACCACCGCCTTCGGCGCGCCGGTGGTCGACAATTCCAATTCGCTGACTGCCGGGCCGCGCGGGCCGCTGCTGATGCAGGACGTGTGGCTGCTGGAGAAGCTGGCCAACCTCAACCGCGAAGTCATCCCCGAGCGGCGCATGCATGCCAAGGGTTCGGGCGCGTTCGGCACTTTCACCGTCACCGGTGACGTCAGCCGCTATACCCGCGCGAAGTTCCTGGGCGAGGCGGGCAAGCAGACCGAGATCTTCGCGCGCTTCACCACGGTTGCGGGCGAGCGCGGCGCCGCCGATGCCGAACGCGACATTCGCGGCTTCGCGGTGAAGTTCTACACCGAGGAAGGCAACTGGGACATGGTCGGCAACAACACGCCGGTCTTCTTCGTGCGCGATCCCCGCAAGTTCCCCGATCTCAACAAGGCGGTGAAGCGCGATCCCCGCACCAACATGCGCAGCGCCACCAACAACTGGGACTTCTGGACCCTGCTGCCGGAGGCGTTCCACCAAGTCACTTATGTCATGGGCGATCGCGGCATCCCCAGGAGCTACCGCCACATGGACGGCTTCTCCAGCCACACCTACTCGTTCTACAACGAGGCGGGCGAGCGGTTCTGGGTGAAGTTCCACTTCAAGACCCAGCAGGGCCACGCCCACCTGACCGACGCCGAAGCGGCGGCAATCGTGGCAGGTGACCGCGAATCGCACCAGCGCGATCTCTACGACGCCATCGAGCGCGGCGATTTCCCGAAGTGGAAGGTCATGGTGCAGATCATGGCCGAGGAAGAAGCGGCGACCTGCGGGTTCCACCCCTTCGACCTCACCAAGGTCTGGTCGCAGAAGACCTACCCGCTGATCGAGGTCGGCATGATGGAGCTGAACCGCAATCCGGAGAACTTCTTCGCCGATGTGGAGCAGAGCGCCTTCAGCCCTTCCAACCTCGTTCCCGGCATCGGCGTCTCTCCCGACAAGATGCTGCAGGCGCGTCTCTTCGCCTATTCGGATGCGCAGCGTTACCGCCTTGGCGTGAACCACCACCAGATCCCGGTGAACGCCGCGCGCTGCCCGGTCTTCACCAACCACCGCGACGGCCAGGGCCGGGTGGACGGCAACTACGGCGGCCTGCCGCACTACCACCCGAACTCGTTCGGGCAGTGGCAGGGCCAGGGCGAGTACCGCGAACCGCCGATGAAGATCGATGGAAACGCCGATTTCTGGAACTTCCGCGAGGATGATGACGACTACTACAGCCAGCCGCGCGCCCTGTTCGAACTGATCGACGCCGACCAGAAGCAGCGTCTGTTCGAGAATACGGCCCGCGCCATGGGCGATGCGCCGGACTTCATCAAGCAGCGGCACATCGACAACTGCACCCGCTGCCATCCGGCTTACGGCCAGGGCGTGGCCAGCGCACTGGGCATGAGCGTGAACCCCGCGCTCTCGCCCGTGCCCGAGACGGCAGACTGACCAGAGCTACCCCGGCCGCCGTTACCCCCCATGCGGCGGCCACGGTCCCGCCTCCCCGTTTCGCGAATGCCGCGCCGGGGAGGCGGGATTATCCGTTTTTCAGAACGATATCACCGCTTCGCCGATGGCATCCCACACCTGTGCGAGCTGATCGTCGGTCATGCAGTAGGGCGGCATGACGTAGACCGTGTTCCCGAGCGGGCGCAGCAGCACGTCGCGTTCCCGGAAGAAGGCCATGAGGCGCGGAGCGAGGTCGCTCATGTAGCCGCTGGTGCCGGCGGTCCTGAGGTCCAGCGCGGCGATCGTGCCGATCGTGCGGGGATTGTCGAAATGGCAGAACTGGCCGAGCTTCGCGATCCAGCCCGCCTGCTTTTCCGCCAGCGCGGCGATCCTTTCGCGCACCGGCTCCTCGCGCCAGATCGCCAGGTTGGCGGCGGCGGCGGCGCAGGCGATCGGGTTTGCCGTGTAGCTTGACGAGTGGAAGAACATCCGCGCGCGGTCGGCGGAGTAATGCGCCTCGAAGATCGGCTCGCTGGCCATGGTGACGGCGAGCGGGACGGCGCCCCCGGTCAGCCCCTTGGAAAGGCAGAGGATGTCGGGGACGATGCCGGCCTGTTCGCAGGCGAGCAGGGTGCCGGTGCGGCCCCATGCCGTCATCACTTCGTCGGCGATGAACAGGACCCCGTGCCGCGCGCAGATATCGCGCATCGCGGCAAGCGTTTCCGGGCCGTATACCAGCATCCCGCCCGCGCCGAGGATCAGCGGTTCCACGATCAGGGCGGCGGTGTCCGGCTGGCGGCAGAGCGCCTCCAGCGCGTCCAGCGTCTGCTGTTCCGCGCCCGCTGCGGGGAAGGGAATGCGGCCGACGCCGAACAGCAGCGGCTCGTAGGGCTGGTTGAACACGCCGCGCTCCCCCACCGACATCGCGCCGATGGTGTCGCCGTGGTAGGAATTCTCCATCACCACGATCCGGTGGCGGTTCTCGCCCCGCCAGTGCCAGTAGCCGAGCGCCATCTTCAGCGCGACTTCGACACTGGTCGAACCCGAATCGGAGAAGAACACCCGCGTCAGGCTTTCCGGCATGATCTCGCGCAGGCCGGCGGCGACCTGTTCGGCCGGTTCGTGCGTCCATCCGGCGAAGATGATCTGGTCGAGTTTCTGCGCCTGCTCCGCGATGGCGGCGCGGATGCGCGGATGGGAATGGCCGTGCGTCGTCACCCACCACGAGGAAACCGCGTCCACCACCGCCTTGCCGTCGGCCGTGTGCAGCAGCGCGCCCTCGGCATGGGTGACGAGCGGCACCGGCTCGCCAAGCCCGTGCTGCGTGAAGGGATGCCAGACCGATGATGTCATGCCCTGAAGTCCTCGATGCGGAAGTTTGCTGCAAAGGCGCGGGCCAGGGCCTCGGGGGTCAGGGATGCGAGGCGGGGCAGGCGGCCGAGGCGGCGGACATTGCCCATGGCGCAGATAGTGGCCTCGCTGTCTTCCACGGCATCGCCCACGAAAGCCACGCCCAGCACCTCGACGCCGCGCGAACGCAGCGCCTCGATCGAGAGCAGCGAATGGTTGATCGTGCCCAGCACGGTGCGCGCCACCAGCACCACCGGCGCCTGCCACCGCGCGAACTGGTCGGCATAAGTCATGGTGCGGGTGAGCGGGACCATGACGCCGCCCGCCCCCTCGACCACCAGCGGCCCTTCTACCTGCGGCAGGGCGAGCCGTTCGGGATCGATCTCCACCCCGTCGATCTCGGCGGCGAGGTGCGGGGAGCAGGGGGTGGCGAGGCGGTAGGCTTCGGGCAGGATGTGGCCGGCGGGCAGGCCGGACAGCCGCCCCACGCGGTCTCCATCGCCGCCGTCTTCCTCGAGCCCGGCCTGTACCGGCTTCCAGTAATGCGCGCCCAGCGCCCCGGCGAGCGCGGCGGCGAACACGGTCTTGCCGATTTCGGTATCGGTTCCGGTGACGGTCAGGGGTCTGGCGATCTGGGGTCTCATGGGGCGCTCACCTAGCGCGGTGTAAGTGACAGGTCACGACCTCGTAAGTGACTTCGCATCCGCTTTGGGCAAAACGAGCCAGCGTCCGGCGCAACTGGCCGGGAGAAAGCGGGCGGTGCCCGGCATCGGCGGCGTGCGCGCCTATGGCCTTGAGCGCGCGCAGGAAGGCGAGCGGATCGTCATGGCGCTCGATGCGGTTCTCGGCCGTGACGGAGAAGTCGCCGAAGGCCGCGACCGGGGCGAAGCGGGGCGTTCCGGCCGCGAGGCCCTCCGCCGCGTGCGCTTCCCGCCACTGCGCGAAACTGCCGGGGCCGAGCGTCGTCACCATCAGGTGGCCGCCGGGTGCAAGCCAGCCGCCCATGCGGGCGAGCGCTCGCGGGGCATCGTCGAACCACTGCACGGCGAGGCTGGAGCAGATCAGGTCGAACGGGCCGCCGCCGGGATCGCCGTACTCACCGTCGAGCACGGCGAAGCGGCGGTGCGCGTCTTCGCCCAGCCGCGCCCGGCAACGCTCCAGCATCTCGGGCGAGAGGTCGGTGACGAGCCAGTCCCCGCCAAGGCCCGCCAGTGCCTGCGTGAGGAATCCGGTGCCGCAGCCGATTTCCAGCACGCGGGGGCGCCGGGGCAGGGCAAGCGCGGCGATCCGCGCGGCGAGGGCCTGCGCGATGTCGCGCTGGATGCGTGCGTTGCCGTCATAGTCGGCAGCCCCGGCGAAGGCGCGGGCGATGCTTTCACGTGGAACGTTCATGCTCCGTGCCCGATCATGCCGCGCACCGCCCCGGCGCAAAGCTCCGGCGCTTCCAGCGGCAGGAGGTGTCCGCCCGCGGCGCTTTCGATCCGGCTCACGGCCGCGCCCGCGAAAACGGCGGCCCGCATCGCCTCGGGCAAAAGCGGGTCGCGCGCGCCTTGCAGCGAAAGTACCGGCACCGCCGGCAGCGGCGGCTGGGCATCGCGCAGGCGCAGCAAGTCGGTGCGGAGCAGGTCCGCGTCGATTTCGCCGAAGCCATCGCCTGCACCGCACTGGCGGCGGAACTCGGCGAGCACGGCGCGCGGGTCCTCGCCGAAACGGCGCAGCATCCGGTCCACCACGCGCACCGGGACGCCCGCGCGGTCGGGACGGGCGGTGAAGCGCTCGAACCCGTTGATCGCCACGATGCCGACGAGCCCCGGCGGCGGATCGGCCAGCACGCGCATCGTGCCGTAGGAGTGGGTTATCGCAAGGCACGGGCCTTCCACGCGGCAGGCGCGCGGCGTGCCGAAGTAGCCGCAATCGTCGATCGCCTGCGGCATGTCCGCCAGCAGGTTCGCGAGCGGTTCCCAGAATGCGCTGCCGAAACCCCAGCCATGGGCGAAGAGCAGCTTCATCGCCGTTCCCCGGCCTGCGAAATCGGGCCCACCGCATCGCCGATGGCTTCCAGCAGGACATCGATATCGGCTTTGGAATGAGTTGCCCGCAGCGCAAGGCGCAGGCGGCTGGTGCCCGGCGGCACCGTTGGCGGGCGGATCGCCGAGGCGAGCAGGCCGCGTTCCTCCAGCTGGCGCGAGAGGCCCAGCGCCGCTTCTTCCGCGCCGATCACGGCGGGGACGATCTGCGTGCTGGACGCGCCATGGTCGATGCCGAGCGCGGCGAGCCCGCGGCGCAGGCGTTCGCCCAGCGCGGCGAGGTGGGCGCGCTCCTCGTCCATGGCCGGCACGAGGTCGAGCGCGGCGTCGATCGCGCCAAGCACGGCGGGCGGCGGGGCGGTGGTGAAGACGAAGCCGCTCGCCGCGTTGACGAGGTAGTCGATCATCACCCGCGATCCCGCGACATAGGCGCCGAATCCGCCGAGCGCCTTGCTGAAGGTGCCCATCACGAGGTCGATCCCGCCGGGCACTTGCGCCGAAAGCCCCGCGCCGCCGGGGCCGAGCACGCCGGTGGCATGGGCTTCGTCGGCGAACAGGAAGGCGTCGTGCCGGGCGGCGATATCGGCCAGGCGGGCGATATCGGCGCGGTCCCCGTCCATCGAGAACACGCTTTCGGTAAGGATCAGCCGGGCGGGCGCGTCACGGCCCTTGCCGGCCAGCAGCTCCTCCAGGTGATCGAGGTCGTTGTGGCGGAAACGGTGCTGGCGCGTGCCGGAAATGGCGATGCCGGCGTGCATGGAGGCGTGGACCAGCCGGTCGGTGAAGACCATGGCGCCGGGCGCGGCGGCGAGCAGGGCGGGGATCACCGCGGCATTGGCCTGCCAGCCGCTGGCGAAGATCAGCGCCGCCTCGGCATGTTTGAACGCGGCGATCCGGGCTTCGAGCGCGAGATGCGCCTCGCTCGTGCCGGTTACCAGCCGGGAGGCGCCGGAGCCGGTGCCCAGGGCCTCGGTCCATGCGCGGGCGCGTTCGACCAGCAGCGGATGCCGGGCAAGGCCGAGATAGTCGTTGCTGGAAAAGTCGATCAGCTCGCGGCCGCCGCGCCGGATGCGGCCGCCGGGCTCCAGCGCGGCGGGACGCAAGATGCGGCGCTGTCCGGCGCTCTCGATCCGGCCGAGTGCCGCCGCGAAGAAGGAATCGAACCTGCTCATCGCGCCAGCCGGTATGGCAAGCGGGCCTCCGGCACAATGGGGGTGGGCGCGCCTCCGGCACGGTGGGACGCGCGCTTCCGGCAGGTTGGGCGGCAGGCGCGGCGTGAGCAGGTGGCGGCGTGCGGCACAAAAACGCGCGCCGCCGTGAAGCCGGGCGCGGCTTCGCGCGTTGATGGGGAAAGAGGAAAAAAGAAGGATGCCCCGCGTGTTGCGAACCCTGCCGCTTGTCTCCGTCGCCGCGGCCCTGCTGCTCTCCGCCTGCCATTCCGAGCGTGCCCCTTCCGGTGAGCGCACCGGCGCGACATCGCCGGGGCAGGGACTGGCCTTTGCCGACGCGCCGGGCGGCGCCGCCACCGAATCGGCCGACAGCCTCGTGCTGCGCGCGCAAGTCGCGCTCGACCGGCTCGGCTTCTCCTCCGGCGTGATAGACGGCAAGAAAGGCCAGTCCTACCGCCTCGCCCTCAGCGGGTTCCAGCAAGCACGGGGCCTGCCGGCAAGCGGCAGGCTGGACCCGGCGACCCAGCAGGCGCTGCTTTCGGGCAGCGACAGCGCTGGAACGCGCAACGTGGTGATCCCGGCGGACTTCGCGAGAGGCCCGTTCGTGCCGGACCTGCCCAAGGACATGGCCGGGCAGGCGCGGTTCAAGCACCTGGGATACCGCAGCATGGCCGAGGCGCTGGCCGAACGGTTCCACACCACGCCCGAAACGCTGCTGGCGCTCAACGGCGCAGGCACGGTGCTGGGCGCGGGGCGGACGATCCGGGTGCCCGACGTTCGCGATGCCGGACTTGCGACCATCGAGGGGGACGAGAGCGGCTGGGCCGATACCCTCCAGCGCCTTGGCGTCGCGGCGGAGCAACCCAGGGCCGATCACGTCGTGGTCGACAAGTCCGATGGCGCGCTGCGGGTCTATGACGGTGCGAACAAGCTGATCGCGCAGTTCCCGGTGACCACCGGCAGCGGCCACGATCCCCTGCCGCTCGGCACCTGGAAGATCGTGGGAGAGGCGCGCAATCCGGACTATCACTTCAACCCGGACCTGTTCTGGGATGCCAAGAAAAGCGCGAAGGACAAGCTCCTGCCGCCGGGGCCGAACGGGCCTGTCGGCGTGGTCTGGCTGGACTTGTCCAAGGCGCACTACGGCATTCACGGCACGCCCGAACCCCAGAACATCGGCCGCACCGAAAGCCATGGCTGCGTGCGCCTGACCAATTGGGACGCCGCGCGGCTGGCGCAGATGGTTTCGGCGGGAACGAAAGTGGTGTTTCAGGCCTGACGTTCGACCGGATAGCCCGCCTCTGCCCATGCCTTGACGCCGCCGTCCAGCGCGACCGCGCGTAGGAACCCCAGTTCGCGCAAGGTCGCGGCGGCCAGCGTGGAGATCTTGCCGAATTCGCAGCATGTCACCAGCCGGGCGGTGGGATCGCAGAGCATCGCGTTGACCCGCAGTTCGAGCTGGCCGCGCGGCAGGTGGACGGCGCCGGGAATATGGCCGGCCTCGAACGCTTCCTTCTCGCGCACGTCGAGCACGATCATGTCGCCGGCTAGGGTGCCGATCCGCGCGTTCAATTCCTCCAGCGCGATGAAGGGAACGCGCGCGGCGGCTTCGGCGAGAAGCTGGGCAACGGTCCTGCCGCCGTTCATGTTGGTGCGCAGCGCTTCGGTGAGATGGGTGGGCGCGGCCAGGTCCAGATGCTGCATCATCGCCACGAATTCATCCCGGTCGGTCTTTTGCAGGCGCGGATTTTCGGCGATTTCGGCGCCGATGGTGGAATGGCTGCGGCCCTTGTAGTCATGCGCGGGATAGACCAGCGTTTCTGGCGGAAGTTTCAGCAGCTTGCCGAACAGGCTGTCATGAAGGGCGGCGGGATCGCCGGTGGGAAGATCGGTGCGCCCGGTGCCGCCGATCAGCAGCGTGTCTCCGGTGAAGACCCGGTCCGCGGCAAGGATGCACATCGAATCGCGCGTATGCCCCGGCGTGTGCAGGGCGCGCAGGCGCAACTCGCCGACGATCAGCATGTCCCCATCGTCCAGTCGCATCCCGGCATAAGGGGCAGGGCTCAGGCGGTTCATCACCACCGGCGCGCGCAGCAGCCTGCCCAGTTCGCGGCTGGCGGAGAAGTGATCGGCATGCGTGTGCGTGTCGAGCACGTAGCGGATATGGACGCCGAGCTGGCTCGCCAGGCCGACATAGCGATCGATCTGGGACTGTTCCGGGTCGATCAGGATCGCGGCGCGGCTGGCTTCGCAGCCGAGCAGGTATGACTGGCAGCCGCCCGTGGCGATTTGCTCGAAGATCATGCCGTTTCCTTGCGGTGTGACCGGGAAAGTCTGCCTGCCGCCACCTGTCGCCGCAAGCGCCGCGATCCGTTTCGGGTACGTCTCTTTGGAGTAACCGCACCGTTCCGGCCCGGCGGCGCGGGATGGATCGAGCCCTGTCCGGGTTGGAACGAATCGGCCCGTCTTGCGCTTTACCCTGCCGGAATCCTACGCCTCGGCAGAGAATTCCAGATATCGCAATTCAAGGACATATCATGAAAATCCGTCTTGCCGCGCTTGCCGCCGTCGTCGCTCCGGCCGCGCTGTTCGCCGCTGCCACGCCCGCCGCCGCGAAAGTGACGGCCGAGGCCAACGTGGCCCGCGCGGAAGGGGACTGGGGCGGCGAACTGGCGATCGGCGTGCCGGTGATCCAGGACGGCGGCTTCAGCATCACGCCCGGCGCGGGCGTGTTCTTCCACCACCGCGACCATCCCGGCTACTTCACGGACGATTCGCAGTGCTTCAACCGCAGCAGCGGCGCGCAGGTTTCCGACGGCAAGTGCGACAATTCCGGCACCAGGTTCTTTGGAAAGGTAGAGGCGATGTACCGCCTGCCGATGTCGCTCGGCCTGGGTGTCGGCGCGCGGCTGATCGGTGACGACCTGCGGGCCTACGGCACGGTCTCCATGCCGATCCTTCCGCGCATCGACGTGAAGGGCAATATCGGCGACCACTATCTGGCGGCCGGCCTTCAGGCGCGGTTCTGAGTTTCTACCAGCCCTCGATCAGATCGACATAGGCCACCACGTCATTGTCGGTGGCGATGAACAGGCCGTCCTGCACCTCTTCGGGTTGCCGGGCGGCCATGTCCATGGCCTCGGCCAGGGTGCCGTAGAACAGCGTGCTGGCGGCGCCGCCGTCCGGGCCGGAATCGAGGTGGTACAGGCGCACCGTGGCGTCGAGATAAGTCGTGCGCATCAGTCTTCGCCTTGTTCCGGGGTTCGCCTGGCACCGTCCACGATGCGGCCCAGACGCGTGATTTCCGCCTCGGTCGCCCGGCGTTCGTGCTTGGTGCGGCCATGCTGCGCGCGGGCGGTGTCCGCCTGGGTCCGGGCGGCGTCGCGCGCCTTGGCCTTGCGGGCCATGCGAAGGTTGATGATCTCGGCCATGACGGCCTTTTACCCCTCGACGGGCGCGGTTGTAACCCCGAGATCGGGCAGTCCGACCGAACGCTTGCCCGAAAAGTCCGTGCGCACGACGATGAGCCCGTCCTTTTCCAGATAGTCCAGCAGGCGCTGCACGCGGCGGGGGCTGCTGGTGCCGTAGACGCGGGCCAGGACCATGTCGTCTGGGCAGGGCTCGTCGTTCATGGCGGCGCGCGCGATCATGTAGAACGGCGCCAGCGCATCGTCGGGAACGTGCTTGGCAAGGTTGACCAGATCGAACCAGCGTTCGTCGTCGGGGTCCTCGATACCGGCGATGGCGGCGGCGAAACCGCGGCGGAACATCGTCGCATCGAGCCCGCGCACCGAGATGCCCTTCATGCGGCAGCGAATGGTGAAGTCCTGGAACAGCGTGGTCGCGGACTGGAACGTGCAATCCGGGTCCTGCGCCATGGTGTTCAGGATTTCGAGCATGGCCGCCCGGTTTTCTTCCGGCTCCGGCTCGGGCCGTTCGGGGCGCGGCGGCGGTGCGGAAGACGGGCCGGCGGAGGGGCCGTGCGCGATCGATTCGCTCAGTTCCTCGACGTCGATCGCGGGGCGCGGGGCGGGACGCGGAAAATCGGGGCGTTCCGGCTCGACGTGGAGATTGTCGTGCAGCAGTTCGCGCAGTTCCTCGGTGGTCGCCGTGGGCAACGGGGTGAGGCCGGGGGTGACCGACTTGGCACCGGTCAGGACCGTGCCGATGTTCACCGCCACCGGGCGGCGGCTGATCGCCGGGCCGAGGCCGAGGAACTGGCCGCGCGCCAGGTCGCGGATCTGTTCCGCCTGGCGGCGCTCCATGCCCAGCAGGTCGGCGGCGCGGATCATGTCGATGTCGAGGAAGGTGCGGCCCATCAGGAAGTTCGAGGCTTCGGCCGCCACGTTCTTGGCCAGCTTGGCGAGGCGCTGGGTGGCGATGACCCCGGCAAGGCCGCGCTTGCGGCCCCGGCACATCAGGTTCGTCATCGCCGCGAGGCTGACGCGGCGCGCCTCCTCGGACACTTCGCCGGCGGCGGCGGGGGCGAACATCTGCGCCTCGTCCACCACGACCAGCGCGGGATACCACTGTTCGCGCGGGGCATCGAACATGGCGTTGAGGAACTGCGCGGCGCATTTCATCTGCTGGTCGATCTCAAGCTCGTCGAGCGCGAGGACGACCGAGGCGCGGTGTTCGCGGATGCGCGCGCCCAGCCGGACGATCTCGCCTTCCGCATAGGCGGCGCCGTCGATCACGACATGGCCGAATTCCTCGGCCAGGCTGACGAAGTCTCCCTCGGGGTCGATCACCACCTGTTGCACGATGGAGGCGCTCTCCTCGAGCAGGCGGCGCAGCAGGTGCGACTTGCCGGACCCGGAATTGCCCTGCACCAGCAGGCGGGTCGCCAGAAGTTCCTTGATGTCGATTTCGATCGACTCGCCCTGCGGGGTCTGGCCGATCACGATATTCGCGCTCACGCCGCATGCCTTGCGCAAGCCGGGCGCGAGAGGCAAGGCAATGCTGCGGCTTTATCCATAGCTTGTGCGCATCGGCTTGCGGCGCGTCATGCGAAAATCGCGGATTTCCGCGCCGGTCACGGGGCTGTCACACGCGCGCGGCATAGCGACGCAGATTATGGCTTCACCGGTTTCTCCTGATAGCGACGGTATCGAGCGCCTGCCCCTGCGGCTGGTGGTGCTGGCGGGGCATGGCCTCGGCCCCGGCGGAATCGATCCACTGGCAGAGCGTTTCGGCGAAAGGCACCGCTGCCTCGTGCCGCTGGCGGGGCGGCCGCTCATCGCCCATGTGCTGCAGACGGCGGCGCAGCATCCCCGCGTCGCCAGCCTTGCGGTCTGCGTGGAGCGGGAGGCGTTCGACCCGGTGTGGGACGTGCTGACGCGGCTGCCGGGGCGCGGCAGCGTGGCGCTGGTGGAAGCGCGGCAGGATATCGCGGCAAGCGTGCGCGCGGCGGCGGAGGACTGGGATGGCCCGCTGCTCGTCACCACCGCCGACCACGCCCTGCTCAGCGCGGAATCGATCGACGCCATGGCCGATGCGCTGGAAAGCTGCGATGTCACTTTCGCGCTGGCCCGGCGCGAGGCGGTGGAAGCCGCGCATCCCAATGCGCTGCGCAGCTATATAGCCTTGCGCGACGGCGAGTTCGCGGCGTGCGACCTTTATGGCATGGCGGGGACGCGTTTCGTCCACGCGGTTGACGTGTTTCGCGGCCGGGGCGCCTCCGACCGCGAGGGCGCCCGGATCTGGCGGGCACTGGGCCTTGCCGGGCTGCTCATGGTCAAGCTGCGGCTGGAGACGCTTTCGGGTGCGGTGGTGCGGGCTTCGCGCCGCCTGCGGCTGCGCGTGCGCGCCGTGGTCATGGCCGACGGCACCCAGGCGATCGACGTGGACAATGACCGGACATATGCAGTGGTGCGGGACCTGCTGGGCGAACTGCCGCCGGAAACGCCCGGCAAGACCGCCAGGCCGACAGCGCGCGCCGTAGCCTGAAAAGGGTGCTCGGGTAGCCTGGATTTCAGGCGCCTGATCGAAGTGCGGGATGGCAGTGGCCGATCGGCGGAGGCCGGGTCGTGCGGATCCGTTTTTTCCCGGACCGTTTTTTCCCGGACCGTATTTTCAAGGCCCCAAACGACTTTCGGGCCCCCTTGCGGGGGCCCGAAGGCTTTACCAGATCTCTTGCGAGAGTGATGGTGCGGTCAAGAAGACTCGAACTTCCACGGGCTTTCGCCCACAACGACCTCAACGTTGCGCGTCTACCAATTCCGCCATGACCGCTAAATCACCGGGGGGGCTTCGAAGCCGCCCCGTGGCAGGAGCGCGCCACTAGCAAAGGGTTCCTGACCCGGCAAGTGGCTTCGGCCAATTATTTTCAAAAAGAGCGAATTTTTTTGCACCGCACGGAATTTATGGCGGATTTGCGTGGCTCGGCCGATTTGATGCGGGTGCATGGCCGGATCGGGCCGCGTCACGGCATGGTGAAGCGGGCCGCGCATGGCGGCGAACAGGTAAGCGAAATCCTGCAAAAAGTGCAGGGCCGGTGCGGCGCTGCAAAGGAGCCCGGGCTCACGCGGGGTGAGCCGGCCCGCCTCAGTCGGGCTTCCAGCCGATCTCTGCGGCCGATGCTGCCTTGGGAATGTCGGTCAGCGCTTCGTTGACGGTGATCGCCTCTCCCGGCGCGAGCTTGCGCTTCGAGGGGACGACTTCCTTTTCGTAGACGATGCGGTCGCGCTTGTCGCGCAGCACGACCAGTAGCGAGGGCACGTAGCGGGCCTCGCTGCCGATATTGCTGATGGTGCCGCTGACCGAGAAGAATTCGGTGCCGTCGGGCAGGGGCTTGCGGTCCTGCCGCTTGCGCGGGAAATCGAGCTGGAGGTCGGGCTGGGCGGGAGAGAAGGTCTGGCGCGGGATCGGCAGCCAGTCCGGCAGGCCGCCCCAGGCGACGGCGCCGGTAAGGCCTAGGGTCACGACCGCGAAGATCGCCGAGCCGAGCGTCGCGATCCGCGTCCAGTTGCGGCGCGGGCGGAACGGCGGCGAGAAATCGAAGTTCGACGCGTTTTCGTCCGCATAATGGACGCTTGTCGTATCGTCGTAGATCGGCGCGGGCTTGCGCGCGGGCTGCGGCGCCTGCGTGGGCGCGGAAAGCGGGCCGGCCTCATCGGTCGGCGTGCTTGCGGGGCGGGTGCCGGGAATGTCGGCAGCGCTCGCTTCGCGGCCGGGGGCGCGGCCGGGCACGCGAATGGCTTCGCGCGGCGGCGGGGCCTGCACCGGGGCGGCCTGCACGGGGGGTGCCTGAATGGGGGCGGCCTGCGCGGGAGCCGGCTGGACCGGCGGCGGCGCGGCAGGCCGTGGCGGCGCTACCGGCGCTTGCTGCGCGGGGGGAGGAGGAGGCGGTGCGGCAACTGTGCCTGCTGCCCCTTGCGCAACCGGGGCTTCTTCCGCTGCGGCTTCGGGGCCTTCCTGGAACCAGCTGTGGCGGCACTTGGCGCAGCGTACCGTGCGCCCGTCCACGCCCAGCGCGCTGTCCGGGACCGCATATCGCGTAGAGCAGGCGGGGCAGGCGATTATCATGATCGCAATCTATAAGCACGAGTGACTCTCATGCGACAAGACATGGACTTGTGGGCACACGCCGGAACGCCCTTTTTTCCACATTCAATGCTCGCTATAGCGTCTCGTCGCCCGTTCGGACCCGAACATGCCAGGCCGTAAACCGATTAGACGAGTATGACCGCGGACGGGGAAATCATCCATTTCGACAATGTCGGGCTGCGTTACGGCACGGATCGGGAGATCCTGTCCGACCTGACCTTCACGTTGTTTCCGGGGCGGTTTTACTTTCTCACCGGGGCCAGCGGCGCGGGCAAGACTTCGCTGCTGCGGCTGCTCTATCTTGCCCAGCGCCCCTCGCGCGGCGCTATCCGCATGTTCGGAACGGACGCCATCACCCTGCCGCGCAGCCGGTTGCCGATGTTGCGCCGCCGGATCGGCGTGGTGTTCCAGGACTTCCGGCTGATCCCGCACTTGTCCGCGTTCGACAACGTGGCCTTGCCGCTGCGGGTTGCGGGGCACCAGGAGAAGGATATCGCCGGCCCGGTCCGCGACATTCTCGAATGGGTCGGCCTGACCGAGCGGATGGATGCGCGTCCCGCCACGCTTTCGGGCGGTGAGCAGCAGCGCGTCGCCATCGCCCGCGCCGTGATCGCGCGTCCGGCGATGCTGGTGGCGGACGAGCCGACCGGCAACGTCGACCCCGAGATGGCGCTCAAGTTGATGCGCCTGTTCGAGATGCTCAACCGGCAGGGCACGACCGTGGTGGTCGCCACGCACGATCTGGACCTGCTGCGCAAGGTGCCCGAGAGCCTTATCATGCGGCTCGATCGCGGGCGTCTGGCCGATCCCACCGGGGCCCTGCGCTACCCGCCGCGGCAACTGACATGAGCGCAGAAGGAATGCCGCGCATGGCATGGCGCCGCCTTGGTGCGCGCGGGGCCGAACTGATCCCGCAGATCCGCATGTCCGGGCCGATGCCCTGGGTCATCGCGATCATGGTGGCGATGACGGCGATCGCGCTTGCCGCCGGGCTCGCGCTCGGCAACGCCATCTCTTCCGCGCGCGCGGAAATCGAGGGCGGCGTGACGGTGCAGGTGCTCGAACCGCGTGACGACGTTCGCGCCCGGGAAGCGGCGGCGGCGGTCGAAGCGATCAAGCGCGTGCCGCATGTCGCCGGGCTTCGCCAGGTTCCGCAGGCCGAACTCGATGCCCTGATCGAACCCTGGCTGGGCAGCGGGATCGCCGCTGCCACCGGCGCGGCGATCCCGGTTCCCGCGCTGATCGACGTGCGCCTCGACGGTGCGGCGAGCCCGGACCGGCTTGCGGCGATCGAGCGGGTTCTCGTCCGCGCCGCGCCTTCCGCCCGGGTGGATGCGCAGTCGACATGGCTGAAGCCGGTATTCGACGCGATGCTGTCGCTGCAGGTGCTCTCGATCTCGCTGGTCGTTCTGCTGGCAGGCGCGCTGGCCGCGGCGGTCCTGCTGGCCGCGCGCTCTGCACTGGGCGCCAATCGCGACACGATCGAGATAGTCCATCTCCTGGGCGGAACCGATACCCAGGTCGCGCAGGTATTCCAGCGTTCGATCGGCTATGACGCGGCGGGCGGCGGAACGGTCGGGCTGGCGCTTGCGCTGGTGGTGATCCTGTCGCTCGGCCGCCGTTTCGCGGGGCTCGGGGCTGGACTGGTGGACAGCGGCGCGCTGGTCTGGACCGACTGGCTGCTGCTGGCGCTGGTCCCGGTGCTCTCCACCCTGCTGGCGATGCTGACCGCGCGGCTGACCGTGCTCCATGCACTTCGCAAGATGCTATAGTACGCACAAGACGCTATAGGCATCTCATGTTCCGTCGCACCGCCGCCTTCCTGCTGCTGATCTGGCTGTTCGGTTTCCTCTGGTTTGCCATCGCGCTTCCGGGGCCGCTGGACGATGCGGTAAAGACCGACGCGGTGATCGTGCTGACCGGCAGCCGGGGAAGGATCGAACGGGCCATGGCCGTGCTGGAGGCCGGACGTGCCCCGCGCGTGCTGATCTCCGGCGTCGACCGCGAAGTGAGGCCCGGCGAACTCGCTGCCGAATTCAAGATTCCCGACCGGCTGATGAAGTGCTGCATCACGCTCGGCTACGAAGCTTACGACACCCGCTCCAACGCGCTTGAGGCGGCGGACTGGGTGGGGCGCCGCAAGGCCCGCACGGTGCGGCTGGTGACGGCGGACTGGCATATGCGCCGCGCCGCCTACGAGCTTGCACGCGAATTACCGCAGGGCGTCACCGTTCTTGAGGATGCGGTGCCTTCGCATCCCAGCCTCGGCACGTTGTTCCTCGAATACCACAAGTTCGTGGGCCGCATGGCGCTGGACTTCTGGAACAGGCCGCCCTGGAAACGTCATACTGGAACCTCGAAATAATGCGCACGAATGCGATCGACGTCATCCGCAGCCTGCTGTTCTACCTGGTGTTCTATCCGGGCACGCTGGTGTTCGTCACGATGGTCTGGGTGGCTTCGCTGTTCGGGCAGGAGCCGATGCGCCGCTCGGTCCGGGGCTGGGCCAGGTTCCACCGCCTGTGCTGCCGCTGGCTGCTGGGCATCCGGCTGGTGATCGAGGGCGAGATGCCGGAGGAAGGCGTGCTGGTGGCGATGAAGCACGAGAGCTTCTTCGAGGCGATCGACCTGCCGGCGCAGATGCAGTTTCCCGCACCGTTTCCCAAGGCCGAACTGATCGACATTCCGGGCTGGGGCTGGGCCGCGCGCCAGTACGGCGCGGTCGTGGTGCAGCGGGACCAGGGCGCCCGGGCCTTGCGGGCGATGGTGGCCTCGGCGCGGGGCTTTGCGTCGCAGGGGCGGCCGCTGGCGATCTTCCCCGAAGGAACGCGGGTTCCCCATGGCCAGCGCGCGCCGCTGCAAGCGGGATTCGCCGGGCTCTACAAGCTGCTCGGCCTGCCCGTGGTCCCCGTCGCGGTGGACAGCGGCAGGCTCTATCATCGCCGCTGGAAGAAGCCGGGCACCATCACCCTGCGCGTGGGCGAGCGGATCGAGCCCGGCCTGGCGCGTGACGAGATCGAGGCCAGGGTCCAGACCGCGATCAATGCGCTGAACCCCTGAGGTCAGCCGATCTCGCGGACTTCCACGGACTGGCTCCGCAGTTCCACCGGCCCGTAGCTGGTGAGGAACGAAACCGCCGCCGCATCGACGCCGACCCCGATCTTCGCCATCGCCTCGGGGCGGCTCATGCCGGTGGCATCCACCAGATGCCAGGTATCGTCGAGGAAGACTTCGGCCACGGCATGAAAGTCCTGCGGCTTGACGCCCAGGCCGTAGACGCTGGCGAAGCGCGCCGGAATGGCCGAGGCGCGGCACAGGCTGATGACGAGGTGGGCATAGTCACGGCATACGCCCTCGCCCGAATTGAAGCTGTCGGCCGCGCTCGTCTGCGCATTGCTGGAGCCGGGGACGTAAGCCAGGTGGCCGGCCACCCAGTCGCGGATCGCGGCCACCTTGTTTCCGCCTTCGAACATGCCGAACTGCGTTAGAGCAAAGTCCTGGAAGGTGTCGGAAGGGCAGAAGCGCGAGGGCAGCAGGTAATCGACCGTCTCGGCAGGGAGCATGTGCGGCGGCACGGCGGGCAGCCCCTCGATCGGGGTCACGATCCGCTGCGGTTCCACGACGGCCTCGTAGCGCACGGTCAGCGCATTGGCGACATGGAGCCAGATCCGGTCGCCGATCTGGTCATGCCCGGGCAGGCGGGCGAAATGCTCGACCGGAGGCAGCGAAATATGGGCGCTGTGGACCAGCTGCTCGGGAAGGATCGCCGCCTCGAGCTGGAGCAGCACGTCGGTGGGCGCGGGCAGCGCGTAATCAAGTTGGGCCAGAATCGAGAGTTTCATGGGACGCGCGGCTTGTCCATGGGCAGTGTCCTTGGGAAGAGCTTCGGGAGGTCTTACCCGCTCAAAGCCCGAGAAGCGTGCCGGCTCCCGCGGGATCAGCGATTCTTTTGGCCGTTCTCGTGATCGCCGCGTCCGAAGTCGGGGCGGGAATCGTCCTGCCCTTCCTCGATGATGGAGCGGCGGATTGCGCGGGTGCGGGCGAAATGCTCGAACAGGGCATCGCCGTCACCCACCCGGATCGAGCGCTGCAGCGCGGTCAGGTCCTCGGTGAAGCGCTGCAGCATGGTCAGCACCGCGTCCTTGTTCGACAGGAACACGTCGCGCCACATCGTGGGGTCCGAGGCGGCGATGCGCGTGAAGTCGCGGAAGCCGCCGGCCGAATACTTGATGACCTCGCCCTGCGTCACGTCCTCGAGGTCGGAGGCGGTGCCGACGATGGTATAGGCGATGAGGTGCGGCAGGTGGCTGGTGACGGCGAGCACGAGGTCGTGATGGCCGGGGGTCATGATCTCGACATTGGCGCCGAGCCCTTCCCAGAAGCCGACCAGCTCGCTGAGCTTCACCATGTCCGTCCGTGCGGGCGGGGTGACGATGCACCAGCGATTGCGGAACAGGTGCGCAAAGCCCGCGTCGGGGCCGGAATTCTCGGTGCCGGCAACCGGGTGCGCGGGGATCACCAGGTGATCGGGCAGGGCATCGCCCAGCGCCCTGGAGATCGCTTCCTTGCTGGAGCCGACATCGCTGACGAGGCAATGCGCGGGCAGCGCCTCGCGCACTTGCTCGGCCGCCATGCCCATCACGCCGGGGGGCACGCAGAAGATCACGAGGTCGGCATTCGCGACGGCTTCGGCCGGCGTCTCGCAGACCGTGCCGACGAGGCCGCGCTCGGCCGCGCGGGCGCGGTGGGCGGGGCTGAGGTCGTAGCCGGTGGTGGCCACGCCGGGCAGGTATTCCTGCACGGCAAGGCCGATCGATCCGCCCTGAAGGCCGAGGCCGATGATCGCGACGCTGTTTATGCTCATTGCGCGGCTTCCGCCATTTCGCGCAGCGCGACGGCGATCGCGTCCATGTCCTCGGGCTTGCCGATGGTGAAGCGCAGGGCCTGCGGCAGGCCCTGTCCCGGCAGCCAGCGCACGATGTAGCCCCGGTCGGCGAGGCCGTCGAAAGCGGCTTCGGCGGTCAGCGCGCCTTCGAACAGGACCAGCACGAAGTTCGCCTGGGTGGGCAGGGCACGCAGACCGTGGTTGCCCAGCGCTTCGAGCTTGCCCACGAAGCGCGCGCGTTCGTCGCGGTTGTGGACGCGGCTGGCCTCCACGAAATCGGCATCGCCCAGCGCGGCCAGCGCCATGGCCTGGCCGGTGGCGGAGACGTTGAACGGTCCGCGAATACGGTTGAGCGTGGCGACGATCCCCGGCGCGCCGGTGGCCCAGCCGATCCGTTCCCCGGCAAGGCCGAAGATCTTCGAGAAAGTGCGCGTCACCAGCACATTGTCATGCGCCCGGGCCAATGCCAGCGATCCATCGTCGTCCTCGGGCGCGACATATTCGCCGTAAGCCTGGTCGAGCACCAGCAGCACGTCGGCGGGAAGCCCGGCGTGAAGCCGCGCGATCTCGCCCTTTGGCAGGTAGGAGCCGGTCGGGTTGTTGGGGTTGGCGACGAAGACCACGCGGGTCCGGTCCGTCACCAGCGCGAGCAGGGCGTCGACGTCGGTGCCGTAGTCGGCGTCGGGCGCGATGACCGGGGTTGCGCCGCAGCGCCGCGCGGCGATGTCGTAGACCGAGAAGCCGTAGCGCACGTAGATCACTTCGTCGCCAAGGCCCGCATAGCCCTGCGCGGCAAGGTTGAGCAGTTCGTCCGAGCCGGTGCCCATGACGACGCGTGCCGCATCGAGGCCGTGCCTGGCGGCAATCGCCTCGCGCAGGGCGGTACTGTCGGGATCGGGATAGAGCGCCGGCGCCTGCGCGCGCGCTTCCAGCGCATGGCGGCTGGTGCCGAGCGGGTTCTCGTTGGCCGACAGCTTGATCAGCGGCTTGCCGTCCTTGCCCTTGGACTTGCCGGGCACATAGGCATGGATCGCGTCGATCCACGGCTTGGGCTGCGGGGCTTGGCGGGTGCTGATGGTCTGGCTGTCAGTCATGATGCGCGGCCTATTAGCTTAGCGGCGGCGTGAAGGACAGGGGGCGATTTGGGCGATCGGTGCCGCGCCGCAGGGGCGGCGGCCGGCTCAGCCCGAGCGGGATTCGCGCGGTGTAACGAAAATACCCAGCCGCGCACTTTTCAAACCGGCGCCGGCAACCGAGCGAGTAATTGACAGGGCGCGGGCGGTCCCCCACTTGGCACAGTTCATCATGTCCACCACGCCCATCATCGACTCCAGTCGGGTTCTCGAACTGGCCCAGCCGCTCCCGCTCGACGGCGGACAGAGCCTGCCGGGCGTCCGCATCGCCTATGAGACGCACGGCACGCTCAATGCCGCGCGCGACAACGCGATTCTCATCACCCATGCGCTGACCGGCGACCATCACGTGGTCTCGGATCATCCCAAGACCGGCAAGCCCGGATGGTGGGTGCGCATGGTCGGACCGGGCAAGCCGATCGACACGGACCGGTTCTTCGTGATCTGCGCCAATGTGATCGGCTCCTGCATGGGCTCCACCGGCCCGGCCAGCCTCGCGCCGGACGGCAAGCCGTGGGGTATGCGCTTCCCGGTCATCACCATCCGCGACATGGTGCGCGGCCACGTCGCCCTGCTCGATGCGCTGGAGATCGATTGCCTCTATGCCGTCGTCGGCGGGTCGATGGGCGGAATGCAGGCGCTCAGCCTCGCCTCGAACTTCCCCGACCGGATCCGCGCAGCGCTGGTGATCGCCTCCACCGCGCGCCATTCGGCGCAGAACATCGCTTTCCACGAAGTGGGCCGCCAGTCGATCATGGCGGACCCGGAGTGGCGCGAGGGCGACTATTACGATCACGGCAAGGGCCCGGAAAAGGGCCTCTCGGTGGCGCGCATGGCCGCGCACATCACCTATCTCTCGGAAGCGGGCCTGACCGAGAAGTTCGGCCGCCGCCTCCAGAACCGCGAGGAGAAGACCTTCGGGTTCGACGCCGATTTCCAGATCGAGTCCTACCTGCGCTATCAGGGCCTGGCCTTCACGGACCGCTTCGATGCGAACTCCTACCTCTACATCACCCGCGCCATGGACTATTTCGACCTGGCCGAGGAGCATGGCGGCTTGCTGGCCAATGCCTTCGCGCAGTCCAAGGCGCGCTACTGCCTCGTCAGCTTCGACACCGACTGGCTCTACCCCACCGCGGATTCGCGCGGCGTCGTCCACGCGCTGAATGCGGCGGGCCTGCCGGTGAGCTTCGTCGAACTGTCCGCGCCTTACGGTCATGACAGCTTCCTGCTCGACGTTCCCGCGCTCGATCGCGTGGTCGAGGGATTCCTGGGAGAAGGCCGGTGACGGCATCGCATATCGAACTGTCAGACGATCCCGCCCGGCTGGATGTGGCCCGCATCCACGGCTGGCTGGCCACCAGCTACTGGTGCCCCGGCATCGAGCGCGCGCAAGTCGAGAAGCAGATCGCGGGCTCGCACTGCCTTGGCGCCTATCGCGAGGACGGGGCCCAGATCGGCTTCGCCCGCGTCATTTCCGACCGCGCCAGTTTCGCCTGGCTGGCGGACGTGTGGGTGGATGAAAGCGTGCGCGGGCAGGGGATCGGCCGGCGCCTTGCCGGCTGGTTCGTGGAGCATCCCGACTATGCAGGCATTCGCCGTTTCGGCCTTACCACGGCCGATGCCCACGGGGTCTATGCGGCGCTCGGCTTCAAGCCGCTGGCGCGCCCGGACCGGCTGATGGAGCGGCTTTCCCCCGCCTTTGCGGCGATAATGGAGGCAGGCGAATGAACGGCCTGCGTCCCGATCTCGCGGTGATCGCCGCCAATGTCGATCCCGCCGCGCGGGTGCTCGACGTGGGCTGCGGCGACGGCACGCTGATGCAGGCCCTTCGCGAAGACAAGCGGTGCGACGCGCGCGGCATGGAGCTCGATTCCGCCAATGTCGGCCTTTGCGTCGCCAAGGGCCTGTCGGTGATCCAGGGCGATGCCGACAAGGACCTGGCCTTCTACCCGGACCAGTCGGTGGACTACGCGATCCTGTCGCAGACCCTGCAGACGACGATGCGCCCGGACATGGTGCTGGAGCAGCTTCTCCGCATCGGCCGCCGCGCCTTCGTGAGTTTCCCCAACTTCGCGCACTGGCGCGTGCGGCTGTCGCTGCTGTGGGGCGGGCGGATGCCGGTTACGCGCCTGCTGCCGGTCGCCTGGTACGAGACGCCCAACATCCACCACCTTACCGTGGACGATTTCCGCGAACTGCTGCGCGAACGCGGCATCAAGGTGGAAGGCGCCTGGTTCCTCTCCGGCGACCAGCAGTGCAGCGCCGCCGCCGCGAATTTCCGCGCCGAACATGCGGTGTTCCTGCTGTCGCGCGGATAGGCGCGGCGTTTCAGCCGCCCATGGTGAGCCCGCTGTAGATGCCCAGCTTGTGGCCGTCCGGGTCGCGCATATAGGCACCGAAGGCGCCGCGCGCCTGCGGCTTGGCCTCGGGCTGGCCCTCGCAAGTGCCGCCGTTGGCGAGACCGGCGGCATGCCAGGCGCGCACGGTGGCCTCGTCGTTCGCGCCGAAGATGATCGTTCCGCCGTTGGCATGGGTGGCGGGCTCGCCGTCACGCGCCGGGCCGAGCAGGAACTTCAGGCCGTCGAGATCCCACATCACCATCGGATATTCGTTCGAGATCGCGCAGGGTTCCACGCCGAGCGCGGCGAAAGTGGCGTCATAGAAGGCGCGGGCCTTCTCAAGGTCGTTGGTGCCGAGGCGCAGGCTTTTCAGGATCATCGTTCTCTCTCCAGTTTTTTGTCGTCAGGGTCGAAGATGTTCTGAGGGCGCCTCGCCATGCTGCCACCGGCAGCACGGTGAGGCGCGGTGGGATCAGGCCTGGACGTGATGCATCGCGCAGAGCTTGTTGTTCTGCGGATCGCGCAGATAGGCGAGATAAAGCTTGCCGAACGGGAATTCGCGCAGGCCCGGCGCATCCTCGCAGCTCTGTCCGCCGGCCGCGCACCCGGCTGCATGCCAGGCATCCACCGCGGCGGTGCTGTCCATCGAGAAGCCAACCGTGCCGCCATTGGCGAAAGTGGCCTCGTTGCCGTCGATCGGGGTGACGATCATGAAGTTCGAGCCGTTGTGGGTATAGGCGAGGCGGCCTGCCGCAGGGTCGGCCATCAGCGGGGTGGCGCCCATCGCGGCGAAGATCGCGTCGTAGAAGGTCTTCGCGGCGACGAGGTCGTTGCTGCCGACGCAGATGTGGCTGAACATGCTTGGGCTCCGTGGGTGGTGAATGCACGGGGTTTGGCGGGCTGCCGCAGGCCGGTCAATCGCAGGCGGTCCGCTGCGACGATGATTGCCGGCGATGCGGCGAAAACGGGACTTATCCACGCGTTTCGCCCCCCGTGGCGGCATGGCCATTTGGCTCCGGGTGGACGCTGGAAGGCAGGTTTGGCATTCGAAATTGCCATGTGGCACATCTTCCAGTTTCCGCTCTGCCCCTTCAGCCGCAAGGTTCGGCTTCTCATGGCCGAAAAGGGCATCGCCTACGAACTCCAGACCGCGCGCCCGTGGGAGGGTGAGGACCGGCTGTTCGAGATGAACCCGGCAGGGCGCACCCCCGTGGTCAAGGAAACCGAACGCGGCACCGTCATCGTCGATAGCCGCGCCATCTGCGAATATTTCGAGGAAACCGTCGATCGCAACCCGCAGATCAGCGGCACTGCCGTGCAGCGCGCGGAAATCCGCCGCTTGATCGCCATGTTCGACGAGAATTTCTATCACGACGTATCCGGTCCGCTCCTGCATGAGCGGATGAAGAAGCGCCTCGTCCTGCGCCAGTCACCCGATGCCAAGGTGCTGCGCGAATCGATGAAGCTCGCTCACGACTATCTCGACTATATCGATTACCTGATCGACAACCGTCCCTGGCTGGCGGGCGCGACGATGACACTGGCGGATCTTGCCGCGGCGGCGCAGATCTCGGTGGCCGATTACCTCGGCGGTCTCGACTGGTCGAGCCACGAGCAGGCGCGGGGCTGGTATCTGGTGATGAAGTCGCGGCCTTCGTTCCGGCCGCTGCTCAGCGAGCGCATGGAAGTGATCCAGCCGCCCAGCCACTACGCCGAAGTGGACGCCTGAACGGATAGAGGCGGCGCAGGAAGCGAGAAGCTCCCTGCGCCGGTCGATCAGGCTGCGGCGGTCTTGGTGCCGAAGCGGCCGTGGTTGCGGAACGGCACCATCCAGCGGTCGAGGAACAGCTCCAGCGGGCGCGGCGTGATGCCGAGCTGGGCAAGGCCGGGCAACGTGCCGCTTGCGGTATTGCCGGCCTGGAGCAGCTTGAGCTGGTCGGTGCTGATCGGGGTGCCGGGCAGGGCGGCAATCAGTCCGGAAATGCCGTCGGGCAGTTCGATGAAGGTGCGATCACGCTCGGCAGCCCTGGCGATGCGCTGGTTGAGGTCGAGCATCGAGACCACTTCCGGGCCGGCGAGCTCGAAGGTCTTGCCGCCATGTGTTTCCGGGGCGGAGAGGGTTTCGGCGATCGCCTCGGCCACGTCGTCCACGAAGACCGGCTGGAGCTTCGCCTGCGGTGCGAAGACCGGCAGCACCGGCAGGCGCGAAACGAGATTGCCGAACATCATGACGAAGTTGTCGTCCGGGCCGAACATGACCGAGGGGCGCAGGATCGTGGCGGTCGGGAAGGCGGCAAGCACGGCCCGTTCGCCTTCTGCCTTGGTCCGCGCATAGGCGACGCTCGACGAGGCTTCGGCGCCGATGGCCGAGACGTGGACGAACGCAGCGGCGCCGGCGGCGCTGGCGGCAGCGGCGATGCGGCCCGCGGCTTCACCCTGCACGGCGTCGAGATTGCCGTTGAACGCGCCCACCAGGTTCACCACGGCGTCCGATCCGGCCAGCACGGCGGCCAGCGAATCGGGCTTGGTCACGTCCACGCCCGCAAACTGGACCTGCCCAAGGTTGCCGAGCAGCTTGAGGGCGTAGGATTTCTTGGGGCTGCGGCTGGCGATGCGCAGACGCGCGCCGCGTGCGAGCAGGGCCTGGGCCACATGCTTTCCGAGAAAGCCGCTGCCGCCCAGCAGCGTGACGATCTTGCCGTAGAGGGGGTCGGTGGCTTGGCTCATGGTCAGGTCCTTCAGCGGGCGCAGGCGCATGAAGGAAAGGCCGCCTGCGCTCAGGTTTCGCGCATGACCTGCGCCATTGCACAAGGCCGGTTCCGGAGCAACCGGCGGCAGCTCTCCGACGGAGATTTCGCCTTTTTTCGCGCGATTTGAAAAAAGTTCGATGAGGAGCGTTGACAACATTCCGGCAGCCCCTTAGAGGCGCCCTCCTACCCGGCGAGGACGGCACCAAAGGCCCCCTCGCTTCCGTGCCCAGATGGCGGAATTGGTAGACGCACCAGCTTCAGGTGCTGGCGCTCGCAAGGGCGTGGAGGTTCGAGTCCTCTTCTGGGCACCATTTCTCAAGCGATTGAGAATGCAAAGGGACCGTCGCAAGGCGGTCCCTTTGGCGTTTCTGCACTATCAGTCTTCAGCCAATCGAAGATACGCCGGCTATGCTTCGAATGGGCGGTCAGGGGCGAGTGCCGGTCAGCGGGAAGCTGCCGAAGGGGCCGTTTGCATTCTCGCCGCTCATCTTGCCGTCGCGAACGGTGATGTCGTAGCTAATGGTGATGGGCATCGGCATCGAGGCCTTGCCCTGGAATTTCGCACGGCCATTCTTCACGCCGCCCGCGACGTCCACCGTGCCTTGTTCTGCGGTCACCTTTCCGGTCACCACGTTGCCTGCGACCTGGAGGTTCATCACGGCCTTCTGGGGACCGACCGGGGTCTGGATCACGATGTTCCATTTACCCACGAAGTCCTGCGGTTTGGCGTTGCTGGCCTGTGCGGCCCTGGTTTTGTCCAGGAGCGCCTTCTGCTCGGCCGGGGCGGCTTGTGCCCGGGCGCGGAGGTAGAAGCGCAGGGTTTCCAGTTCCTCGTCAGTAAAGTCGGGGAAGGGCGGCATGCCGTTCATCTTCAGTGCGCCGCCCTTCACCACCTGCCGGAACGTGGCGGCGTCGGTGATCATCGGCGAATAGCGCAGGTCTGGTGCGGCGCCGCCGCCGATCGCGTTCCAGCCGTGGCAGACGAGGCAGGCGCGGGTTCCAAAGAGCATCGCGCCGGCCTGGGCCCGGGCGAGATCGGGCTTGAAGTCCGGGTCGGCCGGGGCGGCGAGTTCGGGAAGCTGGAACGGGGGAATGGTGTCTTTTCCGTCCAACGCGAAAGTCAGTACCCGGCGCGGCAGGCGGTAGTCGGTGCGGAAGGCGGCGTTGCCGGGCGAGTTGATTCCGGCACCGTTACCACCGCTTCCGGTGATGACGGTGACATATTGGCGCCCGTTCATCCGGTAGGTTATCGGAGCGCCGACGATCGGGCTTTCGGTCTTGAACGACCAGAGAGCCTTGCCGGTCTGCGCATCGCGAGCCACGAACTTGCCGTCGATCTGGCCCTGGAACACCAGGCCGCCAGCGCTGGCCATGACGCCGCCGGGCCAGTTGCCGGGCAGTTCGACTTCCCAGGCGACCGACTGCGTGACCGGGTTCCAGGCCTTGAGGAAGCTCCTGTGGCTGCCGGGCAGTTCGACCTCGGGGATCAGCGTGACGCCCATTCCGGCCGTGATCTCGCCGCCGCCCTTCTGGCCGTCGCCGATGAGGGCGCCTTGTTCGATGACCGGGATGTAGACGAGGCCGGTCAGCGGGCTGTAGGCCTGCGGCATCCACGAGTGGGCGCCGGTCGGCCCCGGCCAGACTTCGAACAAGCCGGGTTTCCCGGCATAGCGAATTCCGGGATTCTCGACCGGACGACCGGTCTTGCCGTCGATATGATCGGCCCAGGTGACCTTGGCGATCTTTTCCGCGGAGATGAAGGCGCCGGTCGCCCGGTCGATCACGTAGAAGAACCCGTTCTTGGGCGCCTGCATCAGGACCTTGCGGTCCTTGCCGTCGATCTTGAGCGTGGCGAGCGTCATGTCGGTGGTGGCGGTACAGTCCCACTGCTCGGCCGGGCACACCTGATAGTGCCACTTGTAGGCACCGGTGTTCACGTCCACCGCGACGATCGAGGAGAGGAACAGGTTGTCGCCCCCGCCGGGGCTGCGCCTGGCCTGATTGTAGGGGAATCCGTTGCCGATGCCGAGATAGACGAGATTGAGTTCCGGATCGTAGCTGAACGCGTTCCATGCCGTGCCGCCGCCGCCCCGGCGCGTGCCGTCGGGGTTGGTCCAGCCGCTGGGCCATGTCTTGCGCATGATGGCCTCGGCTTTCTCGTTGCCGGGTGAGGCCGGATCGCCGGGGGTGGTATAGAAGCGCCAGGCGAGCTTGCCGGTCTTTTCGTCATAGGCGGTGACGAAGCCGCGCGCCGGGCTGATGTCCGCCCCGCCGAAACCGACGATCACCTTGCCGCCGAAGACACGGGGCGCGCCATTCGAATTGCGCGGGGCTGCGTCCGGATAGTCGTAGGTCTTCCAGGCTTCCCTGCCGGTCTTCGCATCGAGCGATATCACGTAGCCGTCGGTAGTGACGAGGAAGACGTGTCCGGCATCGTAGGCGATGCCCTTGTTGCCCCACGACATCTGGAGCGCCGAGGTCGCGCGTTCGCGGGTGCCGCCGTCATATTCCCAGATCTGCCGTCCGGTGACGGCATCCAGCGCGCGGATGTGCGAGTGGCCGGTGGTGAGGAAGACCTTGCCCTCCGCCATGAGCGGGGTGCTGGCGGTGTAGCCGGGCTCAAGGTCGAAATGCCAGGCGAGCTTGAGTTTGCCGACGTTGCCGGTGTCTATCTCGTCGAGCGGGGAATAGTGCGTTTCGGTGCCGGTGCGGCCCCAACTGGGCCATTCGTCGGGATCGGCGACCATGGCCTGTTCGATCGGCTGGGCGGGCTTGTCGCAAGCGGTGACCACGAGCGGCGAGAATGCCGCGAGGAATAGCCGCAAGGCGGCTGAGCATGGGCGTGCGATCACGGCTTCCTTCCCCGTACTGTCTTCTCGTTGTGAAACAGCGCTATCAGCCCGGCAGGGGCTTGGGAAGATTTACTAGCCTTGGTGTATCATATCTCGCCAGCCCATCGCCTGAGCGAATGGCGACCCGCCAGATGCGAGAACCCCGGCCTCCCGCAAAGGAGCCGGGGTTCTGCATTGGGGCGATCCCTGTGCGAATCGCCCACTGTTGGGGCCGGTTCCTGACGGGTCATCGCTTGCGGGCGATGGCCCTGCAGGGGGTGTCAGTTGGCGCCGGCGCCCATGGGAATCGGGGTGCCTTGCTTCAGGTATACGCGATTGTCTTCGATGCGATCGACATTGTCAAAAGCAATGAAATGGTGCGCGCCATCGGAACTGTCCGAACGCGTAAGCTTGATCTGGTCGTCCTTCACCGAATCGATAGTACCGACATGGGTGCCATTGTAATCAGTGACTTCCATGTGTTCACGGACGCGAAGTTTCTCGAACATAGGGATTCCTCCAGTGTCGTTCAGGACTTGATGATGACTAAACGGAGGTGCGTGATCTTCGTTCCGGCATTGGTCCCATGGCCGCCACGCTTCATGGAAAGAGGCGATCCGCGCTTGCTCAGGGCTGGGCGCCGAGGCCGAAAGTTTCGTCTCCGCGTGGGGAGAGCAGTATCCTCTCGCCGTCTACGCCGTCGATCTGGGTCGTCGCGACGAAGGACGAACCCTCGCCTTCGAGAATGACTTCCTCGCCGTCCACATGGTCGACCGTGCCGAGCACTGTGCCGTCGGCGTCGATCACCGTCATGCCTTTGCGCACGATGCCCGATTCGGTGGACCAGGCGGTCTGGACAGGGTCGAAAGGGGATGGGGAAGGGGGCATCGCAAGTCCTCCGTCAGGGGCCTGAACTGGCCTTGGTAGAGGAAGAATACCCGGCAAACCGGCCCGGTTCCACGATTCGCCGCGAAAGGGGTGGCCTACAAGCCCTAGCGTTCCCATAATGACGAAGGCGCTAGATATGCCTGTTTAAGCTGTGGGAAGTTTTACCAAACCCGCTCCAAAAACGATCAAATTTGAGTATCGTGGCTGGTGTCGGCACCGGGGCTTGCCCCGCGCCCCAGAGATCATGCGTCGGGAAAGGCGCGGAGAGCCGCGCTTCGGCTCTGCGAATCGCCCGGCGCGCCATTTGAATCGAACACCCGGAGTTGTCCGCCCATGTCCCTTCTCGAAGCCCGCAAGACCTACAAGCCCTTCGAATATCCTTGGGCCTACGACTTCTGGAAGACGCAGCAGCAGATCCACTGGCTGCCCGAGGAAGTGCCGCTGGGCGAGGACTGCCGTGACTGGGCGCAGAACATCTCCGAGCATGAGCGCAACCTGCTCACGCAGATCTTCCGCTTCTTCACCCAGGCCGACGTGGAAGTGCAGGACTGCTACCACGAGAAGTATGCGCGGGTCTTCAAGCCGACCGAGATCAAGATGATGCTCACCGCCTTCTCCAACATGGAGACGGTGCACATCGCCGCCTATTCGCACCTGCTCGACACCATCGGCATGCCAGAGAGCGAATACGGCATGTTCCTTGAATACGAGGAGCTGAAGGCCAAGCACGACTACCTCCAGAAGTTCGGCGTCGACAATGACGAGGACATCGCGCGCACGCTGGCCATGTTCGGCGGCTTCACCGAGGGCGTTCAGCTTTTCGCGAGCTTCGCGATGCTGATGAACTTCCCGCGCTTCAACAAGATGAAGGGCATGGGGCAGATCGTCTCGTGGTCCGTGCGTGACGAATCGCTGCACTGCGAGGGCATCACCCGCCTGTTCCACGCCTTCGTGAAGGAGCGCGATTGCCTCAGCAAGGCCGTGAAGGACGACATTGCCGACCAGTGCCAGACCACGGTCCGCCTGGAAGACGCCTTCATCGACCTCGCCTTCGAGATGGGCCCTGTTCCCGGCATGACCGCCAAGGACATCAAGAAGTACATCCGCTACATCGCTGACTGGCGCATGGGCCAGCTCGGCCTCAACCCGATCTACCTGATCGAGGATCACCCCCTGCCGTGGCTGCAGCCGCTGCTCAACGGCGTGGAACACGCGAACTTCTTCGAGACCCGTTCGACCGAGTATTCGAAGGGTGCGACGCGCGGGAACTGGAACGATGTGTGGTCGAACTTCGATTCGCGCCGCAACGTGAAGGCCAACGACGAAGTCCTGGTCGAGGACGGTTCCGAGCCCGACATGTTCGGCGCGACCGAGGCTGCCGAGTAATCGCGCGGCGGCCTTTTGCCAAGGTAACGAAAAAGGGCTCCCGGACGCTGTGTCCGGGAGCCCTTTTTCATGCGGGATCGGTTTGTAGAACCCGCGTCAGCACCAGTCCCGGCGATAGCCCTGCCACTGTTCCGCCAGCCCCTCTTCCACCAGCGCGGCGCCCAGGCTGCGGCCCTGCCGCGTCACCACGCGCAGGGCCCGGCCGTAGCGATCCTTGTCGCGACCGTCGCCGCCGGGCTGGAGCGAGAACGGCCCTTCGTTGAGCAGTGCGGTGAGGCGTTTGGTCGCCATGGCGCCAAGCCGGGCTTCCTCCGCGCACTCCGGCTTGCTGGTCTCCGGCGTATTGATGTCGGCGATGCGGATCTTCTCGCCTTCGTACCAGAAGGTGTCCCCGTCGACCACGCAGGTCCGGCGAACGGGCCCCGAGCAGCGCGCGAACTGCCCCGTTTCGGTATCGGCAGCGGTGGAGAAGGGCGTCTCGCCAAGGCCGGGGGCTGCCGAACGATGGCCGTGCCAGTAGTAGAGACCCGCGAGAGCCGCGAGCGGGAGCACGAAGCCGATCGGCGTCAGGCTCCAGCGGCCCCGCCGACGATATGATCTTGGCATTATGGAGAGCTGTCCTCAGGTTCCGTAGTCGCGTGCCTCTGGCGTGTCGAATTCGCCCCGGCAAGTGCGGATCAGCAAGTCCAGCTCGTGGTGGTGGAGTGCTTGCAGGAGCCGGAAGCCGAGCGTGCCGTTGCCGGTCCAGCGCACGCAGGCGTCGAGCGGCTCGGCCCCATCCGCTGCCACGACCAGCAGGTCGCCATTGGCGATGTCGGCAGGAACGAGATCGACGGGCATGACGCAGCCTAGCCGGCAACCCTGCTGCGAGACTTCCACCAGCAGCCCCGTGCCGACAAGATTTCCGTCGCGCAGGATCGATGCCCTCCGGCGCACGGCATAGCGCTGATGGGCGCGTATTCTGAGCGTATTCACAGGCAAGGCCCCCCGGCCATCCGATTCCCTGGAACTGTGGTCTGACGCCATGTTCTTATGATCCGGTTACCGGGCGCTTCCGCTCCCGATCCCGAATTCCCGTGCCTTCAGACCAGCCAGCTGCCGGGATTGGGCATCGGCGCATGCTTCTGGGCATTGAGCAGGCTCATCACGCAGCGCACGATCACCAATATGCCAACGGCCGCCAGCACGAACACGCCGATCAGCACGATCATCAGCAATATGCCCAGGATGCTTCCCGCCAGGCCCAGCCAGAAGGTGTTGATGAGGTACTGGTAGTGGGACTGTTCCCAGTCCGCCTTGGGCTCTCCCCGCCAGACGTAGGCGAGCACCACGCCGACGATGGCGGTAATCCCGGTAACGCAGGACGCGAGATACAGCAGGCTGATTATCGTCGGTTGATTGAACTCGAATCCCGAATTCGTAGTCGAGCGGTTCAGGTCGTCCATGGCTTTCTCTCCATGATGTACCCCAGGCCCTTGATGCTGCCCGCTTTGCGACTTTGGCGCAAGCATTGGATTCTCGGGCGTTTCCGGAGGGATTTCAGCGGCGCGGGAAAGGTTCGCGGGCCCACACCCGGGCGATGATTGCCGGATGGCTGCAATTGCGCTGGCGCTGCTCCGCCGGGGAGCTAGGCTGCGGCAAAACGGGGGAGAGGACGCAAGCGATGACGGAAACGATCGTCCAGACGCGCGCGGGGCGGGTTTCCGGCCTCGAAGGGGCCGGATTCACGCGATTTCTCGGCATACCTTATGCCCGCGCGGAGCGTTTCGGCGAGCCGGAGGCGGTCGCGCCCTGGTCCGGCGCGCATCCGGCCAACCGCTTCGGGCGGCAATGCCCGCAGCAGTACGGCGGCAAGGTGCGCCGCGATGTGCTGGAAGGCCCGGACTACGGCGAGGATTGCCTCCACCTCAACGTCTACCGTCCCGATGGCGGCGCGGCCGGGCCGAAGCCCGTCATGGTGTGGATCCACGGCGGAGCGTTCATGGCGGGGGGCTCGAATGCCTACGATGCCTCCCGGCTTGCGCAGGAGGGTGACATCGTCGTCGTCACCATCAATTACCGCGTAGGGGTGCTCGGTTTCGTCAACTTCGGCGATGCCCTCGGGCTTCCGGCCATTCCGTCGAACCTCGGCCTGCGTGACCAGATCGCGGCGCTCGAATGGGTGCGGGACAATATTGCGGCGTTCGGCGGCGACCCCGGGCGGGTTAAGATCTGCGGACAGTCGGCGGGGTCGATGTCGGTCTCGCTGCTGATGGTCTCACCGCGGGCGAGGGGGCTGTTCCACGGCGCGGTGATGCAATCGGGCGCCGTGAGCCTCATTCACGATCGCGCGCGTTCGATCCGCGACGCGCAGCGTTTCGCGGCAGTTCTCGGGCTGGACCAGTCGAGCCTCGAACGTTTGCGGACGATGGACCTTGCGGAACTGATCGGCGCGCAGGCTGCCGTGAGCGGGCAACTCAGCAATGCCATTCCGGCGGCGCCCTGGTACGACGGCGACGTGCTGCCGGCCTCCTTCGAGGAGACCCTGTCGGCCCCCACCGCGCCGGTGCCGCTGCTTGCGGGCGCCGCGCGGGACGAGATTCGCCTGTTCGATCTCATGCCCGGCAATATCCTGCCGTCGAAGTGGCCCGATCTCGAAGCCCTGCTGCGCGAGCAACTGGGCGAGGCCCATGCCGCCCGCGTGCTTGCGGCCTATCCGCGCAACCGCAAGGGGCGGATCGCGCTGGGATCGGACCTGACTTTCATCATGCCGACGCGGCATTTCGCCGAGCGTCATTCCGCCGCCCAGCCGACCTGGTTCTATCGTTTCGACTATGCGCACCCGATCGCCGGGGCCACGCACGGATTGGACCTGACGGTGTTCTGGCCGTTCAAGGGCTTCAAGATGGCGCTTGCCCGCGGCGGGCCGGATGCCGGGCGCCGGGCGGAACTGGGCCGCCGGATGCGCGCGCATGTCGCCCATTTCGTGCGCCATGGCGATCCGGGCGACATCTGGCCGCGCTATGACCGCGCGAGCCGGAAACTGCGGGTCTACGATCTGGCCGACCGGATCGAAGCCGACCCCCTGGCCGCGCGCTACGCCGCCTGGGAAGGACGGGACGTGCAGCCGGGGCTCGGGAAGTAGATCAGCCCAGCCCGAGGAACAGGCCGGCCAGCGCGGCGCTCATCAGGTTTGACAGGCTGCCCGCGCAGAGCGCGCGCACGCCGAGGCGGGCGATGATCGGGCGCTGGTTGGGGGCGAGTCCGCCGGTCACCGCCATCTGGATGGCGATCGAGGAGAAGTTGGCGAAGCCGCAGAGCGCGAAAGTGACGACGGCCACGGTGCGCGGGCTGAGCGCCGACATCTGTCCGAGGTCGATGAAGGCGACGAATTCGTTGAGGACGATCTTGCTGCCGAACAGGCTGCCGGCCTGCATCGCCTCATGCCAGTCGGGCGTGGCGAGCAGGTAGAAGATCGGCGCGAAGAGGTAGCCCAGCAGGCCCTGGAAGGTCACGCCGGAGAAACCGAACAGCGCGCCGATCCAGCCGACGATGCCGTTGGCGAGCGCGATCAGGGCGACGAAGGCCAGCACCATGGCGCCGACGGCCACGGCCAGCTTCACGCCGGTCTGCGCGCCCTGCGAGGCGGCCATGATGATGTTGGCGGGCTTTTCCTCGTCGTGCTCGACCGCTTCGGGTTCGTCGACGTGGACGCCCGGCAGGTGAGTCACGTCGGCGCGGTTGAGCGCGGCGGCGGCGGCGCCGGCGGGTGGCAGCGTGCCCTCGTGGACTTCAACTTCGCCGGATGCGGGGTCGACCGGGGCGGGGCGCGGGTCGGGCATGATCATCTTGGCCATGAAGATGCCCCCCGGCGCCGACATGAAGGCAGCGGCGACGAGATAGTCGATGCGGATGCCCATCGAGGCATAGGCGGCCAGGATCGTGCCTGCCACGCCGGCAAGGCCCACGCTCATCACGCAGAACAGCTGCGAGGGGTTGAGCGAGGCGAGGTAGGGGCGGATCACCAGCGGTGCCTCGCTCTGGCCGACGAAGATGTTCGAGGCGGCGCAAAGGCTTTCGACCTTGCTGATCCCCGTGAGCTTTTCCAGCCCGCCGCCGATCCAGCGGACCACCAGCGGCATGATCTTCAGGTAATAGAGGATCGAGATCAGCGAGGCGAAGAAGATGATGACCGGCAGGGCCGAGATCGCGAAGCTGTGTCCGCCGATTTCCGGGCTGGCGAGGGGGCCGAACAGGAAATCGACACCGGCATGGGCATAGCCGAGCAGGCTTTCGACGCCCGAAGCGGCCCCGCCGAGCAGGTCTTTTCCGAAAGGCACATAGAGCACGAGCGCAGCCAGACCGGCCTGCAGCGCGAATGCCGCTCCCACCACGCGCAGGCGGATCGCGCGGCGATTGGTGGACAGAAGAAAGGCGGCAGCCATGATGAGGACGATGCCGAGCAGGCTGTAGGCGACGTGCATCGTCCCCATTTCTCCGAAAAACGTGCTGAATCTGTGCGCAAACCTAGAGGCGCGCATTCGTGACGGCTAGTGCAATTGTTTCGCGCCCGTTAGAGCATCGTCATGGAACCGCAAGCCCCTGCAAGCGCGCAATCCCGCGCCGTCGCCATTCCCCGCTCGATGTTCGTGTTCTCGACGCTCTATGGCGGGCTGGTCGTGCTGGCGGGCGTGCTGGGCATCAAGATCGCCTCGCTGGGCGAGTGGCCCGTCGTCGGCAATCTTGCCGTCGAGTCGGGAATCTTCGCTTTCCTGCTGCTCGTCGTCCTGTCGAGCGCGGTGGCCGAACTGCACGGAACCGCCGTGGCCAACCGGCTGGTGCGCTTCGGCTTCATCCCGCTCATCGTTTCGATGAGCCTGCTGACACTGGTGATCCACGCCGTGCCGCCGGCGCCGTTCTGGCAGGATCAGGAGGCCTTCGCCCGCCTCCTCGGTCAGGGCGCGCGGATGCAGTTCGCCGGTCTTGTCTCCTATGGCGTGTCGCAGACGCTCAACGTCACCGTGTTCTCGCGGCTTGCCGCCGGGCGCGAGGGCGGAATGCTGCTGCTGCGCGCATGGATCGCCAGCCTGCTTTCGCAAGTGGTGGACACGCTGATCTTCATCACGATCTCGTTTGCCGGTGTGCTGCCGCTCTGGGGCATCATGGAGGGCCAGATCATCTCTAAGCTGCTGCTTTCCACGATCATGGTGCCGCCGTTCATCTGGCTTTTCGTGAAGCTCGGTCGCAAACTGGACGGCGAATGAAATATTCGGCCGTCAGGGGCCGAAAACTGGGTTTTAATTCTGCGCAAGGGGTCTAAAGCGCGCCCATGCCGATTCCGCACGATCCCGCCATGCTCTCGAAGGCCGAGACGCTCGTCGATGCGCTGCCCTACCTGCAGCGTTATGCCGGTCGCACGTTCGTCGTAAAATACGGCGGCCACGCGATGGGCGATCCCGAACTGGCGCGAGATTTCGCGGAAGACGTGGTCCTGCTCAAGGCCGTGGGCATCAATCCGGTGGTCGTCCATGGCGGCGGTCCGCAGATCGGCGCCATGCTCAAGACCATGGGCGTCGAATCGCGCTTCATCGACGGGCTGCGCGTAACCGACAAGCAGACCGCGCAAGTCGCCGAGATGGTGCTGTCGGGCGTCATCAACAAGGAAATCGTCGGCTGGATCGCGCAGGCGGGCGGCAAGGCCATGGGGATTTCCGGCAAGGACGGCGGTCTCGTCACCGCCGCCAAGGTGCAGCGCACCGCCAAGGACCCGGACAGCAATATCGAGCGCGTCGTCGACCTCGGCTTCGTGGGCGAGCCTGCGACGATCGATATCGGCGTGATCGAGACGATCTCGTCTGCGGGCATGATCCCGGTGATCGCGCCGATCGCACCGGGAGAGGACGGGCAGACCTACAATATCAACGCAGACACCATGGCCGGCGCCGTTGCCGCCGCGCTGGGTGCCTCGCGCCTGTTCCTGCTGACCGACGTGCGCGGCGTGCTGGACAAGCAGGGCGAACTGCTGACGGACCTCACCCCTTCCGACATCGTGAAGCTCCAGCAGGATGGCACGATTTCGGGCGGCATGATCCCCAAGCTCGAAACCTGCATTCACGCGGTAGAAGCAGGCTGCGAAGCCGCAGTGGTGCTTGACGGGCGGGTTTCCCATGCCATGTTGCTGGAAATATTCACGCAGGAAGGTGCCGGCACGCTGATCCGCGCCGGCTAAGCCGAACTGCCCGGGGGAACTTTCCTGCTGAAAGGCAATTCGACCCACATGCGTAATACCCTCGTTCTCGCCAGTGCCGTTTCGGCCATCACGCTCCTGCTTGCCGCGTGCAACAAGGAGCCTGCAGCCGAGCCCGGCAATGGCGCGACGATGGAAGCGAGCGAGGCAGCCGTCACGACTGACGGACCTTCGGCGGAAGCCACGGGCGCTGCCAGTGCAGGTGCCGGTGTCGCCAGCCCGCTCGATCAGGGCGCGCTCACCGAACGGCGCGATCCGGAACGCCTGCTGCGTTACTACACCAACGCGCTGCGCATGGGTGCATGGGACGAGGCTGTGAAGGCCTGGACCCTGGACGCGCAGATGACCTCGGAGCGACTGGCGAGGGAATTCGGCGGCGATGCCGGTCCAAAGATCGCGGTCGGCAAGGGCGACTTGGCCAATGCGGCCGGTTCGCTCTATTACGAGGCCCCGCTGGTGATCGACTTTGCCGATGGCCGTCCGTCACGCCGGGGCACCATTGTCCTGCGGCGCGTCAACGATGTGCCGGGCGCCAGCCAGCAGCAGCTCAACTGGCGGATCGAGCGGACCTCCACGCTGCCTCAATAAGGCAGCTCACGACCTGAGAGCGCACGGTGTGTAACCGCGCGTTGCTCGAAAGCGGGCCGCGCTTGCCCCGCCTGCCCTGCCTCGGCTATCAGGCGGGCGCTTCATTCCTCAGAAAGGCCCCACGCCCATGCTCGGCGGTGTGATCAACGCCCTTATCTATCTCGTACAGATCCTTACCACGCTGGTGCTTGTCCAGTTCGTGCTGGGTCTGCTGATCTCCTTCAACGTGGTGAACCTGCATAACCGGTTCGTCGAGGCGATCTGGCGGGCGCTCAATGCGTTGCTCGATCCGATCCTCAGCCCGATCCGGCGGATCATGCCCAATACGGGCGGGATCGACTTCTCGCCGATGGTGCTGATCATCGGCCTGAACGTGCTCATCATGATCCTCCAGCCGATGGCCTACTGACATGACCACCGAGAACCAGATCATCGACGGCAAGGCGTTTGCCGAGGGCCTGCGCAGCCGCATCGCGGTTGCCGCCGCGGCATTCGAACGGCAGGCCGCCCGCAAGGCAGGCCTCGCGGTCGTGCTGGTGGGCGAAGACCCGGCAAGCCAGGTCTATGTCCGCAACAAGGGCAAGCAGACCGTGGCCTGCGGCATGGAGAGCTTCGAGCACAAGCTGCCCGCCGACACGTCCGAGGAAGATCTGCTGGCGGTTGTCGAGCAGCTCAATGCCGATCCCGCCGTGGACGGCATTCTCGTCCAGCTTCCCCTGCCTTCGCATATGAACGAGCAGAAGGTCATCGCCACGATCAACCCCGACAAGGACGTTGACGGCTTCCATGTCGTCAACGTCGGGCGCCTCGCCACCGGGCTGCCGGGCTTCGTGCCGTGCACGCCGCTGGGCTGCGTGATGTTGCTCAAGGACCGGCTGGGCTCGCTTTCCGGGCTGAACGCGGTGGTGATCGGCCGTTCGAACATCGTCGGCAAGCCGATGGCGCAGCTCCTCATCGCGGAAAGCTGCACCGTCACCGTGGCGCACAGCCGCACCAGGGACCTGCCCGAAGTCGTGCGCGGCGCCGATATCGTGATTGCGGCCGTCGGCCGCCCCGAGATGGTGAAGGGCGACTGGCTCAAGCCCGGCGCAACCGTGATCGACGTGGGCATCAATCGCGTGCCGGCGGCCGAAGAGGGCAAGAGCAAGCTGGTGGGCGACGTGGACTTCGCCTCGGCCGCGCAAGTTGCGGGCGCTATCACCCCGGTTCCGGGCGGGGTCGGCCCCATGACCATCGCCGTCCTGCTGCGCAACACGATCGTCGCCGCGCATCGCAATGCGGGTCTGTCGCTGGACGAGAGCGTGCTTTGAACCGCGCGCTGCTCGGCGCCCTTGGCGGGGTCGCGACGCTTCTGCTGATCGCCGCTCCCGCCGTGGCCGAGCGGCGCCCGCCGCGCGCACCCGGCGTAGGCACCGCCAATCCCAGCGCACTGATCGCGTCCGAGATCGCCTTCGCGCGCATGGCGCGCGAGAAAGGCCAGTGGAAGGCCTTCGACGAATTCGCGGATGACGCGGCAGTGATGTTCGTGCCGCAGCCGGTTCGCGCCAAAGAATGGCTGAGCGGCCGAAAGGAACCGGCCGCCGCCGTGCAGTGGCAGGCTCACCAGGTCTGGATGAGCTGCGATGGTACGATGGGCGTGACCAGGGGTGCCTGGCAGCAGGCAGACGGTTCGGTCGGCTATTTCACCACGATCTGGCAGCAGCGCAAGAAGGGCGATTTTCGCTGGGTGCTCGACCAGGGCGATACGCTCGCCCAGCCGATGCAGGAGCCGGAGATGCTGTCTGCCTCCGTGGCGGACTGCGCGCGGGGCGGGAACGGCGCCTCGCCCGGCGATGAGCTGCTGGTCGAGCGGGATTCGGCCAAGGCGGCGCCGGGCATGGATGGCAAGGGGCGTTCGAAGGACGGCACTTTGACCTGGAGCTATCACGTGAACGCCGACCATTCGCGCTCGCTGGTCGTCTCGCTGATGAAGAATGGGGGCATGGCCGAAGTTCTGCGCAGCGATGTAGCGGCCCCGAAGGGACAATAACCGGCATGTACGAGCTTTTCCTGAGTGCTTTCGTCACGCTCTTCGTGGTGATCGATCCGCCGGGCTGCGCACCGATCTATGCCGGGCTCTCGGCCGATGCCAGCCGGTCTCAGGCGATCTCCATGGCCGCGCGTGCCTGCGTGATCGCGACCGCCATTCTGGTGGTCTTCGCGCTTTTCGGCGCGCGGCTTCTGGGGGCGCTGCATATCGAACTGAATGCCTTCCGCATCGCGGGCGGCATCATGCTGTTCATGATCGCCATCGACATGGTGTTCGAGAAGCGCACCCAGCGCCGCGAGGAGCGGGCGGAGAAGATCATCGCCCATAATGCCGAAACGCCCGAGGTGGACGATGTTTCGGTGTTCCCCATGGCCATGCCGATGCTGGCGGGGCCGGGCTCGATCGCGACGATCATGCTGCTCACCTCGCGCGCGCACGGCGCGGAGCAGACCATGGCGATCCTCGCGGCGATGGTCGCGGTCATGGTGCTGAGCTTTGCCGCGCTGGCGGCTGCCGGCCCGCTGATGCGCATTCTGGGCGACAAGGTGGAGGCGGTTATCACGCGGCTTCTCGGCGTGTTGCTGGCGGCGCTCGCGGCGCAATACGTGATCGACGGCGTCAAGGCCGTGCTGCTGAACTGACCTTCCCGCAGCAAGCCATGAGCAGGCAATGAAAAGGCCCGCCGGATCGCTCCGGCGGGCCTTTTTTGTCGAAGCCCCTAAGCCTCAGCGCAGGCGCAGCGGCACGAAGGCGGCGGGCTGACCACGCGGCTGCACGCGCAGCAGGATCGCCGAGCGGCCATCGGCCTTGGCGGCCTTGATGGCGTTTTCGAGGTCGGCCTGCGTCGAAACCGGCGCATTGTTGGCCGAGAGGATGATGAACCCGCGGGCAAAGCCCTTCTGGCCGGCATCCGAGCTCGGATCGACGGCGACGATGACGAGGCCCTTGGTGCCTTCCGAGGCCCCGAGCTGCCGCGCGATCTGCGAAGTCAGCGGCGTTACCGAGAGACCCAGCGACTTTTCGACAACGCTCTGGCCCTGTTCCTTGGGCGGATTGTTGAACGGATCGCTGTCCTGATCGGTGCTGGGATCGAAGGTCTGCTGGAGTTCGTCCTCGCTCGGGCGCTTGTCGACCGTGGCGGTCAGCGTCATGCGGCGGCCGTTGCGGATCAGCTCGATCGGGATGCGCGTTCCCGGCGCGGTGTTGGCGACGAGGAACGAGAGGTTCTGGTCGCGCGTCACTTCCTTGCCGTCAACCTTCACCACGACGTCGCCCGCCTGGATTCCGGCCTTGGCCGCGGCACCGTCCGGCACGACGGCCTGGATGAATTCGCCCTTGTTGTGTTCGAGGCCCATCGAATCGGCAAGATCCTCGTTGAGGGCCTGGATGGTCACGCCAAGGTAGCCGCGCTCGATCGCCTGGCCCTTCATCAGCTTCTGCACGATGGGAGCGGCGGTTTCGGCGGGAATCGCGAAGCCGATGCCGACGCTGCCGCCAGTGGGCGAGAAGATCGCGTTGTTGATGCCGATGACCTGGCCGTTCATGTCGAACATCGGCCCGCCCGAGTTGCCGCGGTTGATCGCCGCGTCGGTCTGGAGGTAGCGATCATAGGCGCCCGAGCCCGAGCCGGTGTTGCGGTAGACGGCCGAGATGATGCCCGCCGTCACCGTTCCGCCAAGGCCGAACGGATTGCCGATGGCGATGATCCAGTCACCCACGCGGGCCTTCGAGCTGTCGCCGAACTTCACGTAGGGCAGCGGCTTGCTGGAAGTGATCTTGAGCACCGCGAGATCGGATGCGGCGTCCTTGCCGATCAGCTTGGCGGGATACTCGGTGCCGTCCGGCATGGTCACGGTGATCGATTCGACCTGACCCTTGCCTTCCGCGGTGATGACGTGGTTGTTCGTCACCACATAGCCGTCGGCCGAGACGATGAAGCCCGAGCCGAGCGACTGGGCTTCGCGGGTTTGCGGGCTGGCGCCGCCACCGCCGCCGCCGCCGAACAGACCCTCGAACGGGGTTCCGGCGAAGGGATTGCCGCCGCCCTGCACCTGGACGCGCTGGCGCGTCGAGATGTTGACTACCGCAGGCTGAAGCTGCTCGGTCAGGTCCGCAAAGCCGCTGGGCGCGCCGGCGCGGGGCACCACGTTGGCCATCTGGCTGGCTTCGTTCTGGGCAACCTGGGCCCCTGCGGGATAGCCGGTCACCAGCGTGGCGGTGGCGCCTCCCAGCAGGAGCGCTGTGGTCAGTCCATAAGCGTATCGCACGGGCTTCACGTCCTTTGATTCCTCCGTCTTGGCGGTGCAGCGTCACCATCCGCCGACTGATGCCGATTGAAGCTCTGGGAGCTTAACCGGATTTGAATAGGCGGCCTTTCAAGCGCTTCGCGCCGGTCACGGTTCCCTGAAGTGGTTGAGATAGGCATTGTCGGGAGAAAGCAGGATGGTCTTCCCGGCCTCTCCCTTGGCGAACGAAATTCCATAGCTCTGCATGGAGCGGTAGAAATCGTAGAATTGCGGGTCCTTGCCGAAGGCGGCCGCATAGATCTTCGAGGCCTGCGCTTCCGCGTCGGCCTGAATGATCTGCGCGTCCTTCTGGCCCTGCGCGGTGATCGTCTTGGCTTCCTCGTCGCGCGAGGCCTGCATGCGGGTGAAGGCGCTTTCGAGCGCGCCTTCGGGAAGATCCGCGCGCTTGATCCGCACGTCGACGACTTGCGCACCATATTCGCGCGCCTCGCGGTCGAGCCCGTCGCGGATGTTCTCCATCGCCTTGCCGCGTTCGGCGGTCAGCAGCGACTGGAACGTGCGCTTGCCCAGTTCCTGGCGAAGCACCGAGGAAAGGATCGGTTCGAGCTGTTCGGTCACGCGTTCGCTGGTGCCCGCGGTTTCGACCATCTTGACCGGATCGATGATGCGATAGCGCGCATAGGCATCGACGTTCAGGCGAAGCTGGTCGGTCGAGAGGACCTGCTGCTGCTGCATGTCCACGGACAGCAGGCGCTTGTCGATGCGGATCACGCGGTCCACCATCGGAATGCGGAAGTGAACGCCCGCGCCGGTCTGGCCGTAGTCGGCCTTGGGCACATAGGGGTTGTACACCGCAATGGGCCTGCCGGTGCGAACGATGACCGCCTGCTCCGTTTCCGGCACCACGATCATGCTGAGCATCAGCCCGACAACGGCGGCCCCGCCCAGGAACCAGGCGGCCTTGTAGTCCTGCCAGAGGCGATTCATCACTGGCCTCCCTTGGATGCGTCGACGGTGGCGGCCGGCGCGGGCGCGGCAACCACGGTTTCCTCGGCGACCGGGGCCCGGCGCTTCATCTCGGAAAGGGGGAGGTACGTGTTCATGTTCTTGGCTTCGGCGACGACGGTGTCGTTGTCGCGCAGCACCCGCTCCATCGTTTCGTAGTACATGCGGCGCTTGGTCACTTCGGGCGCGAGCTTGTACTGTTCATAGACCTTGTCGAACGAGGCGGCCTCGCCCTGGGCGCGGGCAAGCGTCTGCTGCGCCCAGGCACGAGCCTTGGAGCGATCGCGGTCCGCTTCCTGCTGGGAGACGTTGACCTGGTCGAACGCTTCCTTGGTCTTGGCCGGGGGATCGGCCTTCTTGATTTCCACGCCCTGGATCGAGACGCCCGAGCGATAGTAATCGAGAATGCGCTGGGTCCGGTCGCGCACGTCCTGCTCGACCACGGCGCGGCCGGCGCCGGACAGCGTCTCGTTCAGCGTGATCTGGCCGATAGACGCGCGCATTGCCGCTTCCGCCACTTCGCGCACCGTTTCGTCAGGATCGGCGAGACGGTAGGTGTAGTCTTTCAGGTTCTTGATGTTCCAGCGCACCAGATAGCTGAGATCGACGAGGTTCTTGTCGCCCGTCAGCATCAGCTTTTCGCCCTCGCCCTCTGGGATCGTGTAGACGGTGAACGAACGCACGTCCTTCACGTCGACCTGTTCGATCGGCCAGGGGAGGGTGAGCGAAAGGCCGGAATCGATCGTGCGGGAATACTGGCCCAGCCGCGAAACGATGCCCTGCTCCTTGGGGCCGAGCATGTGGACCATGGAGATGCCGAGCATCGCGGCAACCGCGATGCCGATGCCGAGCGGCAGCCACGACTTGCCGTCGGGGCGGCGCGGCAAGTTGGGGAATCCGCCGCCGGGTCCGAAGCCGCCGCCTCCGCCGCCGGGGCGGCGCGGATCGCGCGGGCGGAAGATGTCCTCGATGCCGGCGGAGCGGCGCGGCGGGGTTTCACTGCCGCTGGGAAGCCACGGGTTGCGAGGGCCCTTGCGATCATCGGGACGGCTTTCCGGCGGCTTGCCCTGTTCGCCCCTGCTGCCGGGGGCTTCGCCTGAAGGCTCGTCGTTACGGCCTTCGTCCTGACCCTCGGGCACGCCTTCGTTGCCGCCTTCGCCGGGTTCTCCCGCAGGACCATTGCCGTCATTTCCGCCGCCGCCCCAAGGGCTTTGACGTCCGGTCATGGCGAGGCCTGCGCGCGTGATTGCACCACCAATAGCTTTCATAGGCTTATCTATAGGTGCGCTATTCGCACAAAAACAGTGCCTCTCTTGCCCTTTTTCCTCGACTGCTTCACCTGAGCGGCAAATTCACCATCATGTGAAAGGACGAAATGACAAGCCCGGATGCCGATCGACTGAAAGCGCTCCTGCCGCCGGAGGTGGCTCGCAGAGTGCAGTCGTTGCGGCTCGCCGACGGCAGGGCGAGCGTCGTGATCGATGCCACCGGCCTTTCCGTGCAGGACCGCGCCGGGCTTGAGCAGATCGTATCCGGTGCGCTGGAAGGCAAGCCGGGCGTCGCCGACGTGCGCGTGGCGATCACGGCCGAAAAGCCGGTGCAGCGCATTCTCGCGGTGGGCTCGGGCAAGGGCGGGGTCGGCAAGTCGACGCTGGCCGCAAACCTGGCGGTCGCGCTTTCGCGCATGGGGCGCAAGGTGGGGCTGGTCGATGCGGACATCTACGGGCCGTCGCAGGCGCGGTTGCTCGGCATCGAGGGGCAGCGTCCGGTGGCGCACGAAAGCCGGCTGGTCCCGATCGCCAGCGCCTTTGGGGTGCCGGTGCTGTCGATGGCCAATCTGCTGGAGCCGGGGCAGGCGATCGCCTGGCGCGGGCCGATGGTTGCAGGTGCGCTGACCCAACTGCTCGAAGGGCACTGGGACAACGCCGAAATCATCGTCGTCGACCTGCCCCCCGGTACCGGCGACGTCCAGTTGACCATGCTCCAGAAGTTCAAGCCGGCGGGCGCGGTCATCGTGTCCACGCCGCAGGACCTTGCCCTCATGGACGCGACCCGCGCCATCGAACTGTTCGAGAAGAGCGGGGTGCCGATCGTCGGCGTGGTGGAGAACATGGCCGGATATGCCTGCCCCCATTGCGGCGAAGTGAGCGACCCCTTCGGCGCTGGCGGGGCCGAGGCTGCTGCCGCGGAGATGGGCAAGGCCTTCCTCGGCCGTATCCCGCTCGATATCGCGATCCGGCGTGAAAGCGACGCAGGCACGCCTCCGGCCGCCGGACAGGGGCCGCAAGCAGAGGCTTTCGCGGGGCTTGCGCTCAAGGTCGCCGATTGGCTGGACCGCCCCTGATGGCGGTCACGCGCCGGGGTGTCCTGATCGGCGCGCTGGCAGGCGGCGGGCTCGCAGTCGGATATCTCCTGCGCCCGCGCCGCTTTCCGATGCCCTTGGAACCGGGCCGGGACGAATATGCGTTCGGGGCCTGGATCAAGATCGCCGCTGACGGGGTGGTGAGCGTGGCCGTGCCCCAGGTGGAAATGGGGCAGGGAATAACCACGCTGTTGCCGCAAGTGGTGGCCTACGAACTGGGCGCCGACTGGCGGCAGGTGGCCGTCGAGCCCGCGCCTGTAAGCGCGATCTACGCCAATGCCGTGCTCGCCGCGAAATGGGCGCCGCTCTGGCTCCCGTTGTTGCCGGAGATCGCCGAGAATCCCGATGGCTTCGCCGCGCGCCGCTTTGCGCAGGACCATCGTTTCAACGTCACAGCCGACGGCACCTCGCTGGCCGCATACGAGGGTCCGGCCCGCGCCGCCGCCGCTTCGGCCCGCGCGCTGCTCGTGCAGGCGGCGGCTGCCCGCTGGGGCGTTGCCCCGGAACAATGCGAAGCGGCGAACGGCCTTGTCCTGCATGAGGGCAAGCGCTTGCCCTTCGGGCCGCTCGCCGCCGAGGCAGCAGGGTTCTCCCCGCCCGATCCGCCGCCCCTGCGCGCGGATGCCATGGCGGAGAAGCCCGGAGAGTTTCCGCCCGGTGCTCCTTTGCGCTGGCCCCGCCTCGACCTGCCGTCCAAGGTCGATGGATCGTGGACTTTTGCCGGAGACGTGCGCCTGCCGGACATGTTGCGCGCGGCGATCCGCCACGCGCCCATCGGCAAGGCGGAACTCTCGGGCTTTGACGAAAGCGCGGGGAAGGGCCTCAAGGGTTTCAGCCGTTTCGTGCGCGGGCCTGACTGGATCGCCGCGCTGGCGGGCGACTGGTGGACTGCCGAAACCGCGCTTGACCGCGCCAGGCCGCGCTTTCGCGTCGCCCGCGGAAGTGACAGCAGCGAGGCCGACAATGCGCTGGACGAGGCCATGCGCATGGGCACGCCCACCCGCCTTCACGCAGAGGGCGACATGGCGGCGATCGAGGGGGGCTTGCCGGTGCAGATCCGCTACGAGGTCGCCCCGGCCGTCCATGCTGCGATCGAGACCGGGAGCGCCACGGCGCGCTTCGAGAATGGCCGCCTCGAACTCTGGATCGGCACCCAGGCGCCCGAGGCGGCGCGCGAAGCCGCCGCTACCGCGCTGGGACTGCGTGCGGCGGATGTCGTCCTTTATCCGATGCCGATCGGTGGCAGCTTCGACCGGCGGCTGGAATGCGCCCACGCCGCACAAGTCGCGCTGCTGGCGAAGGAGGCCGGCCGCCCGGTGCAACTCACACTCTCGCGGCGGCAGGACCATTTCGCGGCTTATCCGCGCACGCCGGCCGTGGCGGTCATGGCGGCGCGAACCGACGCGGAAGGGGGCGTGGCAGGCTGGCGCGCCCGCATCGCCGTGCCCGCTACCGCGCGGGAGTTCGGGCGTCGGTTCTTCTCCGGCGAAGCCTCGTTCGGTGCACTCGACGCGGTGGCCGATGTCGCCGATCCGATGGCGCTGGAAGGTGCGGTCCCGGCCTATGCAGTGCCCAGCCTGGCTGTCGACCATGTGCCCGCCAATATCGGTCTTCCGTCCGGGCGGATGCGCGGTAATGCCCATGGCTATACCGCCTTCTTCAACGAGAGCTTCGTGGATGAACTGGCGCACCGCGCCGGACGCGAGCCCCTGGCCTATCGCATGGCCATGCTGGGGCACGATCCGCGCCTTGCCGAATGCCTTCAGCGCGCGGCGGGGCTTGCGCAATGGGGCGGCGGCGGGGACAACAGCGGGCAAGGCATCGCGTGCCACCTGATCGGGGAGGGGCGCATCGCCGTGGTCGCCTCGGCCCGGCGTGACGAGAACGGGGTGCGGGTGGACAAGCTCAGCGCCGTTGCCGACATCGGCCGCATCGTGAACCTCGATATTGCCCGGCAACAGATCGAGGGCGGGCTGGTCTTCGGTCTCGGCCTCGCGCTGGGATGCAGTCCCAACTATACGGGAGGCAGGCCTGACAGCGAACGGCTGGCCGACCTTTCCCTGCCGACGCTGGCTGACTGCCCTGCCATAGAGGTGGACTTCATCGAAAGCACCGACGATCCTGCCGATCCGGGGGAACTGGGCGTAGCCGTGGTCGCCCCGGCTGTCGCCAACGCACTCTATTCGGCTACGGGATTGCGATTCCGCCGCCTTCCGCTTTTTGCCGAGGACATGTGATGCCCCCCCAAGACAGAAATTCCGCCGCCGCGGGCGAGATCGGCGTGCTGCTGGTCAACCTCGGCACGCCCGACGCTGCCACCCCTGCCGCAGTCCGTCGCTATCTCGCGGAGTTCCTCTCCGATCCGCGCGTCGTGGAGATTCCGGCCATCGCCTGGAAGCCGATCCTGCACGGGGCGATCCTGCGGACCCGGCCTGCCAAGTCCGCTCAGGCCTATCGCCAGGTCTGGACCGACAAGGGCTCGCCGCTCGCTGCGATCACCGCCGCGCAGGCGGCCGGGCTTCAGGCCTTGCTGGGGACTCGCGCGAAGGTCGACTGGGCGATGCGCTACGGCAATCCTGCCATTCCCGCGCGTCTGCAGGCGATGAAGGATGCAGGCTGCGACCGGATACTCGTCGCGCCGCTCTATCCCCAATACTCGGGGGCGACGACGGCCTCGGTGATGGACAGGCTGGGCGAGGCGCTGCGCGCGATGCGTTGGCAGCCCGCGATCCGCACCCTGCCGCCCTATTTCGGCGATGCCGCCTATATCGGCGCGCTGGAGGATGATCTGGTCCGTCAGATCGGGGGGCTGGACTTCGTGCCGGAAGTGCTTCTGCTGTCCTACCACGGAATGCCCCAGCGAACCGCGGATCTCGGCGATCCCTACCACTGGCACTGCCGCGAGACCTCGCGCCTGTTGACCGAACGCCTGAATCTGCGCGTTCCGGGATTACGGATTGAAACGAGCTTCCAGTCGCGCTTCGGCAGGGCAAAGTGGCTGGAGCCGTCCACCGAAGACGTGCTGGCGGCAGAGGCGAAAGCGGGCACGACCCGCATCGCCGTAGCGGCGCCGGGCTTCTCGGCAGACTGCGTGGAAACGCTGGAGGAACTGGCGATTCGGGGCAGGGAGGTCTTCGAGGAGGCCGGACGCCGCGAGATGGCCGTACTGTCCTGCCTGAATGATGGTGCGTCGGGCATGGAGATGCTGCAAGCGCTTGTTAATCGGGAACTTTCCGGTTGGTGACAAGGATTTAATAGCCGCGTTTCTTGACTATCGATGGCTTCGTTCTACTCCTGTTCCTGATTGTTGGAATGGGGCGAACGGTCATGTGGAACACCGATGCCACCGATTTTTCCTATGGAACGTCGCAAGACGTGTCCGGAGGAAGATCGGTTTCACTATCAATCTTTGCGGATCGGGCACACTTGCGCTCGACCATGCAGGAAGATGCCGCGGGTGCCGGCCTCCACGTCGCTTTCGCTGGATCACTCGGCGATCTACCGGCCGCGGAGGGGCGCTCGCTCGGCGATGTCGTCATGCTCGATTGCCCCGTCATCGATGCTGCAACCCTGGCGGCGCTCGCACGGTTGGACCTGCGTGCAGCGGGCGGTGACACGCGGTTGATCGTATCCACCAGCGTCGAGATGCTGGATGAGGTATTCGCCTGCATGGACATGTCGATGCCGGTGCTGCTGGTCGATCCCAACCGCGCGGAGCGGGTGATCGCATTGGGGCAGGTCATGGCCGGTTTCCCCGCTGCCCGGCTGCGTGAATTGTCTGAAGACGATCGCTTGATGCTGCTTCGTCTGAGCGAGCAGGTCGGGCAGATCGCCGGCCATATGGACAGGCTGGCGCCTGCAGGACCGGCGCGGGCAGGGCGATCGGGCGCTTCTGCCGAGGCCCCGGATTTCGCGGGCAATGGCCCTCCTTACGCGGCGAAGGACCCTTCCTTCTTGTCCGACGCGCGCATGCTGCGCAGGATCATCCGGCAGCGCCAGTTGCGCGCTCGCTTCATCGAGGGAGACCTGTTCGCAGACCCTGCCTGGGATATGCTGCTGGATCTTGCCGCCGCGCGGGCCGAAGGCAAACAGGTGTCGGTCACCTCGCTCTGTATCGCTTCGGCCGTCCCGCCCACTACAGCGCTGCGCTGGATCGGCCAACTGGTGGAGGCGGGCCTGTTCCAGCGTGTTTGTGACGAGAACGATCGCAGACGAGCGTTCATCGAACTGACGGACCAGGCGGTTGACCGGCTTGCCCGCTACTTCGGAGAAATCGCGCTGACCCAGCCGGTCCCGGTCTGAACCGGCGCTTCAAACGGCCATCTTGCGCGGGGCATGCGTGGCCGGCGGAAGGTGCTCGCAGTCATCGACGAGGCGTGTGGCGAGCACGATCTGCAAGGGCAGCGGTTCAAAGAACGCGATGCCGCAATGGTTTGAGCGACACCAGATCACTTCCCCGAATCCTTCATGGCCCGGCGCGTCATGGCCGAGGATATGACGCTTTGCCCATTCGACGACCACTTCGCATCCGGTCCTGAGTTGAGCCTGGACGTGCAGTCTGGCGCCTGAGGCCGACAGGTCGAGCAGCACCGCCTGATGTGTACTCCCGAGCGTGACGAGCCTTGCGGGGAGTCGTACATGAAGGCGGCTCTGCCGGCGCCGCCCATAAGCGGTCAGATTGCATGGCGGCGGTTCATCCTGCGGGAGTTCGTGGCTTTCCATGGGCACGATCTTCCGCAACCGATGCTAGCGCAGGGTTTCGAACGCCTAGCGACTTCAACCTAGGCCCGTCTGAAGGAAGTGGCTGCCTGTTCTCCTCCTTCCGGGCAAGCTTCGCCACCAGACCCGTCAGACCACCACACTGCCGCCGGGATCGATCCCGTTCAGGCGGGTTCAGGCCCGGCTTCTCCAGGTTCCGCGCTTGATCCGCCGAATGCCGGTGCCGCAGTGAAGGCACTCGCTTTCATACTCGATTCCCGTCCATCGGGTCTTGTTGCCTCGGCTGTGCCGGTCGAAAATGCAGAAAATTCGCTTAATGCGAGAAATCATGAAAGCCCCCCTCCACCCCCCAATGGATGGCGGCCGGACTATATGTTCACTTTTCACACTTCCCAGCCCCGATTTTCTATATGTTATATAATCGGACATACTGAAAAACGATATCGCTGTGGCGGTGCAGAGCGCGGAGCCGAATTACCAGGCGGGACACTGGTTGTCCGCTTCGAAAGCCGCGGCCAGAGGGCCCTTCACGGAAAAGATCAATTCGGCTCTTATTTTGGTCAAACTTCGCAGAAAACCTTCGATCTGGCGCAAATTGTAGTTAAATTGTTGCAATGGGTTGGTAGCTTGGCGATACCGCGGGAAAGGGGAGCGACTGGCGATATCTGCCTGACCCCTTTTTTTCTCGCAGGGGTGCCTGAGCAGAATGCGCAAGTATTACAACGCCATAGATTTGATCCGGTTCGTTGCGGCCTGCCTGGTTCTGATCCACCACATGGCGACGAAGGCCTGGTTTCGGCCCGAGGAGTTTCCGGCCAAAATTGCGCATATGTCCGGCCCCGTTTCCTTTTTCACTCAATATGGCGGGCCGGGCTGGGTCGGCGTGGAAATCTTCTTCGTCATATCCGGCATCGTGATCGCCAATTCTGCATTCGGACGTGGGCCTGCGAAGTTCGTGATCGGGCGCGCCTCGCGCCTTTATCCTGCGGCTATCCTGTGTGCGCCGCTTGCCGCGGTCCTTCTCTATCTGACCGGGGCATTACCGGCGGGTTGGCCATTGATGGTCATCAAATCGATGGTGCTGCTGCCGAAAGGTCAGTGGATCGACCCGGTCTTCTGGACCCTGGGCGTAGAGATCGTGTTTTATGGCCTGGTCGCGCTCTGGACGATGCAGAAGCGCGTTTCCCTTGAGCAAGTGGCGGTGGGGCTGACGCTGTGGTCCACGATCTGGACCATACTGGCGCTTGGCGGCGTGGAATTCTACGTTCCCGTGGAACGGGCGCTGCTTCTGCGCTTCGGTTCGTTCTTCGCCCTTGGCATTTTCATGTGGTTGCGCTCGGAACAGCGCGCGACGCTGGCAACTCGGATTTTCATGCCGCTCGCGGTATCGCTGGGCGCCATCGAGATCGTCCTCAACAGCAAGACCTTGACCGTTGTGAGCTACAACAGCGTTGCTCCGCTGTGCCTTTGGGGCGCTGCGGTTTGGGTCATGGCAGATTCGCTGGCAAACGCATCCACCGCGCGTTCCGGATGGATGACCGGGCTCGGTAAGCTGACCTATCCGCTCTATCTCAGCCATACTACGGTCGTGGGTGCGGCCATGTACGGCCTCGGGTTGATCGGCTTCAACGCGACGTGGGCGTTCCTGATTGGCTCCGGCGTCGCGATCTTCGTGGCCTGGGTCATTGCGAACTACTGGGAGCCGCCGGTTTGCGCCGCAATCAAGGCCGCGCTGACAAACTGGCGCGGCCGGCTTTCGCGGTCGATAGCGTAGGCTGCGCAAGGCATGCGAGCCGGAAGATGTCCGGTGCGCATGTGCCTGGCAAGTTCGGCGGATATTTCAGCGACGGAAGAAGCCTGCAGCGCCGGCAGTGATGCGCTCTGCAGAGGGCATGGGAAAAAGCCATTGCCGCGCCCGAAATCGTCGGCTGCGGTTGGATATTCCGAGAGCGCTTTCGACCTAGTATCGGGCAGATCGACGCCGCGCTCGGGGATTTGCCCATTCATAACATCCGCAAGAAACGGTGGTGTCCGCTTTGGACATGAGGCCGGCGATATCTGAATTCTACTATATTTGAGATGGTCGCGCGCGATTGGCCATCCTTGCGGCAAAGTAGAGCTGCATTACCGATGCGCGGACAACCCCGCTGATATCTCAGGGATAACCCCGATCCCTCGCCCCCAGGTGATGCCTTAGCACATGGGGCCTGATGTTCGGCATTTCACGAGACCGATTCTATTCTCATGGGAAGCCCGTTTTTCACACCACGCGTGGAGTTGGAAATTATGGCAAAGCGTCCCAATATCCTTGTCATCTGGGGTGACGACATTGGCTGGCAAAATGTCAGCGCTTACGGCCTGGGAACAATGGGATACACCACGCCCAACATCGACAGCATCGGCTATGGCGGTATCCGTTTTACCGACCACTATGCCCAGCAGTCCTGCACGGCGGGCCGTGCGGCCTTCATCACCGGCCAGTACCCGATCCGCTCGGGCATGGTGACGGTGGGGCAACCGGGAGACCCGCTCGGCCTGCAGAAAACCTCGCCGTGCCTTGCCGAAGTGCTCAAGGCCGCGGGTTACCGCACCGGCCACTTCGGCAAATCCCATCTCGGCGATCGCAACGAGCATCTGCCGACCAATCACGGCTTCGAGGAATTCTTCGGCAACCTCTACCACCTCAACGTGTCGGAAGAAGACGAGCAGCGCGACTATCAGGCCTTCGCCAAGGCTTACGCGGGTAGCCTCGAGGAATACGAGAAGAAGTTCGGCGCGCGCGGCGTAATCCACTCGTGGGCGACCGAGGAAGACGATCCCACCGAAGACCCCCGCTTCGGCAAGGTGGGCAAACAGAAGATCGTCGACACCGGGCCGCTTCACCAGGAGCGCATGCACGAGATCGACGAGAAGGAGTTCATTCCTCCCGCGCTCGAATTCATGAAGAAGGCGAAGGACAGCGATGAGCCGTTCTTCGTCTGGCTCAACACCAGCCGCATGCACCTCTACACGCGCCTCAACGACAAGTGGCGCTATGCGGCCGAGAAATACACCTCGGAAGCCGACCTCCATGGCTCGGGCATGCTGCAGCACGACCATGACGTGGGCATCGTGCTTGATTGGCTGAAGGAAAACGGGCTCGATGAAGATACCATCGTTTGGTACTCGACAGACAACGGCCCCGAGCATTCCTCATGGCCGCACGGCGCGACGACGCCCTGGCGCGGCGAGAAGATGACCACTTACGAAGGCGGCGTGCGCGTCATCTCGATGCTCAAGTGGCCCGGCGTGATCGAGCCGCTGCAGCTCAAGAACGGCATCCAGTGCCACCAGGACATGTTCACCACACTCGCCGCCGCAGCCGGGGTAGAGGACGTGGCCGAGAAGGTCATGGAAGAGAAGCAACAGTACATCGACGGCGTGAACAACCTACCCTACTGGAAGGGCGAGGCTGAGGACTCGGCGCGCAACCACGTGTTCCACTACAATGAATCCAAGCTCACCTCGATGCGCATGGGCCCGTGGAAGTGGCACTTCTCGACCAACGAGGACTACTACGGGAACATGGTCGGCCGCTCGAAGCCGCTGGTCTTCAACATCCGCATGGACCCCTTCGAGAGCTACGACAACTCGGACAGCTACGGGCACCTCATCCAGAAGGTCTCCTGGCAGACCGGGCCTATGGGCGAAATGATGAAGGACCACCTCATGACGCTCGCCAAGTACCCGCCGGTACAGGGCGGCAAGAGCTTCGACATGTCCAACGTGGTCGAACAGTTCATGAGCAAGGGCCACGACTGACGACTCCACCACGGGCGACATCATCCGCGCCTGCATCTTTCCATTTGATCCGGATTCAGGGTTTCCCGCAGTGGGACAAACCCTGGATCCGGAAATTCTGGCAGTGTGAATGGAGCGTTGGGCAGCCGCGCCTGTGCATCCATTGAGGCAAGGGGATATTCATGAATCACGAAGACTAGGATGGATTGAACAGGGTCGATAATGGGATGGAGGCTGGTGCCGACAGCCGCCTCTCACGCCGCAAGCTGCTGCTGGGATCGAGCATGCTGGCCGCGACTCCGGCACTATCCTCGTTGATCGGTTCGAACCCGGCCCAGGCACAGACGGTTTCCGGCAGGCGCCCGAACATCCTCGTTATATGGGGCGATGACATCGGGTGGCAGAACGTTTCGGCCTACGGCATGGGCATCATGGGTTACCGCACCCCCAATATCGATCGGATCGGCAAGGAAGGGATCAAGTTTACTGACCACTACGCGCAACCTTCCTGCACTGCAGGACGCGCGGCCTTCATTACCGGTCAGTATCCGATCCGCTCAGGCATGACGACAGTGGGCCAGCCGGGTGCCGCGCTCGGCCTCCAGGCGGCTTCGCCCTGCCTTGCCGAGGTCATGAAGTCGGCGGGATACCGCACTGGCCAGTTTGGCAAGAACCATCTCGGCGACCGTAACGAGCACCTGCCTACCGTTCACGGCTTCGACGAGTTCTTTGGCAACCTCTACCATCTTAACACCCAGGAGGAGTCCGAGCAGCGCGATTATGAGCGTTTCGGCAAGGATTTCTCGGGCGATCTGGAAACATATGAAAAGCGCTTCGGCACACGAGGCGTCCTCCACTGCCGTGCCACAGCCAAGGACGATGCCGCAGTCGATCCGCGCTTCGGAAAGGTGGGCAAGCAGACCATTGAAGACACCGGCCCGCTCACGCAGGAACGCATGAAGAACTTCGATGCGGGAGAGGTAATCCCCAAGGCGTTGGCATTCATGGGCGCTGCAAAGGCGGATAACGAGCCGTTCTTTGTCTGGCTCAATACCAGCCGCATGCACCTGTACACGCGCCTCAACGACGAATGGCGCTACGCCGCCGAAGAGGACACCAGCGAAGCCGACTTTCACGGCTCGGGCATGAAGCAGCACGACCACGACATCGGCCTCGTACTGCAATGGCTTGAACAGCAGGGTATGCTCGACAACACGCTGGTCTGGTATTCGACCGACAACGGCCCGGAACATTCCTCTTGGCCCTATGGCGGTACCACGCCCTTCCGTGGCGAGAAAATGACCACCTATGAAGGAGGTGTGCGTGTAATCTCGATGGTGCGCTGGCCGCAAGGCCTCCCGCAGGGTGTCGAACTCAACGGCATCCAGGGGCACCAGGACATGTTCACCACCCTTTCAGCGGTCGCCGGGGTGCCCGATGTCGCAAGCAGAATGCTGAGCCAGAAGAAGCAGTACATCGACGGAGTCAACAACCTCCCGTACTGGACCGGACAAACCAAGAAATCGGCGCGCAGCCACATCTTCCATTACTACGAAAGCAAGCTCACAGCGGTGCGTATGGGGGTGTGGAAAATGCATTTCTCTACGAAAGAGGACTACTACGCCAACGTCATTCCGCGCACCGTGCCGCTCTTCTTCAACATCCGCATGGACCCCTTCGAGAGTTATGACAACTCGGACAGCTACGGACATCTCCTGCAGAAAGTCAGTTGGCTGATCCAGCCGATGAGCGCGCTCATGCAAGAGCACCTGAAAACACTTTCCGCCTATCCGCCCGTCCAGGGCGGTGCCTCGTTCGACATGTCGAACATCGTCAAGGAATATCTCGAAGCCGGCAACCAGTAGCTGTTCGGTGCGGCAAGTGCCTGCATGACCAATGCGGTGCTTATCAAGCTGAAGGTCAGCCTAGGCGGCGTGGACAAGTTCGACAGACCAACCCCTTCGGGGCCGTAGCCAAAGCCATCCCTTCGGCGGCGGCTCGGTTGGAAATATCGACATATTCCGTCGCCTCGCCTTCTTGAATTGACGGCTCTTGGCTGCGGCCGTGGCTACACCGAACTTGTCCACGCCGCCTAACCCCGGAAGCGATTGACCGCTCGCTTCCACACTGGCTCATCCGGCATGAGAAGGCTGATCGTCGGCGTAGCGCGCCACATCAACACGCGCCCTGGCGCTTCGCCAGCACGGTCGCGCAGGCGATGGCGCCGGTCATCTAGGGGCCACTTGGGGCAAGGTTGGGAATAGTGAGTGGTGCCGGCTACAGGATTCGAACCCGTGGCCCCCTGATTACAAATCAGGTGCTCTACCAACTGAGCTAAGCCGGCCCGGCGCGTCGGCGATGTGCGATGCGCGAAACAAGTCCGGCGCCCTTACCGCGAGGGAGGGGCGCCGGTCCAGTGCTTTTGTATCTATCTGCGTTCAGGCTCAGAATACCGCGTGCGGCGCGGCTTCCTTCATCATTGCCTGACGGACGAGCGGGACCGGTGGGCCGCCGTAGCTCAGGAATTCGTCATGGAACGGCTTCCACGCAGTGCGGCCGCCACGCGTGGCTGTCCAGTCTTCGCGCAACTTGCGAATCATCAGCTTGCCGAGCGTGTAGTTGAGGTAGGCCGGGTCGTATGTGCCGCGCGCGGCCTGCTGTTCGGCCGTGCCTTCGTCCTGATAGCATTCGTCCATGAACATGCGCTTGGATTGTTCCTGTGTCATGCCCCGCGCATGCAGGCCGATGGCCGACAGATAGCGGCAGTTGCGCAGCAGGGCATTGGAAAGCTGGCCGACGTGGACCCCCGCGTCTCCGTTTCCGAGCCCGGCGTCCCACATCATTTCCTCGGCATAGTGCGCCCAGCCCTCCGCGAAGGCGTAGCCGACCCACAGGCGCCCTACCCAGGAAGGCGAGCGGTTCGAATGCAGGAATTGCAGGAAATGGCCGGGCATCACCTCGTGGACCGAGGTGAACAGCAGGTCGTCCTTACCGGGGATATAGTCCTGCTGCATCTGCTGGGACCACGATGGGTCGGGCGGCGAGATATAATAGACGGAGGGGATGCCCTTTTCCAGCGGACCGGCCGGATCGATATAGGCGGAGTTCTGGCGGTTGTAGGGCGGGCTTTCCTCGACGAGGGCCTGTTCGGTGCCGGGTATAGTGGCGATGTCGTGCTGCCGCACGAAGGCGGTCAGTTCAGGAATCTGCAGGCGCGCTGCGGCAACGGGGCCACCTTCCGGCTTGTCGGCGCGCATCTTGTCGAAGCAGCCCTGGATGTCCTTGCCCGGCGCATATTCCGCGCAGGCGGCCTTGAGGAGATCCTGGTTGCGTTTGAGATCGGCGCGCCCCACCGCCTCCAGTTCATCCAGTGACGCGTCCACCGCCTCGGTGGCGGCCACCATCCGGGAAAAGCGGGCCGCGCCCAATGCGAAGTCCTGCGTCGGCTTTGCCTTGCCGAGCCAATCTGCCAGATCCTGCATGGATTTCGCGGCCGCTTCGGAACTGGTCCTGAATTCCGCCTGCAGCCTTGCGTCCTTCACGTCGGCGAAGGCGGTTCGGGCATCGCCGCGATAATACTCCGCAAAACCGCCGAAGCCTGCGACCCCGAGCTTGATGAAGCTGGCGGGCATCTGCGTCTTCAGGTTGCCGCGAATCTGGGCAGCAGCCTTGGGTACGGCCTTGAAGAAGGCGATCATGGCTTTCATGCGGGTAGGCTTGTCGGCATAGCCGCGGCTCACGTAGACGTTCGGGTCGAGGCCGTTCTCGATGTAGTAACCGGGATTGGTATGGGGCTTGTCGGCGTCTTCCAGCCAGAACAACTGCCCCTTGGCCACCTGCACCAGATAATCGCGCTCGAACCGGTCTTCGGCGGAAAGGGCGTTGAAAGCGCCGGCCTGCGCGATCACCTTGCGAAGGAAATCCCCTCTAGCCTTGAGGCCCGCGGGGCTCCAGTCAGGAAGCCTGCCGTCGAACTGGTGAGCGCCCTGATAGACCGCGAAAGAAGGGTCCTGGGCCATCCAGGCCTCGATGGTGCGGTTGACGAAGGCTTTCCACGGCGTTGCCGGCTTGCCGAGTTCGGCGGCCGCCGATGTGGCTGCGGGTGCGGCGAAGGCGGAAGGCATTTGCGCGCCGAGGCCGAGGGCAAGGCAGGCAATGCCTGCCAGCAGCGTGTTCTTCATAGCGGGGCAGTCCCTGTCAGTCATGTTGGGGGCCATGGCGTTCGAAATCTCGCCGGGCCCCGATGGCGCAGGTTGTGAGCTAAGGCGCGCCGAAGGTCCAGCCCTCGGTACGGGCCAGTTCCTCCGTAAGATCAGTGGGTTTCCACAAGTCCGCGCGCGGGGCGGCGATGCGTAGCCAGGCGGCGGTGAGGAGTGCATCGGCGCTGTGATCGTCTATCGGGCCATGGCCCTCGACCGGCGGAGAGCCAAGTCCCGCAAGGGCGCCGTTCAGCGCATCATGGTCGGTCATCTTGGCCCGGCCCGCTGGGCGTCCTGCGGCGACGGCAGCGAGGGTCGTGTAAATTTCGGTGACCACCGATCCCGCCTTCGGGAGCGGATCGACCGGCCATACCGGCAGGGATCTGCCAAGGCGGTGCAGCAGCCGCATGCCGGTGAGGCTGGACTTGCCGACTTGCGCGGCTCCGACCAGGTTGAAGTTGGAGTAGGGCCGGCAGCCGGCGCGTGCCTGCGCCCGTTCGGTCACGCGCATGCGCCCTCTTCGATCCGGCGCATCCGGCAGATGGAAGTGCACGCCTTCCCGGCCGCCGTGACGGCGGAAGAATGCGCTGAGTTCCGGGTGATCGACGAAACTGGTCGCCGCGAAATGGCCGTCAGTCGCGCAGATGGCATCGACCAGCGCCCATAGCGCGCGGGCATCGGGAGGGCTTGCCGGCCAGCCGGGAAAGAACGCGCCTGCATCGGCGAAGGGAAGTGAGATGCCAAGGTCCAGGCCGATGAGCGTGTTTTCCGGCAGGCCCCGTTGCAGGAGGTCAAGCGCATCCTCGCGGGACCAGTGGACATGACCTTGCGGACGCAGCAGGACGGGCGGGCCTTCCAGTCCGCAAAGAGCCACCGCGATGCCCTTTTGCCGCGGTCCCAGTGCACCGGACCAGTCGATTCCCATGAAATGCCGGAAGCGCGGCATGAGTTTGCCCTATTCCGCGCGGCGTTCGGCGCGCTTTCGGTCCCACCATTCCAGGCGCTTGAGGATTTCCCGTTCGAACCCGCGTTCCACCGGCTGGTAATAGGTCTGCGGTGCCATGTCTTCGGGCCAGTAGTCGTCGCCCGAAAAACCGTCAGGCGCGTCATGGTCGTAGGCATAGTCCTTGCCGTAGCCGATGTCCTTCATCAGCTTGGTCGGCGCGTTGAGGATATTGGCGGGCGGGGCGAGGGAGCCGGTTTCGCGGGCGCTCTTGAACGAGGATTTGAACGCGGTGTAGGCCGCGTTCGATTTCGGCGCCGTGGCGAGGTAGAGGCAGGCCTGCACGATCGCCAGTTCGCCTTCGGGAGAGCCGAGGAATTCGTAGGCATCCTTGGCCGCAAGGCATTGGACCAGCGCCTGCGGATCGGCCAGTCCCACGTCCTCGCTGGCGAAGCGCACGAGGCGGCGCAGCACGTAAAGAGGCTCTTCGCCCGCCGTCAGCATTCGCGCCATGTAGTAGAGCGCGGCTTGCGGATCGGAGCCGCGCAGCGACTTGTGAAGCGCGGAGATGAGGTTGTAGTGCCCGTCCCGGTCCTTGTCGTAAACCGCCACGCGGCGTTGCAGGAACTGGCCCAGTCCGGCCGGATCGAGCGGCTCGGGGATTTTCGCGGAATAGAGCGTCTCGGCCTGGTTGAGCAGGAAGCGTCCGTCCCCGTCGGCCGATGCCACCAGCGCGGCACGCGCATCGCCATCGAGCGGAAGCGCGCCTTCGAGCGCTTCGCCTTTGTCGAGCAATGCACCGAGCGCCTCGGGGCCGAGCCGGTGCAGGATCAGCACTTGCGCGCGGCTGAGCAGCGCGGCGTTGAGTGCGAAGCTGGGGTTCTCCGTCGTGGCGCCGACAAGAGTGACGGTCCCGCGCTCGACGAACGGAAGAAAGCCGTCCTGCTGGGCGCGGTTGAAGCGGTGGATCTCGTCCACGAACAGCAGCGTGCGCTGGCCGGCCCGCGCGGCGAGATCCGCTTCGGCGAATGCCTTCTTGAGGTCTGCCACGCCCGAAAATACCGCGGAGACGGCGGTGAAGCGCATGCCCACCGCATCGGCGAGCAGGCGTGCGATGCTGGTCTTCCCGGTGCCGGGCGGACCCCAGAGGATCATCGAGGACAGGCGGCCCGCCGCGACCATGCGGCCGATCGGTCCTTCCGGCCCGGTCAGGTGTTCCTGTCCCACGACGTCGGCAAGCGTGCGCGGCCGCAGGCGGTCGGCGAGCGGGGCATCCTCGCGCGGGGCGTCAGGCGCGGGGGAGGGCGGAAGATCGTCGGCGAAAAGGTCGGCCATGGGAGCTATCTAGCGATTATGGCGCGCAATTGCATCGGTTCGGCGGCAGGAGTAGCCTGCCTGTCCATAAAACGGGACGAAAGGGACGGGAGATGATCGGATCCACGCGCGTCAGGGCGCCTTGGCAGTTGTGGGTGGTAGGCCTCGTCTCGCTGCTGTGGAATGCCTTCGGCTGTACCGATTTCGCCATGACCGTGACGCGCAACCCGCAGTGGATGGCGCCTCTATCGCCGGAGATGATCGACTGGCTGGACGCCGCGCCGACCTGGACCGTGGTGACCTGGGCGCTCGGTGTCTGGGGTGGGCTGGCGGGATCGCTGCTCCTGCTGCTGCGTTCGCGCTGGGCCGTCGCGGCCTTCACGATCTCGCTGCTCGGGCTTGCGGTGAACCAGCTCTATCCCTTCCTATCCGACGTGCCCGACATGATGAAGGGCGCCGGCAGCATTGCGCTGACGGCGACCATCTGGGCCGTGGCGGTGTTCCTGCTCTGGTATGCCGTCAGGATGCGGACGCGCCGGGTACTGGCCTGACGGGCGCGCGGGGGCCGGTCAGCGCTTCGTACGCTGCCGGATCAGGCGGACATACGTATCGGCGACGGCCTGGTTGATGCGGTCCCAGCTGAATTCGAGAGCGCGGGCTTCGCCGGCCAGGCCGTGGCTTTCGCGCAGGGCAGGGCTTTCGATATAGGCCTTGAGCGCTTCGGCGAACTGGTGGATCGCGCCGGGCGGGATCAACCTGCCGGAAGCGTGATCGCTGACCAGGCTCTGGCTGCCGGTTGCGGCGGCGGCCACGACCGGCAGGCGGCAGGCCATGGCTTCCAGCGTGACATTGCCGAAGGTTTCGGTGACCGAGGGGTTGAACAGCATGTCCATGCCGGCGACCGCGCGGGCGAGGTCCGTGCCTTGCTGGAAACCGACGAAGGCAGCCTGCGGAAGGCGTGCCTCGAACCATTCGCGGGCAGGGCCTTCGCCGACCACGAGAACCCGGTGCGCGACGTTGCGGCGGCGCAGGTCGTCAAGCGTGTCGGAAAACACGTCGAGACCCTTTTCCATGACAAGCCGGCCGAGGAAGCCGACCACGACCTCATGATCGGCAATGCCGTGGCTGCGACGCCACGCCATGTCCCGCCGGTCGGGGTTGAAGATCTCGCGATCGACCCCGCGTGACCAGATCGACACGTCGTAGTTCATGCGCTGCTCGCGCAGGAGCTGCGCCATCGATTCCGAAGGCGCCACCAGGGCGTCGCAGCGGCGGTAGAAGCGGCGCAGGATCGCCTCGATCAGCGGCTCGCCCCAGGCCATGTTGTAATAGCGAAGATAGGTCTCGAAACGCGTGTGCACCGATGCGAGTACGGGCAGCTTGCGGTTGCGGGCCCAGGTCACGGCCTGATGGCCAACCGGATCGGGCGACGAGACATGGACTATGTTCGGCGCGAATTCCTTGAGATCGCGCCGCGCCTTGCCGGCTATCGACAAGGGCATCCGGTATTCCGAACGCGTTGGGATAGGCATCGCGCGGATGCCGACGAGATCTCCGGTCGGTTCGAATGCGGGATTGTCGACGACGGGCGCGTAGACGCGAACTTGCGCGCCCTGGCGCAGAAGGTAGCCGACGAGGCGATTCAGCGCCTGGTTCGCTCCGTCACGGACATAGTTGTAGTTGCCCGAAAAAAGGGCAATTCGCAGGTCGGCGGTTTCCATGGTGGGCAGCCCCATAGCCTCCCTCGCTGCAATTGGCGAGTGGACTTCACGGATGCGTGTGGGAACCTGCGGAAAACCGCCGACTGCGTTCATTGCCTTGGGGACGGTCGCCTAGCGGCGCCAATCCCTGCGGCGATCGTCCCGGCGCCGGTCATCCCTGCGCCAGTCCCGCCGGCGATCGTCCCGCCAGCCATCCCGGCCGCGATCCCAGCGGCGATCGTGGCCCCAGCCACGACGATCGTCCCGCCAGCCGCGACGGTCGTCCCGCCAGCGGTCCCGGCCGGCCCAACGGTCGCGGTAGTAGGGGGCATAGTACCGGTCGTAGTAGCGATCGCGGTAGTAGCGGTTGGGCGCGCCCTCATAATAATAGTAATAGCCCGGCCGATCGCGCACGGTAACGTAGCGACGGGAATCGTAATAGCCGCGATCGTAATAGCGACCATCATCCCGGTCGGCGAGCGCCGCCCCGAGAGCCAGGCCGATGATTCCGGCGCCGATGGCCACGGCAGCATCGTTGCCGCCCCGATCGTAGTAATCGCGCGCCATCGCGGGCGCCGATGCGGTCAGGGCCGATGCCGCAAGGGCGGTGGCCAGACCCAGGGTCTTCCAAGTCAGTTTCATGATATCGCACTCCTTTCCGGGCCAACCAAGTTACGGCGGAATCAGCGGGCACGTTGGATTGTCAGGATCGCCTGGGGGCACTGAACTAGGGGTGAACTTTCCGTTCAGTACAGGACGAGGCGAGACGCGCTTTCGCCGGGATGCAAACGAAAGACGCCCGGCCAGGAGGAATGGCCGGGCGTCTCTGGCAGGCGGCGAGGGGTATTGTCCGCCTGCCTCGGTGGCTCGTGGGATCAGTAGCCGCGGCGGTAGTCGCCACGGTCATGGTCGTAGCCCCGGCGATAATCGCCGCGCTGGTTGCGATAGTAATCGTCACGGCTGTGGCGCCCGCCATCGCGGTCCCAGTACCAGCCGTCGCGATATTCCCAGCCGCTGCCGTAGCTGGGGGTATAGGCATAGCTGCTGTCGTAATAGCGATCGCGATCGCGGTCATGATCGTTGCTGTTCGAGGCGATGATCGCGCCGAGAGCCAGACCGATCACGCCCGCGCCGATGGCGACGGCTGCGGTATTGTCGTTGCCGCGATGATAGTCGCGGGCCATCGCCGGAGTGGCGCCGGCAAGCGCGGTGGCGGCAAGAGCGGCGGTAATGGTCGCGTTACGGAAGAAGGTCATTGGTCGAAACTCCTTGCGGGGAAGGTGCTCCGGAGGGGCCGGGGTCTCATCCCTTGTTGAGTTTCTTCTACGCCCCCGCTTCTGAACCGGATCGAAGCAGGTTCAGCAGAATTCGTTCAGGTTTGTACGAGTTTGTATGAACCTGGCACACCTTTTCCGGTCGGCGTTTTCGGCCTGCCCCATCCTGCTCCTCGGCTCGGCGCAAGACCGGCAACTAAAGCGGCGCTCCAGTCTTCGGGGAAGGCAAGACACGAATAGTGACAGGGATATTATCATGAAAACGCTACGCTTTCTCACGTCGGCGGTGAGCCTCGCCGCTGCCGCCGCGGCTCTGCCCGCCATGGCGCAAGAGGATGCCGCCGCGCCGATGGCGACTGACACGCCCGCACGCAACAGCCATTTCGACGGTCCTTACATCCAGGCCTTCGGCGGTCTTTCCGCTCGTGGAAACGATCGCGGCGACAGTCTGCGTTTCGATACCGATGGCGATGGCCGCTACGACAACACCGTGAATACGGCGGGCGGCGCCAATGCGTTCAGTCCGGGCTTCTGCAATGGCCGTGCGCGCGGCGCCACTCCGGCGGATGGGTGCCGCAGTGACAAGGACGGTGCGGAGTACGGCGTCCGTTTCGGATATGACAAGCGCATGGGCAACTTCGTGCTCGGCGGCCTGGTCGAGGGCGTCAAGAGCGAAGCAAAGGACGCGACCTCCGGCTTCAGCACGACGCCGGCGAGCTACTCGATCCAGCGCAAGCTCGACTACGGTGTCTCCGGTCGTCTGCGGGCAGGCTATACGCCCGGCGGCGGGGCGCTGTTCTATGTGACCGGCGGCGGCGGGATGGCCAAGATCGACCATCAGTTCCAGACCACCAATGAAGTGAATTCGTTCGATCCGCAGCGCAACAACAAGATGGTCTGGGGTTGGCAGGCCGGCGGTGGCGGCGAGATCATGGTCGCCCGCAATGTCAGCCTCGGCCTCGAATATCTCTACAATCGCTACAACGACAACAAGTACAATGTCGAAGTGGGTCCGGGCACTGCCCCGGCAACCAATCCATTCCTGATCGATTCGGGCTCGACCCGGATCAAGGGTTCGGACAAGAACTTCGACTATCACTCGCTCCGCGCGACCCTGGGTTTCCAGTTCTGACCATCTGACAAGATTGGGAGAGAGCCGAAAACGGCAACGGGCGGCAACCTTGCGGTTGTCGCCCGTCATGTTTCCGGATCCGGCTTTCAGATCCTGTCCGATCCCGGCGCCAGGGCGCCGAGAGATCAGGCGTCCTTCTTGCGGCTCTGCTTCTTGCGCTCGTTCGGGTCGAGGTAGGCCTTGCGCAGACGGATCGACTGTGGGGTCACTTCGACCATTTCATCGTCGTCGATGTAAGCGATCGCCTGCTCCAGCGTCATGACGCGGGGCGGGGTGAGGCGGATGGCGTCGTCCTTGCCGGTCGAACGGAAGTTCGTCAGCTGCTTCGACTTCATCGGGTTCACTTCGAGATCGTCGGGCTTGGCGTTTTCGCCGATGATCATGCCTTCGTAGATCTTTTCCTGCGGCTTCACGAACAGGATGCCGCGATCTTCGAGGCTGTTCAGCGCGTAGCCCACGGCCTCACCGGTGCCGTTCGAGATCAGCACGCCGTTCTGGCGGCCTTCGATCGGACCCTTGTGGCTGTCGTACTTCTCGAACAGGCGGTTCATGATGCCGGTGCCGCGGGTGTCCGAGAGGAACTCGCCGTGGTAGCCGATCAGGCCGCGCGAAGGAGCCGAGAAGGTGATGCGGGTCTTGCCGGCGCCCGAAGGGCGCATGTCGGTAAGCTCGGCCTTGCGGCGCTGCATCTTCTCGACGACCGTGCCCGAGAATTCGTCGTCCACGTCGATCACGACGGTTTCGTACGGTTCGGTGCGGCCACCCTTCTCGTCCTTGCCGAACAGCACGCGCGGACGGCTGATGCCCAGCTCGAAGCCTTCGCGGCGCATCGTTTCGATCACGACGCCCAGCTGAAGTTCGCCGCGACCGGCCACTTCGAAGCTGTCGCGGTCGGCCGATTCGGTGACGCGGATGGCGACGTTGGTTTCCGCTTCGCGCATCAGGCGGTCGCGGATCATGCGGCTGGTGACCTTGTCGCCTTCACGGCCCGCGAGCGGCGAGTCGTTGACGGCAAAGCGCATCGCCAGGGTCGGCGGATCGATCGGCTGCGCCTGGATCGCGGTGGAAACCGAAGGATCGGCGATGGTGTTCGACACGGTGGCCTTTTCGAGGCCGGCCAGCGCGATGATGTCACCGGCGCGGGCTTCTTCCACGGGAACGCGGTCAAGGCCACGGAACGACAGCACCTTGGTGGCGCGGCCGACTTCGATGACCTTGCCGTCCATGTCGATGGCGCGGATCGGATCGTTGACCTTCAGCGTGCCCGACTGGACGCGGCCGGTGAGGACGCGGCCCATGAAGTTGTCGCGATCAAGCAGGGTGGCTAGGAACGAGAACGGCGCGTCCTGATCGAGGTCAGGGGCCGGAACGTGCTCGACGATCTTTTCGAACAGCGGGGTCAGGTTGCCTTCGCGGGCATCCGGATCGTAGCTGGCGTAGCCGTTGCGGCCCGAAGCGTAGAGGGTCGGGAAGTCGAGCTGTTCGTCGTTGGCGTCGAGGCTGACGAAGAGGTCGAACACTTCGTCCAGCACTTCGGCGTGACGGCCGTCGGGACGGTCGATCTTGTTGACGACGACGATCGGCTTCAGGCCGAGGCCGAGCGCCTTGCCGGTGACGAACTTCGTCTGCGGCATCGCGCCTTCCGACGAGTCCACCAGCAGGACGACGCCGTCGACCATCGAGAGGATGCGTTCCACTTCGGCGCCGAAGTCGGCGTGGCCGGGGGTGTCGACGATGTTGATGCGGTAGCCGTTCCACTCGATCGAAGTCGGCTTCGCAAGGATGGTGATCCCGCGTTCCTTTTCGAGGTCGTTCGAGTCCATCGCACGTTCTTCGATGCGCTGGTTGTCACGGAAGGTGCCGGACTGGCGGAAAAGCTGGTCGACGAGGGTGGTCTTGCCATGGTCGACGTGCGCAATGATCGCAATATTGCGCAAGGGAAGCGGGGCTGACATGCAGTGCCTATCGGTTCGAGGAGTTGGCCAGCAGCGCATGCTGCGCCGCAAAATTGGCGCGCCCTTACCTGATATGCGCGTTTGCGGCAAGCGCTGAGCCGATGCGCGCAACCGTTGCCTGTCTGCCACAGCTGCCCGGAAGACCTGCCGGAACCCTTTTGAGTGATTGTTCAGGCCGCACAAATCGCCTAATGTCCTCCCTGTAATCAAGGCGAGACGGCGCTAACAAAAAAAGTGCCGCCGCATGGAGAGAGGAATGCCGAGGCTCCCCCACACAGGGCGTTTCGCCAGACCTGGTTGAACAAGAATCCAGTCGTGCCTTCTGGGCGCGGCGGCGCGTTGCCGGCTAAAGCTCGGAACGCGAAAGCGCGGACCTGAGCGGCAGGGAGGAGACGCAAGGGATCGCAAACTCAGCCAGGGGCGCCGGGCTTTGCCTGAGCGCCCCTTTTCCTGTGGCATCTGCCCGGATCGGCTGAAGCGGTCTTTTCGGCAGGTAAACGTGTCATAACATTTGCAATTTTGGCTTCGTCATCGCGGTTTCGATGGCTACGCTGTTTCAGGGCGGCCGTGTCTTGCGGTCGGCAAACATCGTGCTTCGAGCAAGGGGATAGCGAAGATGGTGCCATACGGTGGATTCTGGTGGCGGGTTCTCGCCTACTTCATCGATTATTTCATCGTGAACATAGGCATCGGGATTCTCGGCATGTTTACCGGCTTCGGGATCGGTTCGATCATGAGCGGGGGCGCGAACGCCGACATGGCAGCGGGGCTTTCCATGCTGCTGGGGGCCGGCCTCGGGCTCGTCTGTTCCTGGCTTTACTTCGCGGTTCTCGAAAGCTCGCCCTGGCAGGCGACTGTCGGCAAGCTGGCGGTGGGTGTGATCGTTACCGACATGCACGGAAACCGCATCAGCTTCCTGCGCGCGACGGGGCGCTATTTCGGCAAGATCCTGTCGGGGCTGCTCTTGGCGATCGGCTTTATCATGGTGGCCTTCACCGAGCGCAAGCAGGGTCTGCACGACGTGCTGGCAAGCACGCTCGTCTATCGGACCCGCGATCCGCACGAAGTCCGCCAGATCGAAAACAGCGTTTTCGCCTGAACGCTCAATCTGCCGCTGGGGAGGGCTCTACAACTCCCGTAGAGCCCTTGCGGGTTTCGCCCGCAGCAGCGGCAGCGAACCGGCCAGGGCAAAGCTCACGATCAGCACCAGTCCGGCGCCGAGCACGGCCAGGATGCGCGGCCAGTCCGGCAGCCACTCGAATTCGAAGAGCTTGACGATGACCGCCCAGGCCATGGCGCTTCCCGTGGCCAGCGCGATGACTGCCAGCACCCCGGCGATCAGTCCGTATTCGGTGATTTGCAGGAGCAGGAGCTGCCCCCGGCTCGCGCCCAGTACGCGCAGGATCACGTTGTCGTAAGTCCGGCTGGCGCGGGCGGCGGCGATGGCGCCAAGCAGCACGGCCAATCCCGCCAGCACGGCAACCGAAGCGGCGGCGAGAATGGCCAGCGTCATCTGGTCGAGCAGGTCGCGGGCATCGCGCAGCAGGGTTCCGGTCTCGATCACCGAACTGGAGGGGAATGCGCGGACGAGCATGGGCAACAGGCCTGCCGTGGCCTTGCCGCGCGGAAGCTCGATGGTGGCGGCAAGGTTGTGCGGCGCATCGGCGATGGCATTGGGCGAAAACACGAGGACGAAGTTGAAGCCCAGCGTATCCCAGTCGATCCGGCGCAGTGCGGCGATCCGGGCAGTGCGCTCCACGCCGAGCAGGCCGACGGTCACATAGTCGCCGACTTTGAGGCCCACGGTCTGGGCGAATTTTTCATCGACGGAAACCAGCGGCTCGCCGCGGTGGATCTCGGGCCACCACTTGCCGGACGTGACGGTGCTGCCTTCGGGCACGCCGACCGAATATGTCAGGCCGCGCTCGCCCTTCAGTGCCCAGGCATCTTCGGGAATTTCCTTCAGGTCGGCCACGCGGGTCATGTGATCCCTGGGGCCATAGGCGAGGATGCGGCCGCGCAGGTTTGGAACCATGCGGACAACCGCTCCGGGGACCTCGGCCTTGACCGTGTCGCGAAATGCCCCGGCCTTGTCCTTCGGAACGTCAAGCACGAAGAAGTCCGGCGCCCGGGCGGGGACGGTCCTGCGGATATTTGCGTCGAGGCTGGTTTGGACGGCAGCGATCAGCACGAAAGCGGAGAGACCGAAGCCCAGCGCGGTGACGAGGGCGCCGGTCTGGGCTCCCGGGCGGTGAAGATTGGCGAGCCCTGCGCGCAGCATCGGGTTGCGAGGCCGGGGCATGCGGGCCGCAAGAGTGCGGATGCCGGTGCCGATCAGTGCCAGCAGTCCGAGCAGGGCGGCTGCTCCGGCAAGGAACCCGAGCGTTACCAGCGGCTGCGCGGCATTGAGCAGCGCCAGCGCGACGATGGCGCAAAGGCCGAGGCATACCGGCAGCAGCCACGCCTTGGAATTGCCTGCAAGTGGAGAGACCCGCGCCCGCATGAGCGCCATCGCCGGAAAGCTGCGTGCCCGCGCAAGCGGCGGGGCAGCGAATACCAGCGCCACCAGCAGGCCATAGGCCATTGCCGTCAGCAATGCTGCGGGCGATATGGTGAAGCCGGTATCGACGGGCAGCAATGCGCCCAATGCCTGTGCCAGCAGCGGCGTTACCAGAACGCCCGCGAGCAGCCCGGCAAGGCTCCCGGCCAGCGCGGCCGCGCCGACCTGAAGCACGTAGATTCTTGCGATGTCGCCGCTGGTCGCGCCCAGCACCTTGAGCGTCGCGATCGAGGTGCGACGGGCTTCGAGATAGGAGGATACACCGCCGCCGATCCCGATTCCCGCGATCGCCAGCGCTGCGAGGCCGACGAGCGCGAGGAACTGGCCCATCCGGCTGACGAAGCGCTGGGTGGATGGCGATGCGGCGTTACGGGTGCGGGTTTCGAAGGCATCGTCTCCGAACTGCTTTGCCAGCGCATCGATCACGATTTCCGGGTCCCGCTGCGGATCGGCGAAGCGGACGCGCGTGGCGCTGCGGTACATCGCGCCTGCCGTGGTCAGCCCCGCGCGTTCGGGAAGATCGAGCGCGGAGATCGCCGAATCGCCCAGTGCGAAGCCTTCGGACAGCTTTTCGGGGTCGCTGGCGATGATGCCGCCGATCCGCTGGTCTACCCCGCCGAGCGATATCCTGTCGCCGGTCCGCGCGCCGAGCCTTGCGGCGGTTCCTTCGGAAAGCCAGACGCTGCCGCGGGGCGGCGCGCCGACCTTGCGGCCGTCCTGAAGCTCCAGCCGGCCATAGAGCGGCCAGTTGGTGTCCACGGCCTTGAGCGCGACAGGTGCCGTCAATTCGCCCTTGCGGGCGATGGCCTGCAGGCGCAGCCCCGGCGAAACCTTGCCGTAGCGGGCAAGTGCCTTGATCTCCTCCTGGGACAGACTGCGCTGCCAGGTCCTGAGTTCGATGTCGCCGCCGAGAACTTCCCTGCCCCGCGTCGTCAATTCGCGGTCGATGGAGCCGGTCAGGGTGCCGATGGCGGCGATCGCGCCGACGCCCAGGAACAGGCAGACCAGCAGAAGCCGCAGGCCCCTGAAGCGGGCGGAAAGATCGCGACGGGCGAGTGTCCATGCCGTTCGCCACGGCAGCGCGCGGTCAGGCAAGGACGGAATCCGTGCCGCGGGCTGCAAGCGTGTCTCTCGCGATCCTGCCGTCAGCCAGTGCCACCACCCGTTCGCAATGTCCGGCAAGGCCTTCGTCATGCGTGATGATGAGCAGGGTCGCTCCCGTCTCGGCGCGGCGGGCGAAGAGCAGGTCGATGATCGTGGCGCCGGTCGCCGCGTCGAGATTGCCGGTCGGTTCGTCCGCGAAGACCAGCGAAGGGCGGGGCGCCAGGGCGCGGGCAATGGCGACACGCTGTTGCTCGCCACCGGAAAGCTGGGCCGGGTAGTGCGAAAGACGGTGGCCGAGGCCGACCGCGACGAGTTCTGCCTCGGCTCGCTCGCGCGGATGGTCCAGCCCGGCAAGTTCGAGGGGAGTCGCCACGTTTTCGAGCGCGGTCATGGTGGGGAGAAGGTGGAAGGCCTGGAGCACGACGCCGATCCGCCCCCGCCTGGCGCGGGCCAGCGCGTCCTCGTCCATCGCCGCGAAATCCTGTCCGGCGATGCTCAGCGAACCGGAACTCGCCCGCTCCAGACCGGACAGCACCGCCATCAGCGAAGACTTGCCGGAACCTGAAGGCCCGAGCAGCGCCAGTGTCTGTCCTTGCGGGACGACGAGGTCGATGCCCTTGAGGATTTCGACCGCGCTTTCGCCGCTGCCGAGGGTGAGGCGCAGGTCCTGCGCACGAATTGAAGGGGCGGGGGGCTGGGAAGGATCGCTCACCTGCACCATATGGGTGGGCAAAGCCCCGTAGTTCAAGGAGAAAGCCTTGCGCGCTCACGCGAAAGTCCTGCTCGTCCCGTCGCTTCTGCTGCCGTTCCTGCTCAGCGCCTGCGACAAGGCGGCGCCTCCCGTGCCCGAGCAGACACGGAGCGCGGTCGATACGTCGCCCTCGATTCCCGTGATGGGACCGGAGCGACCGATCCTCGCCTTCGGGGATTCGCTGCTGGCGGGTTATGGCCTGGATGACGGCGAAAGCTACCCGGACCGGCTCGAACAGGCCCTTCGCGCACGGGGCGTGAACGCGAAGATCGCCAATGCGGGGGTTTCGGGAGACACGACGGCGGCCGGGCTGGAACGGCTCGATTTCACGCTGAAGAGCCAGTCTCCCAAACCGGAACTCGCGATCGTCAGCCTTGGCGGCAACGACATGCTGCGTTCGCTTCCTCCGGCAGAGACGCGCAGGAACCTCGAAGAAATCCTCAAGCGGTTGAAGGGGGACGGCATCCGCATCGTTCTGCTCGGGATGATGGCCGCACCGAACCTGGGCAAGGACTATGCGGCGAACTTCAATCCGATCTATCCGCAACTCGCACAGAAGTATGGCGCGGTTCTGGTGCCGTTCTTCCTTCAGCCGGTGATCGACAAGCCGGACCTCATGCAGAAGGACCATGTCCACCCGACCGCGATCGGCATCGATGCCATCGTCACCGCCACGGTGGACGACGTGGCGGACGCGCTTCCGAAGACTGCGGAGGCAAGTGCCGACCCTAGGTCGTAAACTCATAAACGGAACCATCGAGGCGCCCAAATGGCGAACGGCTTCGGCCCGAGATGGAAGCCATTTGGGCGTCCCTTCGGGATTTACCTTGCGGTGAACTACGTTTGACCAAAATGGCCCAGCGCCGCGTCAGGAAGGATTGAAATATCGACATATTCCAGCGCCTTCCCTTCTGGCGCTGAGCCATTTTGCCTCAAGCCTCGATGGTGTCGTTTATGAGTTTACGACCTAGTCCAGCCGGTGCACCGAACCCGAACTGACTTCCCACACGGCGGCCTCCCGGGCGATGGCATCGAAGGGGGCGAGTTCCGTGCCCGTCAGCCAGACTTGGGCCGATCCGGCGCGGAGACGGTCGAACAGAGCTTCGCGGCGAAGCGGGTCGAGATGGGCGGCAACTTCATCGAGCAGGAGCAGGCGAGGGCGTTGCTCCACACCGCTTTCCAGTAGCTGCGAATGAGCCAGCGTGATCGCGATCAGCATGGCTTTCTGCTCGCCGGTGGAGCATTCGGCGGCAGGCTGGCCTTTTCCTGCCATGGTTACGAGCATTTCGTCGCGGTGAGGGCCGGTCAAGGTGCGCTGGGCCGCGCGTTCGCGGGGGCGCCCATCGCGCAAGGCGCGGGCAAGGGCTTCGGCGTCGATCGGCCCGCCGGGCTGATAGGCGAGGGAAGGCCGCGCGAACGGCGATTCCGGTAGGGATGTGAGGGTTTCCTCAAGCCTTTGCACCAGTTCCGCGCGCGCTGCGGCAACCATTGCACCGGCTTCGGCCAGTTGCGTCTCGATTGCATCGAGCCAGCGCGGGTCGGGCGCGAGGTCGTCCGAGAGCAGGCGATTGCGTTCGCGCAGGGCATTGTCCAGCCGAGTGGCATGGCCGGCGTGATCCGGCCGGACCGCCAGGACCAGACGGTCGAGAAAGCGCCTGCGCGCGCCGGCCCCTTCCACGAAGATGCGGTCCATCGCGGGGGTCAGCCAGCCGATCGACAGCCATTCGGCAAGGCGCACCGCCGGAGCCTCGGCGCCGTTAATCTGCACGACCCTGCGGCCGGGACGTTCGGCCATGATGCCGGTTCCCAGTTGCACGGGTTCCTCCTCGGCCCCCGCCCCGGGCGTTGCCAGAGCGGCGCTTACCGCGAAGCCGCCGTCGAAGCCCTGCCCGGGCATGTCCGCCAGGCTCGCCCGCCGGAGTCCGCGTCCGGGCGAGAGCAGGGAGATGGCCTCCAGCACGTTGGTCTTGCCCGCGCCGTTTTCTCCCACGAGGAGGTTGAACTGAGCCGTGCCTTCCACCGCGGTCTCGCGGTGGTTGCGGAAACGGGACAGGAGGATGCGGTCGAGCATGGTCGCGCCGGACCTACCGGGGCGGGCCGGTCATGCCAAGCGGAAGGCGCGCTTTATTCGGGGGTTGCCACGGTCTTGCGGGTCTTGGCGAAAGGCGAGAAGTCCACGTTGCTGTCGAACACGTCCACGCCTTCACGCTTTTTGAGCCAGCCGACGACCACGTAGGTCACGGGGGTCAGCACGACTTCCCAGCCCGTCTTGATGAGCCACTGGGTCAGCGCCAGCAGAGCGATGGAATGAGGGGTGAATCCGGCCACGCCAAGGAAGGCGAGCGGATAGAACAGCGCGCTGTCCACGCCTTCGCCGAACACCGTCGATCCGATGGTGCGGGTCCACAAGTGCTTGCCCTGGGTCATGACCTTCATGCGCGCCAGCACGAAGGAGTTGACGAATTCCCCCGCCCAGAATGCGCAGACCGAGGCGAAGACGATACGCGGGGTCTGGCCGAAGATCGAATAGTAGGCCGCCTGATTGGGCGCGGTCACCTCCTTGCCGGCGACCGTATAGGTCGCCGAGGCGAGCGCCCATTCGGGGTTGGCGGGTATTTCGACCACGACCACGCTCATCAGTACCATGAACAGCAGTGCGAAGAAGCCCACCCAGATGCAGCGGCGGGCGTTGGCATAGCCGTAAACCTCGGTGAGCACATCGCCGATGATGTAGGAAACCGGGAAGAACAGCACACCGGCGCCGAATGTGACCGGCCCGATGAAGGGGAACGAAACTTCGGCCTGCTTGGCGGCGCCGATCAGGTTGGAGAGCAGCAGGATCACCACGAAGGCGACCAGCATATAGTCGAAATATCGGAAGTGGCGCCGGGCGCCGGCCATGCCGTCGATACGGGAAAGGCCTGAGCCCGAAATGCCGGGGCTTGAAGGGTCTGCTTCGCTCATCGGCTGTGCGTAACCTGCCACTGCAACGTCGCAAAGCACAACTTGCGCCGTCCATGCGGTTTGCGCTGGCGGCGAACCGCGCTATGGGGAGCCGGCGCGCGCCCGTAGCTCAGCTGGATAGAGCACGAGCCTTCTAAGCTTGGGGTCGCAGGTTCGAACCCTGCCGGGCGCGCCAATTCTCGCGAAAATAGTCATTCGGCGCCGCGTGAGGCGCGCTGCTGGGCCGGCGATCCGTAGTCAGAGATGGCCGGTGCAATAGGCCAGCAGCAGAATGATTGGAATGGGCACGCCTATCAGCCACAAAAGTCCGGAACGCATGGTAGATCCTTTCCCGAGTTGTTGAGGAGATCAACCCGTCGCCGCGCGACTTGTTCCTCGCAAGGAGGCGCTTCGGGGGCTTTTGCCGGGCGCGGCAAGGCTTTAGAGAAGCGGGATGAATCGCCTGCTTTCGCGCCTGAACATCGACCCTTATCTTCTCCTGCTGGTCTCGACGGTGGGGCTGGCCTCGGTGCTTCCGGCGCGCGGGGTCTGGGCGGATGTGGCGGGCGGGGTGGCCGATGCGGGGATCGCGCTGCTGTTCTTCCTGCACGGCGCCAAGCTCTCTCGCGAGGCTATCCTCGACGGGGCGCGGGCGTGGAAGCTGCATCTGACGGTGGCCTGCCTGACTTTCGTGCTGTTCCCGCTGATCGGCCTTGGCGTGAGTGCCATTCCGGGCCTCGAACCCTCGCTGGCAACCGGGGTGCTGTTCCTGACCCTGCTGCCCTCGACGGTGCAGAGTTCGATCGCCTTCACCGCGATTGCGGGCGGCAATGTGGCGGCGGCGGTGTGCAGCGCCTCGTTCTCGAACCTTGCGGGCATTTTCCTGACCCCGGTGCTCACCGCGCTGCTCATCACCGGCAAGGCGCAGGGCTTCTCGACCGATCCGATCGTCACGATTTCGCTCCAGCTGCTGCTGCCGTTCGTGGCGGGGCACCTGCTGCGGCCGTGGATCGGGGGCTTCGTCCAACGGCACAAGAAGCTGCTGGGCTATACGGATCGCGGTTCGATCCTGCTGGTGGTCTATACCGCGTTCGGGGCCGCCGTGCTCGAGGGACTGTGGCAGAAGGTGACGCTTTCCGAACTGGCGCTCATCGCGGCGCTTTCGCTTGGGATTCTGGCGCTCGTGATGGTGCTGGGAAATGTGCTGGGCAGGCTGCTGGGCTTCAATCACGAAGACCGCATCGTCATCCTGTTCTGCGGCTCGAAAAAGAGCCTGGCGACCGGCGTGCCGCTGGCAGGCGTGCTGTTTCCCGCCGCGCAGGTGGGCGCGATCATCCTGCCGCTGATGTTCTTCCACCAGATCCAGCTCATGGTCTGCGCCGTTCTCGCCCGAAGGCTCGCCGCCAAGGCCGAAGAGCGGAAGGGCGACGGGGCGCTTTCTCCGGCGTGATCAGGCCTTGCCACTTAAGGGTTGGTCAACCGGTTTGCGCCATAAGCAGACCATGAACCGCCCCTTCCTCCAGCGCCGCGCCGAACGACAGCCGATATCGCTGGCGGCACAATGCCGAGCGAACAATGGTTTGCACGATGGGGGGCTGCACGACGGGGGGGGCTTGCACGACGAGGGCGAGATTTCCGACCTTTCGACCGAGGGATGCTGCGTGCGAATCGCGGCGCCTTTCCTGTGTGTGGGCAGCCGTGTCGTCATCCGGCCCCAGGGTTTGGCAGGCATGACCGGCATCGTGCGCTGGCTCAGCGGCGACTTCGCCGGGATCGAGTTCGATCGCCCGCTCTTCGGCTCCGTGATCGAGCATCTGGTTCGGCTCCACCCCACGTTCGTGCCGGAGCGCCGCGCCATCGGCTGAGCGGTGCCTGGTTCGCCCCGGCGGTATCTTGCCGGGCCTCGGCCAATCTCCTCGTCAGCATCACAGGGCCACGTATCCTCCCCGGGACATAATGTCCGGCGCAAAGCCGGCACCTTCGTCTCTTGGGAGAGAGCCATGGCACATGCACCCGGTCAATCGCCGGATATTCCAAATCATCCGCTTGCCGTCCGCATGGGCGTGATCGCGGGCGTTTCGCACAATCTGGTGATCGGCACCGTGATGGGCTCCTTCGGGATCATGCTCGCTTCGGTGGAGCAACGGCTCGGTGTGAGCGCGGAAGCGGCGGCGGCCGGCATTCCGCTGGTGCTGGTCGGGTCCTGCCTGCTGGCGCCCTTCGTTGGCGTGCTGATGGCCCGGGTGTCGTTGCGGTTGCTTCTTCTGGCGGGCGCGCTGCTGACGGTGGGCGGCTACATGATGCTGGCCTTCACGCAAAGCTATGCTCTCTACCTCGTTGCCTACGGCCTGTTCTTCGGTCCGGCGCTCAGTCTGGCGGGCTCAGTCGGGCCGGCCACGCTCGTCACGCGCTGGTTCCACCGCAATCGCGGACTGGCGCTGGGCGTGGTGCATCTGCCGGTCGCCATCGCGATCATGCCCTGGCTGCTGCATGAGGCGCTCGACAGTTTCGCGCCTGGCACGCTCTATCTTGCCATCGGCCTCGTTGCGGGGGCCGTGATGATCCCGCTTTGCCTGTTGACGATCGACCATCCCCCCGGCCTCGAAACCGCTGCGCCCGTCTCGCCTGACCGTCGCACGTCGGACGGTTCGTTCAGCGTCGCGCAGCTGCTGGCCCGGCCGCGCTTCTGGGCGCTGTGCATCGCGGCGGTGGCGAGCATGACAAGTTCGGTGCTGCTGGGATCGCTTCTGGTGCCGATGGGCGAATCCTGGGGCTTCTCCCGTGCCGAATCGGCGCAGCTCCAGTCGATCATGTCGCTGGCCGGGATCGCGGGGTCGGTGCTGTTCGGCTGGCTTGCGGACAAGATCGGCGGCGGGCGTTCGCTGGCGCTGATCGGCTTCGATTGCGCGCTGCTCTGGGCGCTCCTGTTGCTGCACCCGCCTTTCGCCTTCACCGCCGTTGCGGTGGCGCTGATCGGAATGCATGGCGTCGGCGCGATCCCGACACTGGGGAGGGGGCTTTCCGACGCGTTCGGACAGGCGAGCTACAGCCGCGGGTTCGGCCTCAACTCCCTGATCAGTCTGCCCTTCGTTGCCTTTGCGGTGATCGGATCGGCAAAGGCTTTCACGCTGACCGGCAGCTACGATCTGGCGATCAAGGCGATGGTGGCCCTGTTCGTCCTGGCTATCGCTCTGGGGCTTTACGGGGCAAGTGGCCGCAAGATCGAGGGGCCGAACGCCTCGGCCGCGCCCGAGCCGGCCTGACGGGGCGAACCGGACCGGCGAGGTGCGCGGGGAACCTCGAGCCTTCCCTGCGCACCCTGCAGGTCAACCGCGATCGGCGCTGGCCTTGACCTGGCCCCGCACCGGATAGCCGTGGCCGTCCGGGATCATCAGCCATTCCTCGCCGTCCACCAGCTCTATCCGGGGATGGATGCGTTCGACCGGATGCCGGGCGATGTCCGCCAGCGCATCGTCGTGGTTCGCAAAGCGGGCCAGGCGCTCCAGATTGCGGCGCGTGGGGAATATGACCGAGATTTCCCCGCGATCCGCCATGTCGATGGCGTGGGAGGCGCTGGTCCAGAACAGGCGGGTGTTCTCCGTGGCATCCACGGTAACGTCCACCGCGCCGGTCCCGAGATCGGTGACGAAGAAGCGCGTATCGAAACCCTTGTCCCACGGCGGGCACCAGTGTGCATAGAGCGTGAGCCGCTCAGGCTCCAGCTCCCAGCCGAATTGGGCAAGGACCGGGGCGAGGCGGCCGTCCTTCAGCAGCATGTGCCGTGCTTTCGCCGCAGCCGGTGCGCTTACCGGTTGCCGGACCGCGACCATCAGGCCGGTCTCCTCCAGCGTCTCGCGGATTGCGGCGATGCGCGCGGCGGCCAGTTCGATGGGCGCGTCCGGCATGAGGTTTGCCGCCAGATCGCGGTCGGCCGGATCGACCCGTCCGCCCGGAAAGACGGCGGCGCCGCCGGCGAAGCGCATTTCGCGGGCGCGCTGGACCATCAGCAGTTCAGGCGGTTGTCCGGCTGCTTCCCCTGCGGGCCGGCGGAAGATCACGAGTGTGGCTGCTGGCACCACGCTGGGGCCGTCCGCCGGCATCGGTTCGTTGCTGGGAGTGTAGACCGTCATCCCATGGCATTCGCGCGGGGGGCCATGGGAGGCAAGCGGAATTGTCCTGCCGGCCGGGCGGCAGGATGTGTCGCTCAATTTTACAGTCATGCTGCTGGAGGATGGCCGGCCGTGCAGGGAAATCCCGGAATTTCAAGGAAATCGGGAACTGGCACGGGTCATGCTTTGTTTAAAAGGTACCTCGAGTAGTTTCGACCGAGGCGGGGCCGAAATGTCTCCCGGCCCCGCCTCCCCGAGCATTCGGTTCCCAACATCGCCAGGGCGAAGGCCTGCAACGGGCCGGACAAGGCGCCGGACGCGCGCCATGAACGGCAAAACGCCCGGGGTTTCCCCCGGGCGTTCGGAATGCCTGTTTCGCGGAAGCGCTGGAAGCGCTGGAGGCGCCCGGCGATCAGCCCTGGGTCGCGAGCCCGGTGTCGATGAAGAGCTGGTGCAGTTCGCCAGCCTCGTACATCTCCATCATGATGTCGCTGCCGCCGACGAATTCGCCCTTCACGTAGAGCTGCGGGATCGTCGGCCAATCGGAATAGGCCTTGATGCCCTGGCGGATTTCCATGTCCTGCAGAACATCGACGCTCTCGTAAGGGGCGCCGAGCTGTTCGAGGATGGCGATCGCCCGGCTGGAAAAGCCGCACTGCGGAAACAGCGGCGTGCCCTTCATGAAGAGGACGATGTCGTTGTTCTTTACAATCTCGCCGATGCGGGCGTTGACGTCGGACATTTCAGAGTACCTTCAAACTGTGCCAACAAGTCAGTTGGGAACGGCGGTGGTGAGTTGCAAGGCGTGAAGCACGCCGCCCATGCGGCCGCCCAGGGCTTCGTAGACCATCTTGTGCTGGGCGACGCGGGGCTTGCCCGCGAAGGCGGCGCTGGTCACGCGCGCGGCATAATGGTCGCCGTCTCCGGCAAGATCGGTGATCTCGACCGAAGCATCGGGCAGGGCGGCGCGGATCATGGCTTCGATTTCGCTGGCGGACATCGCCATGGCGGGGTTCCTTTTCGTTCGACTTACGCTTCGCCGAGGAAGGCGCGGCGGGCCTCGACCTGCTTGGCTTCGAGCGCGGCGCGGATTTCCCCTTCCGAAGCATCGACGCCCGCGGCGATAAGGTCGCCCAGCAGCTTGCGGATCACGTCCTCGTCGCCGGCTTCCTCGAAGTCGGCCTGGACCACGGCTTTGGCGTAAGCCTCGGTCTCGGCGGTGGAGAGGTCCATCCGGACGGCCGCCCATTCGCCCAGCAGGCGGTTGCGGCGCGCCTGGATGCGGAACTGGGTGTCGGCATCATGCACGAACTTAGCCTCTTCGGCGCGCTCGCGATCCTGGAAACTCGTCATTCGGACAACCTCGGTTAGGGCTTTATCCTGCCGATAGGGTGCGAAGCGGACGGGGGCAATGCCGATTTGCGTTACCGCGTCCCGGACCGGGTCCGGGACGACGGCCGCGTCACACGGTTGCGGGAGTTTTCGCCAGGAACGGCAGCTCGTTGCGCGCCTTGGCCTCGTGCGCCGAAATGGCATCGCCCTGCGCCATGGTCAGGCCCACTTCGTCGAGGCCGCCAAGGAGGCAGTGCTTGCGGAACGGATCGATCTCGAAGCTGTAGCGGTCCTGGAAGCGCGTGGTGACGGTCTGCGTTTCAAGGTCGATGTCGATCGGATCGGTTTGCGCCACTTCCATCAGACGGTCGATCGCCTCCTGCGGCAGTGCCACGGTGAGGATGCCGTTCTTGAAGGCATTGCCCGAGAAGATGTCCGAGAAGCTCGGCGCGATCACGCAGGTCACGCCCATGTCGAGCAGAGCCCAGGCGGCGTGCTCGCGGCTGGAGCCGCAGCCGAAGTTGTCGCCCGCGATCAGGATCGGCGCGCCCGCGAACTCGGGGTCCGCAAAGATGTTGCCCGGTTCCTTCTTCACCGCCTCGAACGCGCCCTTGCCCAGCCCTTCGCGGGTGATGGTCTTGAGCCAGTGCGCCGGGATGATGACGTCGGTGTCGACGTTCTTGCGGCCGAACGGGATGGCCCGCCCGGCGACGTGGGAGATCGCCTGCATCAATCGGTCTCGGGGGCCTGTTCGGGATGCAGCGGCTTTTCGTTCGCGCGGGCCTTGCGGCGCTTCACGAAGAGCAGGGCAGCGGCGATCGCGGCCGAGCCGATAGCGGCACCGGCGGCGAGAGCGGCCTTGCTGGCGAGGTTGTTTTCGGGATCGTTGGACATGTCGTGCTTATCCTACCAGTTCGCGCACATCGGTGAGCTTGCCCGTCACGGCGGCGGCGGCGGCCATGGCGGGGCTCATCAGGTGGGTACGGCTGCCGGGGCCCTGACGGCCGGTGAAGTTGCGGTTGCTGGTCGAGGCGCAGCGCTCGCCTGCCGGAACCTTGTCGGGATTCATGGCGAGGCAGGCCGAGCAGCCCGGTTCGCGCCATTCGAGGCCCGCGTCGATGATGATCTTGTCCAGCCCCTCGGCCTCGGCCTGCGCCTTCACGAGGCCGGAGCCGGGGACGACGATCGCCCACTTCACGTTGTCGGCCTTGTGGCGGCCCTTGAGCACTTCGGCAGCGGCGCGAATGTCCTCGATGCGGCTGTTGGTGCACGAGCCGATGAAGACGTTCTGCACTTCCACGTCCGTGAGCCGGGTGCCGGGTGTCAGGCCCATGTATTCGAGGCTGACCTTGACCGCGTCGCGCTTGGAGGCATCGGCGAAGTCTTCCGGTGCGGGCACGAAGCCGCCGATCGCCGACGTGTCCTCGGGGCTGGTGCCCCAGGTGACGGTCGGCTGGATATCCTCGGCACGGATCGAGACGGTCTTGTCGAAAGTTGCGCCTTCGTCGGTCGCGAGGCTCTTCCACCAGGCCAGGGCCTTGTCCCAGTCCTCGCCCTCGGGCGCGTAAGGACGGCCCTGGACATAGGCGAAAGTGGTCTCGTCCGGTGCGATCAGGCCGGCGCGGGCGCCGCCTTCGATCGCCATGTTGCAGACGGTCAGGCGGCCTTCGACGGACATTTCCTCGAAGACGTTGCCGCGGAATTCGATGACGTAGCCGGTGCCGCCCGCCGTGCCGATCACGCCGATGATGTGGAGCACCACGTCCTTGGGGGTGATCCCGGCGCCCAGCTTGCCGTCCACGCGGACTTCGAAGCTCTTCGACTGCTTGAGCAGCAGGGTCTGCGTGGCGAGCACATGCTCGACCTCGCTGGTGCCGATGCCGAAGGCCAACGCGCCGATGCCGCCGTGGCAGGCGGTGTGGCTGTCGCCGCAGACGATCGTGGCGCCGGGCAGCGAGAAGCCCTGCTCGGGGCCGACGACGTGGACGATGCCCTGCTCGGCATCTGTGGCGTCGATATAGCGAATGCCGAAGGCGGGCGCGTTCTTCTTCAGCGCGGCAAGCTGCTGCGCGCTTTCGGGATCGGCGATGGGCAGCACATGCCCTGCCGCGTCCTTGCGGGCCGTGGTCGGCAGGTTATGGTCGGGAACCGCAAGGGTAAGATCGGGACGACGCACCAAGCGTCCGGCCACGCGAAGGCTCTCGAAAGCCTGCGGGCTCGTCACTTCGTGGACGAGGTGCCGGTCGATATAGATGAGGTTGGTACCGTCGTCGCGCGTGTCGACGACGTGGGCGTCCCAGATCTTCTGGTAGAGGGTGCGCGGTTTCGTTGTCATGGTGAAAGCGCGATTAGGCGCGCCGGACCCGCAATTCAAGGGGAACCGGCGCGCCTTTTCGCGCAACATTATTCGCTGGGCGATCAACTGGAGCTATTTGCTCAGCGGCGATGGCCGTTGCGATCGTTCCGTTCCGCGTGGAGCGCGGCGTGTACGCGATTGATCTTGCTTTCGAGCGTCTGCATCTCGCGGGGGTTCAGTCCGCCGCGCGCGTAGCTGGCGTGCAGGCGCTGGATTTCGGCGGCATCCCGGCGCAGGCCGGTCGCTTCGCGCTGGCTGATCGTGCGGCGCGCGGCGGCGCGGTCGATCTGGCTGCGCAGGCCGGCGATGTCCGAGCGGATCTTCGCTTCGCGATTCGGCGTGTAACGGGCAGCTTCGTGGCGCGGCGCGGCTTCGGCGATGCCGGGTGCGATGGCCGAGATACCCAGCGCGGCGACGAGGGCGGGAGCGATGAAACGGGCGATCTTGCGCATGGGACTTTCCTTCTCTTTCCGGGTCTTGTTCCGTGCATTCAGATTTAGTGCGGCGAACATGAACGGGAGAAGACTGACACGTCACAGTCCTGTCGGCATTTGTAACTAAGTGTCGCGGCTCTGCTCCGGTAAGCGAGCCGGGCGACCCGAAGGGAGAGGGTAGCCTGAAAGACAAGAAGGAATGCAGGGCAGCCGCGATGGCCCCGCGCTCTCGCGGTTGCATCTGCATTCCGAACAGGCCGCCTGTCGCCGGACCTGACCCCCGGGCCCGACGCCGGACCTGACAAGCGCGCGAGGACAGGCTAGAAGCCGGTCCATGTCCATTCTTGCCGCCTGCCTTGTCGTGCTTGCCGCCGCCGCCGCGATGGAATTCGTCGCCTGGGCGAGTCACAAGTATGTGATGCACGGCTTCGGCTGGGCCTGGCACCGCGACCACCACGAGCCGCACGACGGCTTTCTGGAAAAGAACGACCTTTTCGCGCTGTTCGGCGCGGCGATCTCCATCGGCATGTTCGCGCTCGGATCGCCGCTGGTGATGGGCGAGGGGGCTTGGGAGCCGGGAACCTGGATCGGCCTTGGCGTGCTGATCTACGGCGTGATCTACACGCTGATCCATGACGGGCTCGTGCATCAGCGCTATTTCCGGTGGGTGCCCAAGCGCGGCTATGCCAAGCGGCTTGTTCAGGCGCACAAGCTTCATCACGCCACGGTGGGCAAGGAAGGCGGGGTCAGTTTCGGTTTCGTGATCGCGCGGGACCCGGCCGTGCTGAAGCGCGAACTGCGCGAGCAGCGCCAGCGCGGCATCGCCGTGCTTCGCGAGGCCGTGGAAGAACGCTGAAGGGTGGGGCTTCTGTCCGCGTGCCATGCCGCCGGGCACCCTGTTAATCTGGCGTACACTATCGAAATCGGCGTTTTTCAGGGGCTCGCGCAATCCGGCGCGAAAGTGCCACCATTCGTCTCTGCGCTGGTGGCCGCGCTATTTCCCTGATTCGCAGTCCCGATAAGCGTGACAGGGTGTCAACGGGAGCTGCGACAGTCCCGCCTCTCCCAAGCTCCGACACGGACACGAACCGGGAGGACATCGCATGAAAAAAGCACTCATCATTCTCGCCGCAGCGGGGGGCATCGCCCTGGCCGGATGCGCGAGCAAGAAGGAATCGCTTCCCCCGCCGCCGCCGCCCGGCGCCGTTCCCGGATCCGTCGCGGCCGACCGCGACGGCGACGGCATCATCGACGGTTACTACACATCCGACGGCATCTATCACCCGAACTACACGCCGCCGCCGCCTTCGCCGCCGCCCGCTCCGACCCGCACCGGTGAACGCGGCTGAGGGCGAAGCAAGCACACGATGAATTTCCGCCAGTTTCCCTGCGGCCAGACCGGGGCCGCGCTGTTCGGCCTGGCCATCCTGACCATCGGTCCGGGCTTGATATCGACGGCTCTGGCTGCTCCGGCCAGAACAGGCGTAAAGGCAGGCGCGGCGAAGCCCGCGTCGGTCAGAGCCACTGCCCCCGGTGCCGGAGCCACCGGCGCCGGGGCCATGGCAACGGCGCTGGCGATCCGGCATGAAGCTGGCGGAAAGATCGCGAAGTTCTACCAGGGCCGCGGTTTCCAGCCGGTCTGGGTTAGCAAGGGCCGCATCGGCGCGGATGCACAGGCGTTCCTGCGTTATCTCGACGAGGCGGAACTGGATGGCCTGAAGCCCTCGCGCTACGGCCCGGACAAGCTGCGCGAGGCGATCTCGCAGGCCAATCGCGGCGGGCCCGAGGACGTGGCCACTGCGGAAGTTGCGCTGTCCAGCGCCTTTGCGCGCTATGTGCGCGACATGCGCAAGGCCGGGAACGTGGGCATGACTTATGTCGGCAAGGGGCTCGCCCCGGCGAAGCTGGCCGACGATGCGATCCTGCGGGTTGCGGCGCTGAACGATTTCGGCGCCTATGTCGGCGGCATGGGCTGGATGAGCCCGCACTACCTGCGCATGCGCGACCTGCTGCGCGCCGCCGAAAACAAAGGTGCCGACGAGCGCACGATCGAGGTCGTGCGGCTCAATCTGGAGCGCGCCCGCGTGCTGCCCTCGGCGGCGGTCCGGCATATCGTGGTGGACGCGGCGACCGCGCGGCTGTGGTATTACCAGAACGGCAAGATGGTCGGCACCATGCGGGTCGTGGTGGGCGCCGAAAAGACGCAGACGCCGATGCTGGCAGGCTACATCAACTGGGCGATCTTCAACCCCTACTGGAATATCCCGGATTACCTCACGCGTGACAACGTCGCCCGCAAGATACTCTCCGGCCGCACGCTCAAGTCCATGAACATGGAAGTCCTGTCGGACTGGAGCGCCAATCCGCAAGTCGTCGATCCGGCGACGATCGACTGGCGGGCCGTGCAGGACGGCAAGGTGGACCTGCGCATTCGCGAACTGCCCGGTCCTGCCAATTCGATGGGCAAGGTGAAGTACCTGTTCCCCAACGACGAGGGCATCTACCTTCACGATACGCCGAACCGCGACCTGCTGGTCAAGGAGGACCGCCACCTCAGCAACGGCTGCATCCGCCTCGACGATGCGGAGAAGCTCGGCCGCTGGATGATGGGCAAGGCCTTCGACCGGCACGGCAAGGGGCCGGAACAGCCAGTGGTGATGCCGGCGCCGGTGCCGGTCTACCTCACCTATCTTACGGCCACGGCGACCCGGTCCGGCGTGGCGCTGCTGACTGACGTCTATGGCAGGGACCGGCGCTAGCGCCGCGATCCTATTCGGCGCGCGTCCAGATCCACGGGCCGATCGTTGCCAGCACCGCCGCCGGGATCAGGACCCAGGGCCAGCCCACGGTGAACCAGGTAAACGGGATCGAGGCGCTCATCGCCAGGATCGCGGAGACCTTGCCCTTGCGGCTGATCGCCCGGCGGTCTCGCCATTCGCGCAAGTTGTGGCCGTAATGCGGGTGGTTGTAGAGCCGCTCGGCCCATTCAGGATGGCTCTTGCCGAAGCATGCCGCCGCCAGCAGGTAGAACACCACCGTGGGCATCACCGGCAGGAAGATGCCGATCGTGCCGAGCGCCACGAAGAACAGGCCCGCCGCCATCCACAGAGGGCGGCCGAGCCGCTTCAAGACTGCTGGGTCGCGTAGCGCGCGGCGGTTTCGCGGATCAGCGCGATCATGTTCGGCACGCCCTGGGTGCGGTTGGACGAGAGCTGGTTCTTGAGGTCGAACGATTCCAGCGCGGCGGCGATGTCGGTTTCCGCCACTTCGGCGGCGGGCTTGTCCTGCACGGCGGAGATCACCAGCGAGACGATGCCCTTGGTGATCGCGGCATTGCTGTCTGCCAGGAAGTGCAGCGTGCCGTCGTCCTGCGCCATCGGATAGACCCAGACGCTGGCCGAGCAGCCGCGCACTTTGGTGGCGTCCGTCTTCAGCGCATCGGGCATGGGATCGAGTTCGGCGCCGAGGCCGATCAGCAGGCGATAGCGTTCATCGCCTTCGGAAAACTCGTATTCTTCGCGGATGTCGTCGAGGCTGCGCATGCCCTGCCATTTAAGCGCGGCGCGGGGGAGGGCAAGGGGAAGTTGCCTCTCGCTTCCGATCCTGTCAGGGATTTGCCCATGAGTGCACATCCCTTTTTCTCCCATTCATTCTTCTCGGCGCACGAACACGGCTTCGTGCGCGTCGCCACTTCCACGCCCAAGGTCCGCACCGCCGATGTCGCCTTCAATCGCGACGCCGTGCTGGCAGAGGCGCAGCGCGCGCATGACGCGCATGTGGACCTCTTGGTCTTCCCCGAACTGTGCCTCTCTTCCTACGCCATCGACGACTTGCACTTGCAGGCGGCGATGATCGAGGCGGTGGAAGCGGCCGTGGCGGAAATCGTCCACGCCAGCGCCGATCTCTCGCCCGTGCTGCTGGTCGGCGCGGCGCTGCCGCACAAGGGGCGGCTCTACAACTGCGCGCTTGCCATCGCGCATGGGCGGCTGCTGGGCGTGGTGCCCAAGTCCTATCTGCCCAACTACCGCGAGTTCTATGAAAAGCGCTGGTTCGCCAGCGGCAAGACGCTGAAGGGCCAGACCATCCGCGTGAACGGGCAGGACGTGCCCTTCGGCGTCGATCTGGTCTTCGCGTCCGAAGTGCTGCCCAACTTCCGCTTCTTCATCGAGATCTGCGAGGATATCTGGGCCGCCACCCCGCCCAGTTCGCACGGCGCGCTCGCCGGGGCGACGATCCTGTGCAACCTCTCGGCTTCCAACATCGTCATCGGCAAGTCGGACGAACGGCACTTGCTCTGCCGCTCGCAGTCCGCCCGCGCGACGGCGGCCTATATCTACTCCGCCGCCGGGCATGGCGAGAGCACGACCGATCTTGCCTGGGACGGGCAGGGCATCATCTACGAACTGGGCGACCTTCTGGCCGAGAGCGAGCGCTTCTCGCTGGAGGCGGAACTGTGCATCGCCGACGTCGATGTGGACCGCATCGTCATGGACCGGATGCGCGTGCCCACCTTCAACGACGCGGCCGAAGTGGCGGGCAATCCCGACGAGACTTTCCGCACCGTGCCTTTCCGCCATGCTCCGGCGGGCGGCGACATCGGGTTGATCCGCCCGGTCTCGCGCTTCCCCTTCGTGCCCTCGCGCGCCGACAAGCTGGATGCCGACTGCTACGAGGCGTTCAACATCCAGGTCGACGGCCTGATGCGCCGGATCGAGGCTACGGGCGCCAAGTCCATGGTGATCGGCATCTCGGGCGGGCTCGATTCGACCCATGCGCTGATCGTCGCCGCCCGCGCCTGCGACCGGCTGGGCCTGCCGCGCACCTTCATTCGCGGCTACACGATGCCCGGTTTCGCCACCAGCGACGGCACCAAGTCCAACGCCTGGAAGCTGATGAACGCCGTTGGCATCACTGCCGAGGAGATCGATATCCGCCCCGCGGCGACGACGATGCTGCAGGACATCGGCCACGCTTTCTCGAACGGCGAGCCCGTCTACGACGTGACCTTCGAGAACGTGCAGGCGGGCCTGCGCACCGATTACCTGTTCCGCCTCGCCAACCAGCACGACGGTTTCGTGATCGGCACCGGAGACTTGTCCGAACTGGCGCTCGGCTGGTGCACTTACGGCGTTGGTGACCAGATGAGCCACTACACGGTCAACGCGGGCGTGCCCAAGACGCTGATCCAGTACCTGATCCGCTGGTGCGCGACGACGGACCAGTTCGGCGCGGAGACCGAGGAGGTGCTGCTCGCCATCCTCGGCACCGAGATCTCGCCGGAACTGGTGCCGGCAGGGGCGGACGGCGCGATCCAGAGCACCGAGGCGAAGATCGGGCCTTATGAACTGAACGACTTTTTCCTGCACCACATCGTGCGCTTCGGACAGAAGCCCTCGAAAGTCGCCTTCCTCGCGCTCCATGCATGGCGCGATGCGGCGGCGGGGACGTGGCCAGCCGGCTTCGCGGAGGATCGCCGGAACGAATACGACCTCGCCACGATCCGGTCCTGGCTGGAGAAGTTCCTGCGGCGCTTCTTCGCCTTCAGCCAGTTCAAGCGCTCTGCCGTGCCGAACGGGCCGAAAGTCTCCTCCGGCGGCGCGCTGTCCCCACGCGGAGACTGGCGCGCGCCGTCCGATGCCAGCGCGGCGGTGTGGCTGGCGGAACTGGACGCGCGGGTTCCCTGAGCCCGGCAGGCCCGGACCGAAGACATGGCAATGCACCCGCTGGCGAATGCGGGGTAACGCCGGAAGGGGGAAGCCCCGTAAAGCCTGATGAACATCGGGCCGGCGAGGGATGCCCGTCTGTGGAAGACCGGGCGGGAGTTCTGCCTGCTCTTGCGAATGGCCGGATAGCGGCAATGCCAGTCCGGCTCGGCCCTGTCGGAACGGTTCGGGTGCGACGGCGCGGGGCTCGCGTCGGCCTCGACCCAGGGTGGTCCGGGAAACCGCTCCGGCTTGGGAGCGGCGGGCCGGGCACGCGGATGAACCGGTCCGGTCGGACGGAGGGGTGCCTGGCCGAGGCGGATGCCCGCGCCTTCCGGCTTCCCTGCGCCGACCCGATACACCGCTGGCCCTTGCGCTTCGGGCCGAACGGATGGGCCGGGGTTATAACCTATTTGGTTAAATTTGTCAAGATCGGCCCCGGATCGCCCGGCGGCGTCAATCCCGGAGCGCGTCGATCTCGCGCGCGAGATCCCTTTCGCGGCGGTCGTCCGTGGCGATACGTTCGAGCACGGCGATGCGCTTGCGCAGGTTCTCGACCTCGCTCTCCAGTTCGTGTTCGCGTTCGCTGTGGTCGTCCAGTCGGAAGCCCGGCTTTTCGCCCCTCAGCTTCTGCGCGCGCAGCCACGTGACCGAGGCTATCGCGAAAATGACGACTACGGCAGTCCAGAAACTCATTGCGTCACCTCGTGGCCGATCCCGTTGCGGGCTTCCCGCAGGCCTTCGATCTGGCGCGCTACATCATAACCCTGATCCGTGACAATCCGTTCGACGCTGGCGAGGCGGTCCTTTATCGAGCCGATCTCGGCACGAAGCTGGGCGTTTTCCTGGGTGAGGAGCTGCACCCGCGCCTGCGCCTCGCCGTCGTTCTTGGGATAGATCGCCTTGCCCCAGGAGTTTTCCAGCGGATAGCCGTGGCGCATGCGCAGCCAGTTGTTGAAGATCCATCCGCCCACGCCCAGCGCGGTGGCGGCAACGATCACCGGGGAGAGCACTTCCAGGGTTGCATAGTCGAGAGCCATGTCCGTCAGGTTCCCTTGTTCAGTTCGCGCGCGGCTCGCCGTCGGCGGTGCGCAGGGATTCGATCTGGCGCGCGGTGTCCCATGCGCCGTCGGTGATGATGGTTTCGAGCGCGCGCAGGCGCTGCTCGATCCCGGCATTATGCGTGGCGTGGCGGGCGGCCTGTTCGGCGGCGATCCGGGCGGACTGCCCCGCCGCGATCTCCAGCTTGCGTTCGAGGAAGGCGAGCCGCCGCTTGTAGGCCCCGGCAAGGATCGCGGAGATCGCGATCATGCTGGCCATGACGGCGGCAAGCCCCATGAAGTCCCCGAAGCTCACTGGCGGGTCGCCTTTTCCCCGGCGGTCTTCTCCACATCGCGCTTTTCCACTTCGCGAATGTCGCGCAGCGCCTCGATCTGGAGCGCGGTGTCGTAGCTGCCGTCGGTGATGATCCGTTCGAGCACGCGCACGCGCTCTTCCAGTTCCTTCGAGTGCGAGGCGTATTGCGCGGCCTTCTCGGCGGTTGCCTGGACCTGCAGTTCGGCCATCTTGCGCTGGTGGCGCGTCCAGATCGCAAAGCCGCCGATGATGAACGGTGCCAGCGGGATGAGCGCCCAGATCGAGTCTTCCATAATGGTGTCCCTGTTGCCCGTGCGCCTGTCAGCGCAGGCTGTCGATTTCGGCGGCGAGGCGCGAGTTGCTGCTGGTGTAGTGCGCTTCCATCTCGGCGACGCGGCGGTCGATGTCAGAGAGTTCGCTGCGCAAGTGGCCCGAACGGTTGAGGGCGGAACGGCCGGAGGTGCCGCGCATCAGGTTATGGCCGAAGCCCTGCCGGTTGCGGCGGCGTTCCATGCGGCGCAGCAGGCGCTCTTCCTCGTCCTCGCTGTAGAGGCTCATCGGCCGCTTGTCCGCCAGCACGGCGACCGCGATGTAGATCGGGATCGTCACGAAGGAGACGAAGAAGGTGAGCATCACGGCCGCGATGCGGATCCAGAGCGTGTCGACCCCGGTATAGTCGGCGATACCGGAGCAGACGCCGGCGAGCTTGGCGTTCGACTTGTCGAGATAGAATTGTCCGCGTGACACTGGTTTTCCCTTTCCCCTTGCGGCTGACCCCGGACCTGGCCGGGCCGCCGCCGATGACGCTGGTGAGGCCTGCCGTCCCTTCAGGTCCGGCTGTCCCCGTTTTCCCGGTCATGGCCCTTCGCGGGCGGCATGCACCTGCCGGGATGCCAGGTGCGCCGCTGTTATTCCGATGTCGCCTTGCCGGCGCCCATGGCGCGCTTCATCTCGGCGAGTTCGGCATCGATCCTGTCGCCATCCTCGAGCGCGGCGATTTCATCGGCGAGCGAGGGCTGGCGCTTGTCGGACAGGCTCATCGCCTCGGCTCGGCCTTCGGCATAGTCGACGCGGCGTTCGAGCTGTTCGAAGCGGACCAGCGCCTCGTCCACGCGCTCGCTGGACAGCAGGGTGCGCAGCTTGACGCGATTCTCGGCGCTCTGCAAGCGGGCGGCGATCGAGGACTGGCGGCTGCGGGCCTCGCGCAGGCGGTTCTGGAGCTTCTCGATGTCCTCCTCGTAAGCGCGCAGGGCATCGTCGAGCACGGCGATCTCGGTTCGGAGCTGTTCGGCCATCTCGGCGGCCTTCTTGCGTTCGAGCAGGGCGGCGCGGGCAAGGTCCTCGCGGTCCTTGCTCAGCGCGAGCTGGGCCTTGTCGCCCCAGTCGGCCTGGAGCTTGTCGAGCTTGCCGACGTGGCGGCGCAGTTCCTTCTGGTCGGCGATGGTGCGCGCGCTGCTGGTGCGGACCTCGACGAGGGTTTCCTCCATCTCCAGGATGATGAGGCGGATCATCTTGCCCGGGTCTTCCGCCTTGTCGAGCATGTCGTTGAAGTTGGCGGCGATGATGTCGCGAGTGCGGGAGAAGATGCCCATCCTGGCGGTTCCTTTGATCGAGGCGGCATTGAATGCACGATTGAAACTGGCGGCCCTGTAACCCGGGCCCGAGGAGCCCTGATCGAACCGGTAAGCGCGTCCGGCGCCGAATGCCGGTGCGTCCGGTGCCGGGTTCTGCAGGATTTCGATTTCCGCGTCGAGCCTGCTCACTGCAGCGGAACTCCGCAGATCGGCGCCGCGGCGTGAGCCTTGGTGGCGAACTGGTCGCTCATGACGGCGAGGTTCAGCGTGCCCATGGCGAGCACGGCGGCGATGACCGCCCAGTCAAGCTTGCTGCGTGTCCCGGAACCGGCCTGCTGGAAGCTGGCCTGCTTGCGGTCGGCGATGCTGGCTTCGTGGAAAGGCATGTTTTCAAGTCCTTGCTTCGGGTCGCGTTGAATTTGTCCTTCACATCGCAAGGGGCGTGCCAAATTGCGCAGAGGGCGGATTTCCGCGATTTCAGGGACTTGCGGTGCGCGCCTGCAAAAGATGAATTGCCAATGAATGGGAAATTTCGCTAATATTCGGGAATGGAGCGCGACGTTCAGTTCATCGGCCAGTCCATGGCCTTTCTCGATGCGGTGGAGCGCGCCAGCCGTGCGGCCGCGGTGCGGCGGCCGGTGCTCGTCATCGGCGAGCGCGGCACCGGCAAGGAACTGATCGCCCAGCGCCTCCACCACTTGTCCCCCCGCTGGGGAGAGCCGCTCATCACCATGAACTGCGCGGCCTTGCCGGAAACCCTGATCGAGGCGGAATTGTTCGGGCACGAGGCCGGGGCTTTCACCGGGGCTGTCCGCGCGCGGGCCGGACGGTTCGAGGAGGCCGACCGGGGCACGCTGTTCCTCGATGAGCTGGGCACGCTTTCGATGGCCGCGCAGGAGCGGCTGCTGCGCGCGGTCGAATATGGCGAGATCGCGCGGATCGGCGCCTCGCGGCCGGTGCAGGTCGATGTGCGGGTGGTGGCGGCCACCAATGCCGATCTCCCGCGGATGGCCGAAGAGGGCAGGTTCCGTGCCGACCTGCTGGACCGGCTCAGCTTCGAGGTCATCAACCTGCCGCCGCTCCGGGCGCGGGAAGGGGATGTCTACGAACTTGCCGACTATTACGGGCGGCGCATGGCAAGCGAGCTGGAGTGGGAGGCGTGGCCTGGTTTCACGCCCGGCGCCGTCGCCGTTCTGGAAGCCCATGCCTGGCCGGGAAACGTGCGCGAACTGCGCAATGTCGTGGAGCGTGCGGTCTATCGCTGGGGCAATGAGCATGAACCGATCGCCCGGATCGTGTTCGACCCCTTCGAGAACCCGTGGCGTCTGCCTTCGGCCGAAGCGCGGCCGTCCGCCGCTCCGGTGGCGGATGGGGATGTTGGCAAACCCGTGCTTCCGCCCACGCCTTCGTTTTCGTCCCCGCCTTCGTCTTCGCTTTCGCCCTCGCCCTCATCCGTGCCTTCGGGGGCGGGGTTGCGGGCCAGTGTCGAGGCGTACGAGCGCGGGCTGCTTGTCGAGGCGCTGGAGCGTCATCGCTGGAACCAGCGGCGCGCGGCGAGTGCGATCGGGCTGACTTACGACCAGTTGCGCCATTGCATGAAGAAGCATCGGCTTGCCGAGCCCGCCAGGACGCAGGACTGATCTCGCCCGGGACCGAATCGCACCAGTCCTCGTGCGGCGGCGAAGGTGAATCTGCCAGTTGATATTAAGTCGGATAATTCCCAACTTCACGGCTAATGTAATTTTACCTATAGATAAGTTCAGTATAGTGCGCCGAATGCGCAAATTGAGGGCAAACGTGCACGACGTAGCCGACGCTTCCGAAGCGACAGGGTTGTTGGAAAACTTGACGGCCAAGCAGGTCGAGGTGCTCGATCTGCTGGCGATGCACCGCACGACCAAGGAAATCGCGAGGGAACTGCGCATCGCCCCCAATACCGTGGACCAGCGCATCGCCGCGGTGCGTGACAAGTGGGGCACCGTCAACCGCAAGGATACCGCCCGCCTCTATGCCCGGCTCGTGGAGCTATGTGGCAAATCCACATATGACTTTTCCCGTATCGACGCAGGAGGCGGCGAGGGGGATGACGATGAACAGGATCTGCCGATCGATCCGGTTTTCGTCCTTTCCGATGCCAGGCCCATGGCCCGTCACCCGGACTGGTTCGACACCCGGATGCCAGAGCCGGTGGGACTGGAGGCTTTCGATGCGAAATTCGGAAGGGTGGGGCGCGTAGCGGCGGTTTTCGTACTGGCCTTGATGATGGCGGTGACCCTGGCGGCTACGCTGGCGATCGCCCAGGCTCTGGGAAAACTGCTCTGACACGCTCCGGCTGACCGGCTTTCGGGAAAGCCTTCGTTTTTCCGACAGCCGTTTTCCGACAGTGGGCCCCGAGGCCCGAGGAGCTTGATCGATGACACCCGAAATTGCCAGCCTGCGGATCGCGCGCAGCATCCGGTCGGTTGAGGACGACATGGACGAACTGCTCGCCAAGGCGGGTGAACTTCTCGCCGAAATCGCCCGTGCCCGCGTGGCCACCGATAACGTGGCGCATCTCGGCCAGCGCCCGATGGCGCGCGTCGCCAACATGCAGCGCAGCCTGATCGAGGCGCGCTCCGAACTGGTGCGGGCGCACGGCGACCTCTCGAAACTTGCCGAGACCATGGACATCCCCATCCGCTGCCCTGAAAAGAATATGGTCGACACGGATGAATCGGCCCGGACCGCTGCGATGGCGGCGGCCTGATCGCTGGCGGGGGTGCATTTGGAGAATACGGAACAGCAGGCATTCTTCCTGGTGCTCGTCCTGGCGGTTTCCTTCTCGTTGTGGAGGGGCGGCGGGCCGGAGCGCTGGGGCGCCGGAGTGATCCTGGCGATGGTGCTGTTGCAACTGGGCGGGGAAAGCCTGTTGCCCAGTGGTTTCACCAGTGTGGACCCGCTTTCGTTTCTGACGGATGCGGTGGGGGCGGCCGGCTTCGGCGCCCTTGCCCTTCAGGCGCGGAGAGTCTGGCCGATATGGGCAGCGTCGTTGCAGCTTCTGAGCCTGAGCGCGCATTTCGCGCGGTGGGCGGATATCGGGGTTCCTCCCACGGTCTACGCCGTCATGCGCGGGACTCCGACGTTCCTGGTCTTGCTGGCGATGGCGGTCGGTACGATCCTCCATGCCTCTCGCAAGCGGCGGAATGGCAGCGATCCCTCGTGGCAGGACTGGTCCCGGGTTGCAGCCGGGTCCGTCCGTTATCGCGGCGGTTACTCGAAACCCTGGTGACTCATCTGGGCTGCCTGCGCAGCGAAGTGATGCTGGAACTGCCGTTCGGGGAAGACGGTCGGCTGATCGGGCAGGTGGTCTGCACCGCCGGCGGCGTGGCCGCGATCCGCGCCGCCTGCCGCCCGCTGCTGCGGCGAACGCAGGCCTGCGGGGCGACGGGGCTGCTGCTGGTCCACAACCATCCTTCCGGCGATCCCCGCCCGAGCCGGGCGGACGTGATCGCGACGCGGGGGCTGTCGATGTTGTGCCGGAGCGCGCGAATCGAATTCTACGACCATCTCGTGATCGGCGGGCGCCGCGCGCTCTCGATGCGGCGGGCGGACCTGATGAACCGCGAGGTGGCATGACATAGGCGTTTCCGGCGGGCGGCCCTCCCCCCGCCGGACGCAGGCCGGGCGGGTCCCCCCCCACCCGAAACTCGCCCGGCCTGCACTTTCATGTACTTGCCGTCCCGCTCCCCGGGTGAGGGGCCATGGCGGCTGGGCCGCGTCCGCGAAATCCCGCAAGAGGCGGATTTTTCCGCCGCCGCCGGGGGCGCGCGCAGGGCCAAGACTCTCTCTTGCATTTTTCCGGCGATGGGCTTATCTGCGCCTCATCCCGACATTGGTGAAACAAGGTTCGGGCTGGCGCCGGAAGGGGCCGGCGCGAAACTGCGTGGCACCTGATGTCGCTTCGATCATCGCGAATCTTACCGGAGAACTGGGCTTGGCCGACATTGCACGCATTACCGAAGTCATCGAGCCGGAGGTAAAGGCCCTCGGATTCGATCTCGTGCGCGTGCGAATCTTCGGCAAGAGCGAAGTGGGCGATGACGAGATCGCGCTCCAGATCATGGCCGAGAACCCGGCGACGGGCCAGCTCGTGATCGATGACTGCGTGAAGCTCTCGCACCGCGTCTCGGACCGCATGGACGCGCTCGAGGAAGCCGGTGAAGTCCTGATCAGCGAAGCCTACCGCCTCGAAGTCAGCTCGCCGGGCATCGACCGTCCGCTCACCCGTCCGCAGGACTATGTGAACTGGGCCGGGCACGAAGCCAAGGTCACGCTGACGGCGCCGGTGGAAGGCAATCGCAAGACGCTCCAGGGCGATCTGGTGGGCCTCGAAGGCGAAGTGGTGACGCTGGACGATCGCAAGTCGGGCCGCGTGACCTTTCCGCTCAGTGATATTCATTCCGCAAGGCTTGTCCTCACCGACAGGCTGATCGCAGCAACCCGCCCGCTGGACGACAGCGGGGCCGACGAGATTGTCGAGGAACAGGAAGACTAAGCCATGGCCAGTGCGATTTCCGCCAACCGCGCCGAGCTGCTCGCGATCGCGAACTCCGTCGCTTCGGAAAAGATGATCGACAAGTCGATCGTCATCGAGGCGATGGAAGAAGCCATCCAGAAGTCGGCCCGCAACCGCTACGGTGCGGAAAACGACATTCGCGCGAAGCTCGATCCGCGCACCGGTGACCTGCGTCTCTGGCGCGTCGTCGAAGTGGTCGAGAACGTCGAGGACTACTTCAAGCAGGTCGATCTCAAGCAGGCCGACAAGCTCCAGAAGGGCGCGCAGCTCGGCGACTTCATCGTCGATCCGCTGCCCCCGGTCGATCTCGGCCGCATCGACGCCCAGTCGGCCAAGCAGGTGATCTTCCAGAAGGTCCGCGACGCCGAGCGTGATCGCCAGTACGAGGAATTCAAGGATCGCGCGGGTGAAGTCATCACCGGCGTCATCAAGTCGGTCGAATTCGGCCACGTGATCGTCAATCTCGGCCGCGCCGAGGGCGTCATCCGCCGCGACCAGCAGATCCCCCGCGAAGCCGCCCGCGTCGGCGAGCGCGTCCGCGCGCTGGTCATGCGCGTCGAGCGCCAGAACCGCGGTCCGCAGATCTTCCTTTCCCGCGCGCACCCGGACTTCATGAAGAAGCTCTTCGCGCAGGAAGTGCCCGAAATCTACGACGGCATCATCGAGATCAAGGCCGCTGCCCGCGATCCGGGCTCGCGCGCCAAGATCGGCGTGATCAGCAACGATCACTCGATCGACCCGGTCGGCGCCTGCGTCGGCATGAAGGGCAGCCGCGTGCAGGCCGTCGTGCAGGAACTGCAGGGCGAGAAGATCGACATCATCCCCTGGAGCGAGGATACCGCGACTTTCGTCGTCAACGCGCTCCAGCCCGCGACCGTCAGCCGCGTCGTCATCGACGAGGAAGAAAGCCGCATCGAAGTCGTCGTGCCCGATGACCAGCTTTCGCTGGCAATCGGCCGCCGCGGCCAGAACGTGCGTCTGGCCTCGCAGCTGACCGCTTCGCAGATCGACATCATGACCGAGGCCGAGGCTTCGGAAAAGCGCCAGAAGGAATTCACCGAGCGCTCCAAGATGTTCGAGGAAGAGCTCGACGTCGACGAAACCCTCTCGCAGCTGCTGGTGGCCGAAGGCTTCAGCGAGCTGGAGGAAGTGGGCTACATCGAGCTGAACGAACTGGCCGCGATCGAGGGCTTCGACGAGGAACTCGCCGAGGAACTGCAGAGCCGCGCCCTCGAAGCGCTCGAGCGCCGCGAGGAAGCGAGCCGCGAGGAACGCCGCGCGCTCGGCGTCGAGGACGCACTGGCCGAACTGCCGCACCTCACCGAGGCCATGCTGGTGGTTCTGGGCAAGGCGGGCATCAAGACGCTGGACGACCTGGCCGATCTCGCCACGGACGAGCTCATCGCCAAGAAGCGCTCCGAGCAGCGCCGCCGCGACGGTTCGGTGAACCGCCGCGCGCGTGACGAAGACAAGGGCGGCGTACTCGGCGAGTACGGCCTGAACGAAGAACAGGGTAACGAAATCATCATGGCAGCTCGCGCCCACTGGTTCGAGGACTCGGAAGAGTCCGAACCGCAGACCGAGGAGGCCGCCGATGCGGAATCCTCGCAATGAGCGCGTAAGCTCCGACATTGACGGCGCCGGCCCGGAGAGGAAATGCATTCTCTCCGGTGAGATCGGTGCGCGTGAGGACTTCATCCGTCTGGCGATCTCGCCGGACGGATTGGTCCTTCCCGACATCCACGCGCGTGCCCCCGGGCGCGGCGCGTGGATTGGCGTTTCTCGTTCGGACCTTGAAAAATCGCTCGAGAAGGGCAAATTGAAAGGGGCGATGGCGCGTGCCTACAAAGGCGCGCCGCTGGCCATCCCCGAAGACCTTGCCGATCGGATCGAACAGGCGCTTGTCCGCGCACTGGCCGATCGGCTGGGCCTCGAACTGAAATCGGGCAGGCTGCTCATGGGCTCGGACCGCATCGCGCAGAACGCGCGTGAGGGCCGGGTCGCTTGGCTTGCCCACGCCGCCGATGCGAGCGAAGACGGCTCGCGCAAGCTCGACCAGGCCTGGAGAGTCGGGAGCGAGGCGGAAGGAAGCGGTCTAAAGGGCATACGCTTGCCTCTGGACCGGGAGACGCTGTCTGTGGCATTGGGCCGCGACAACGTCGTTCACCTGGCGCTGAACGATCGCGGAGCGGCTCAACGAGTCGCATCGCTGCTGCAGCGCCTTCTGCATTTCCAGGGGCAGCCCCGCACCGAGACGGACGGGGACGGTATGGATGGTGGCAACGGGCCGGCACGCAGCGCCGCGCCCGAGGCGACGAATTGAGACTGAAGGGCACGACGAGAGATATGAGCGAGACCGACAACAAACCGACCCTGGGCCGCAAGCCATTGGGGCTTAAGCGTTCCGTGGAAGCCGGTGAGGTCAAGCAGACCTTCAGCCATGGCCGGACCAACAAGGTCGTGGTCGAGGTAAAGCGCCGCAAGGTGCTCGGCAAGCCGGGCTCCGAAGGCGCCGTCGAAGCCGCGCCCCAGGCCGCACCCGCACCTCAGGCCGCACCTGCTCCGCAGGCCGCCGCGCCTCAGCCTGCCCCGCAGCGCGCGGCTCCGCCGCCGCCGCCGCGCAAGCCGATTCCCTCGAACGAGACTCCGCAGGAGCGAGTCGCCCGTCTTCAGCGCGAGGCCGAGGAAGCCCGACTCGCCGCGCTCGAGGAAGCGAACCGCCGTGAACACGAAGAAAAGGTTCGTGCTCACGAGGAAGAGAAGCGCCGCGCCGAAGACAATCGCCGTGCCGAAGAAGAAGCCAAGGTTCGCCAGGCAGAGGAACAGGCGGCCCAGTCCGCTGCGCCCGAGCCTGTTGCTCCTGAGCCTGCCGCTGCCCCGGCGCCGGAAGCCCCGGCCGCAGCTGCTGCTCCGGTGGAACCGGCTGTTGCCGCTCCGGTCGCCAAGGCTGCCGAAAGCGCGCCTGCCGAAGTGAAGGCACCGGAAGCCAAGGCTGCCGCTGCTCCGGCCCCGGCGCCGGTCGCAGCGCCCGTGGCCCCGGCCCCGGCGCCGCGTCGTTTCACCCCGGTGAAGCGCCCCGAACCCATCCGCAAGCCGGAACCCGTGGCTCCGGCCGCTGCCAGTGCCGCTTCGGGCAATGCCAATGCCGGCAACGCCGGTTCGGGCAATGCGCCTGCCGCAAACGCTGGTTCGGCGGGTGCCGCCTCGGGCAACACCTCTTCGGGCAACACCTCGGGCGGCAACACCGCCGCGAAGGGCCCGGCCGCAGCCAAGAAGGGCGCTCCGGCTCCCGCTCCGCGCCCCGGCGACCGCGACCGCAAGGGTGGCGATCGCCGCCAGTCGGGCAAGCTCACGGTCAACCGTGCGCTCAACGAGGACGAAGGCGCCCGCGCCCGCTCGCTCGCCGCGCTCAAGCGCGCCCGCGAGAAGGAACGCCGTGCACACTTCGGCGGCTACACGCAGCAGCGTGAAAAGCAGGTCCGCGACGTGGTCGTCCCCGAGGCGATCACCGTGCAGGAACTGGCGAACCGCATGGCCGAAAAGGGCGCCGACCTGGTGAAGGCGATGTTCAAGATGGGCATGATGGTCACCGTCAACCAGACGATCGACCAGGATACCGCCGAACTGCTCGTCACCGAATTCGGCCATAACATCCAGCGCGTGTCCGAAAGCGATGTCGACATCGACACTTCGGCCGACGTCGATGCGGTCGAGACCCTGAAGTCGCGTCCCCCGGTCGTGGCGATCATGGGCCACGTCGACCACGGCAAGACCTCGCTGCTCGATGCGCTGCGCGGTACGGACGTGGTTCGCGGCGAAGCGGGCGGCATCACCCAGCACATGGGCGCCTACCAGATCAAGACCAAGGGCGGCGATCTCGTCACCTTCCTGGACACGCCCGGCCACGCTGCCTTCACCCAGATGCGCATGCGCGGTGCGAACGTCACCGACATCGTCATCCTGGTGGTCGCCGCCGACGACGGCATCATGCCGCAGACGATCGAGGCCATCAATCACACCAAGGCCGCCGGCGTGCCGATGATCGTGGCGATCAACAAGATCGACAAGCACGAAGCCAATGCGCAGCGTGTCCGCGAGCGTCTGCTGGAGCACGAGATCGTCGTCGAGGCGATGTCGGGCGACGTGCAGGACGTCGAGGTTTCGGCCAAGACGGGCGCCGGTCTGGACGAGCTGATCGAGAAGATCCTGCTCCAGGCTGAACTGATGGAGCTCAAGGCCAACCCCGACCGCGAGGCCGAGGCGACCGTGATCGAAGCCAAGCTCGACAAGGGCAAGGGCCCGCTGGCGACCGTGCTGGTCAACCGCGGCACCCTGAAGGTCGGCGACATCCTCGTCGTCGGCACCGAGAGCGGCCGCGTGCGCGCCATGCTCGACGACAAGGGCCGTCAGGTGAAGGCGGCGCCGCCGTCGATGCCGGTCGAAGTGCTGGGTATCGGCGGTGTGCCGATGGCCGGTGACAAGCTGACCGTCGTCGACAGCGAGCAGCGTGCCCGCGAGGTTTCGGCCTACCGTCAGGAACAGGCGACCGCCAAGCGCACCGCCACGGCTCCCGCCAGCATCGACACGATGTTCTCGGCGCTTGCCGCCAAGCAGAGCGTCATCGAGTATCCGGTGGTGGTCAAGGCGGACGTGCAGGGCTCAGTCGAGGCGATCAACGCCGCGCTCCATGCCCTTTCGAACGACGAGATCAAGGTTCGCATCCTGCATTCGGGCGTCGGTGCCATCACCGAAACCGACGTGGCCCTGGCTTCGGCCTCGGGTGCGCCGATCGTGGGCTTCAACGTCCGCCCGAACGCCAAGGCGCGCGAGCAGATCGAGAAGACCAAGACGCCGATGATGTACTACGACATCATCTATGAACTGACCGCCGAAGTCGCCAAGCAGATGGCCGGCATCTGGGGTCCGGAACGCATCGAAACCGTCGTCGGCCGCGCTGAGGTCAAGCAGGTCTTCCCGGCCGGCAAGCGCGACAAGGCAGCAGGTCTGCTCGTTGTCGACGGCTTCATCCGCAAGGGTCTCAGCGCGCGTCTTACCCGCAACGATGTCATCGTTTCGGCGACCACGATCTCCTCGCTGCGCCGCTTCAAGGACGACGTGGACGAAGTGCGCGCCGGTCTGGAATGCGGTGTCGTGCTGGCCGATACGAACGACATCAAGGCGGGCGACCACCTCGAAGTCTTCGAAGTCAGCCACCGCGAGCGTACTGTCGGCTAAGGTCCGCAGGACCAGGCTTGCAGGGCTTCGGCTCCTGAGTATCGGACGGCCACCGTCGGGCATGAAGCCCGGCGGTGGCCGTCGGTCTTTGGGGAGCCGGGCCGCCGCAAGGCGCAGGGCGGAAATGCCGATGCTTCCCTTGCCGAGCTGTTTGAAACGTCGGGATGTGGGTGGATACCGGGGCCGCTCTTCGGCCTGCTGCCCGCATTCCCTGGCCATGATGGTGAACCGATGACCCGCTACTGCGCCTTTTTTGCCTCGCTGATCGTCGGCGGGGATCGCCTGTCGATGGCGGATCTGCGCTATGCCTTCGAGCGCGAGGAACTGGAGAATGCCGAAACGGTGATCTCCAGCGGCAATGTCCTGTTCGAATACGAGGAACGCCCGACCGAGGGGCTGGAGGATCTGCTCTCCTACGTGATGCGTGACCGCTTTGACATGTCGGCCTACACGGCCGTCCGCAATCGCGACGAAATTCGCGCGGCGGTGGAGGAAAATCCCTTCGTGGGAAGTGACGACGCCTTCGTCCATACCGTGCTGCTGGAGCGGCAGCCGACCAAGCAGCAGTTCGGCCGCCTGGTCGGGGATCACGGCAGTATCGGCGCGGAGCGGCTTGCGCTCGGCGATCGCTGCCTGTTCGTGGATTTCGGCGGGCCGATGGGGGAGAGCCCGCTGACGATGGAATTCATCGAGAAGCGGCTCGGCTGCCGGGGCGCGGCGCGCAACGTGCGCACGCTGGCGCGGATCGTGACCAAGATGTGAAAAGGGGCGCCGTGCCTGGTCCGGCACGGCGCCCCGTCATTCGCGATCCGTTACGCGATCAGCGGAACATGCCGCTGGTCACGGCGGCGACGATGCCGCTGGTGATGCCGACCAGCAGCAGGTCATTGCCCGAGCGCACATAGTGGTAGCCGCGCGGCGGCGCCTTCACGTTGCGGTACTTGCGATAGTCGACGACCTGGTAGTTCGAGGCGCGGTTGAGGTCGAACTTCTCGCCCTTGCGGAACTGGTGCGGACCCTTGTTCTGCTGCGGGGCCTTCCTGGCCGGCGCGTGGCTCGACTGCTGCGAATGGGCCTGCGAACGGTCAGGCTCGTGGCTGCCGGGGGCGGCCATGGCCGGCGCCGCCACGGTCGGCGCGAGCAGGGCGGCGGCGAGCAGGGCAGCGGTGAAATTCCTCATTCGGTAGCTCCTCGAAGTATGACTTGCAGGAGCTAAACCACACAAAGCGGCTTTCGAGCCGTAATCAATTGTTGCAAATTGTCGTCGTCAGCCCACATGGGACAAAGCCATGGTACGCCAGCAAGTAACTCCCGAGCAGCACGCCGTCCGCCTCCTGAAGGTGGGCGAACAGGTGCGTCACGTCCTTTCAGAGATTCTCACCCGCCAGCAGGTGCACGACCAGACGCTCAGCACGCATGCGGTGTCCGTTACCGAAGTGCGCATGACGCCCGATCTGCGACATGCGAACGTTTTCGTGAAGCCCCTGCTGGGCGAGGACGAGGAAGCGGTGCTCAAGGCGCTGCGCACGCACACCGCGTTCTTCCAGCGCGAGGTCGCCCAGCGGCTCAAGCTGCGCTACGCGGCGAAGATCCGGTTCCGCGCCGACGAGACCTTCGACGAGGCCAGCCGTATCGATTCGTTGCTGAACGACCCGCGCGTGAAGCGCGATCTGCAGGACAGCGCTGGCGAGGAATGACCTGGCCCGCCTGAGCGCGGGTATCCGTGATCGCCTCAGCCCGCCTCGAAAGTGAGTGCGACCTTGTCCCACCGGCCTTCGGCAAGGTCATGCGGGGCGATCCAGAACTGGTAGAGCCCAAGCTCGCCCCAGTTCCATTCCATCATGTCGTCATGGCCGAGCTGCAGCAGCAGCACGTCGCCGCGATGATCGTCGCGCGCGGCGTGGTGGCGGCTGCCGGGGCCGAAGACCTGGTGCTGGTGCAGGTTGGCGAGGCGGAAGCCCGCGTTGATCCGCGCCAGTTCCGCATCCGGGATCTGCGGCAGCGCTTCCGGCGGTCCCGAAACCATCGCCCGCAGTGAAAGCGCCGCCAGTTCCGCAGGGCTGCGGGGCGCGTGTTGCCGGACCAGTTCCCCGCAGTCCCGGTGGACGTGAGAGAGCACGTCCCGCACCACCGCCAGTTCCTCCGCGCCCAGCGGCGCCCAGGGATCGCGGCCGTCGACGAAGCCGTCCATCGCGGCGATGACCTGCGGGAGGGCTTCGTACTGCGCCCGGATGGACCGAAGCCGCGCATCTTCCCGATCCAGCGCGCGCCGCGCCGCTTCGAGCTGGAGCGGGGTGGTCGAGGGATCGTCTTCCAGCATGTCGAGATCGGCGCGGGCGGCCGCGGTGCGGTCCTCTCGCAATGCGATCAGGCGCGGGGCGCGGTCCATCGCGGCGCGGAACTCCGTGGCCAGATGGATCGCGCCGTGCCACCACATCCAGGTAACCGGCTCTTCCACCGTGAATGGCCCGGTCCGCAGGGGATAGCGGGCGCGCAGGCGATCCAGCATGGCCTGTTCGATCGCCTCGTCGTTTCCGATCTCGCGGTAATCGTTCAGTTCGTCAGGCAGGGTGATGGCGACCGGCTCCACCGGCCAGTATGGAAAGAAGCTGTGGCCGAGACGGGCGGCATCAGTGGGAAGCGCATGGCCGCCTTCGTCATCGGCAGGAGGCAGCTGGGCAGGCGGGGCGGAGAAATCGCCGCTGCCCGGCGGCACCGGGATGACCGCGCCCGGACCGGCGAAGAAGGCAAGCGAACCCTGATGCGGCAGCGGGCTTTCCGGGCATGCCGCGGCGAGTTCCGCCAGATCGATCTGCGCGGCGAAGGGCAGCGGCACGCCGTTCTCGTCTCTCGGCCACGGGGTCTTGCCGAGCCGGGGCAGGCCGCCGAGCCAGCTTCCATCGCCGAACCAGTCGCGCTCGCGCTCGCGCGGCTTGCGGACAAGGACGACGGGGCGCGGCGGAGGAGCGAAGTCTGCGAGTTCGCCGGTGGTTGGCGGCGAGGGCGCGAACCGGCCGTGCGGCCCGGCGATGCGCTGTTCGTCGGTCAGCGGTTCGGGCCGCCAGACCGGACCGGGCGCGGGCTTGCGGCGCGCGAAGCGGGCGGCGAGGAGAACGGCCAGCGACAGCACGAGAGCCAGCGCGAGCGGTGCGATCAGCGCGCCGGTATGGCCAAGGAGCGAAACGAGATCGGCGGCGCGCTGGTCCAGCGGGTCCAGCAATTGCCGCAGCGAGCCGGTGGCATGGGCGGCACGCGGAGCGAGCGCCAGATACCCGGTGGTCAGCCCGGCCAGCGCGAAGATCACGATGACGGCGATCCATCTCTTCATGCCCAACTCCAACCACGGTTGTCGTTCGAGCGGGATTAGATAGCGGCGGAACAATTCATTCAAGCGGGGACAATCGCCGCGTGTGCCGTGCAGGCCGGGAATACGCATGTTATCCCCAGTCGCGATGGCCAAGCTCTATTTCTACTATGCCAGCATGAATGCCGGGAAGTCGGCGACTTTGCTTCAGGCGAATTTCAATTACCACGAACGCGGCATGCGCACGATGCTCTGGACCGCGGGGCTGGACGACCGCAGCGAGGCGCGGGGCGAGGATCACGCGATCGAAAGCCGCATCGGCCTCCATGCCGAAGCGCGCCGTTTCCTGACGGACACCGACCTGGTGGCACACGTGAAGGCGGTCCACGCGGTGGAGCCGCTGTCCTGCGTGCTGGTCGACGAGGCGCAGTTCCTGACGCCCGGGCAGGCCTGGCAATGCGCCCATATCGCCGACCGGCTGAACATCCCGGTGCTGTGCTACGGGCTGCGCACCGATTTCCGGGGCGAACTGTTCCCCGGTTCGGCGGTATTGCTGGGTATCTCCGATGCCCTGATCGAACTGAAAGCCGTGTGCCACTGCGGCCGCAAGGCGACGATGAACTTGCGGGTCGATGCCGCGGGCGGCGCCGTCCACGAAGGCGCGCAGACCGAGATCGGCGGCAACGATCGCTATGTGGCGCTGTGCCGCAAGCATTTCGGCGAAGCGCTCGGGCGGTGACGGGCCCATTGCGGGCGAGCGCCTGCGCACCTAGATCACGGGCATGAACCAGACCCTGCTGCAGGCCGCGGCGCTCGTCATTCCCCTGATCCTTGCCATCGTCTTCCACGAAGTGGCGCATGGCTGGACCGCGCTCGCGCTGGGCGACCCCACCGCGCGGGAGCAGCGGCGGCTGTCGCTCAATCCGCTGCGCCACGTCGATCCTGTGGGCACGGTCATCCTCCCCGGCGCGCTGGCGCTGGGGGGCGCGCCGATCTTCGGATGGGCCAAGCCGGTGCCGGTCAACCGCTGGCGCCTGCGCGATCCGAAGCGGGGGATGATGGTGGTCGCGGCGGCGGGGCCGGTTTCCAATCTCGTGCTGGCGGCGATCGGCGCGGTGCTGCTGGGACTGCTGGTGAGGCTGGCGGGGTCGTCCGAGAGCGATGTGCTTCAGTTCGCCGGGCAGAACCTCAACAACTTCATCATGATCAACGTCTTCCTCGCGCTGTTCAACCTCCTGCCGATCCCGCCGTTCGACGGATCGCACATCGTCGAGGGACTGCTGCCGCGCGGGCTGGCGGAGCCCTATGCACGGCTTCGCCCCTATGGTTTCCCGCTGTTGATCGTGCTCCTGCTCGTCGTTCCCTACTTCTTCCCGCAGTGGGGGCTGGTCGGCCGCCTTGTGGTGCCGCCGGTCATGTGGGCGACGGGGCACTACTACGCCCTCGCGCAGTTCGTGGCAGGATACTGAGCCGCCGTTTCGGCGGACGATCGTTGACAAACCGGCCCGGCGCGACTTGGGGAGAGGGATGAATGCACCCGCCCAGACTCGCCCGGCTCCGCATGGCTGGATCATCCTCGACAAGCCGCTGGGGCTAGGCTCGACGCAGGCCGTCGCCGCCGTGAAGCGCAACTTGCGCGAGGCGGGCTATGGCAAGAAGGTGAAGGTCGGCCACGGCGGCACACTCGATCCGCTGGCTACCGGCGTGCTGCCGGTTGCGCTGGGCGAGGCGACCAAGCTGGCCGGGCGCATGCTCGATGCCAGCAAGAGCTACCTTTTCACCGTGCGCTTCGGTTCGGAAACCGACACGCTCGACCTCGAAGGCAAAGTGATCGCCACAAGCGACGTGCGCCCGGCGCTTGAGCAGGTGGAGGCGGTGCTGCCGCGCTTCACCGGCCCGATCGAACAGGTGCCGCCGATCTATTCCGCCCTGAAGGTCGATGGCGAGCGGGCTTACGACCTTGCGCGTGCCGGGCAGGAGGTCGAGCTGAAGACCCGCGCGGTCACTATCCTCGATTTGCGCCTCGAACGATTCGATCCGGAAGAGGGGGCGACATTGCTCGCCCACGTCTCCAAGGGAACCTATATCCGATCCCTGGCCCGGGACGTCGCGCAAGCTCTTGGAACGCGCGGAACAGTGACCATGCTGCGCCGCGTGAAGGCCGGCCCGTTCGACCTGTCTCACGCGATTTCTCTGGACAAATTGAACGAAATCGGCAAGGGCGCACCGCTTGAACAGATACTCTTGCCACTTGAGGTGGGGCTGGACGACATCCCGGCCATCGACCTCGGTCCGGAGCAGGCAAGGGCGGTCCGACAGGGCCGCGTTCTGACCGGACTGCCCCATGATGACGGGCTCTGCTGGGCGCGAGAAGGGATCATTCCCGTCGCGCTCATGGAGCTTTCGGGCGGCGAAGCCCGCGTTGTCAGGGGGTTCAACCTATCGGATGTCGCGGAGTAAAGTTTATGTCGGTTACCGCTGAAAAGAAGCAGGACATCATTTCGGACAACGCACGCGTCGCTGGCGACACGGGCAGCCCGGAAGTTCAGGTCGCGATCCTCACCGAGCGCATCCGCAACCTGACCGAGCACTTCAAGGCTCACCACAAGGACAACCACTCGCGTCGCGGTCTGCTGGCCATGGTCAACAAGCGCCGCTCGCTGCTCGACTACCTGAAGAAGAAGGACGTCGCGCGGTACAACGCCCTGATCCAGAAGCTGGGTCTGCGTAAGTAAGACTAACGGGAGGCGGCCCCTAGCGGGCCGCTTCTTGCATCAGGGGTCGGTCCGCAATTCGGCGGCAGACCCAGGGGCCCCACAGCGGCTCCATACCGGACCGGGACGGCATACCCGGCAGTAAACCCCGCCGTGCAATAGGGCCGGTGGGCTGAGGAAAACCTCTTATGTTCGACGTCAAAACCGTAAGCATGGAGTGGGGCGGCAAGACGCTCACTCTGGAAACCGGCCGCGTTGCCCGTCAGGCTGACGGCGCGGTCCTCGCCACCTATGGCGAAACGGTCGTGCTCTGCGCGGTTACCGCCGCCAAGTCGGTGAAGGAAGGCCAGGACTTCTTCCCGCTGACCGTGCACTACCAGGAAAAGTTTTCGTCCGCAGGACGCATCCCGGGTGGCTTCTTCAAGCGCGAACGCGGCGCCACCGAAAAGGAAACGCTGACCAGCCGCCTGATCGACCGTCCGGTCCGTCCGCTGTTCCCCGAAGGTTTCTACAACGAAATCAACGTCATCTGCCAGGTCCTGAGCTATGACGGCGAAACCGAGGCCGACATCGTTGCGATGATCGCCGCTTCGGCCGCTCTCACCATCTCGGGCGTGCCCTTCATGGGCCCGATCGGCGCCTGCCGCGTCGGCTTCGTCGACGGCGAATACACGCTGAACCCGAAGCAGACCGCCGCGCTGGCCGATGGCCGCCTCGATCTCGTCGTCGCCGCTACCGGCAACGCCGTGATGATGGTGGAATCGGAAGCCAAGGAACTGACCGAGGAAGAGATGCTCGGCGCCGTCATGTTCGCGCATGACGAATGCCGCAAGGTCGTGAACCTTGTCATCGACCTCGCCGAGCAGGCCGCCAAGGACCCCTGGGAAATCGACCTGTCGGACAATACCGCCGACATCAAGGCGAAGCTCAAGAAGGCCGTCGGCAAGGACGTTACCGCCGCCTACAAGCTGACCGACAAGTCGGCCCGCGCCAATGCGCTGAACGCCGCCCGTGCCAAGGCCAAGGAAGCCTTCTCGGACGAAACGCCGCAGACGCAGATGGTCGCCATCAAGACCATGAAGAAGCTGGAAGCGGAAATCGTTCGCGGCGCCATCCTCAAGGACGGCAAGCGTATCGACGGCCGCAAGCTCGACCAGGTCCGCCCCATCGAATCGATGGTCGGCTTCCTGCCGCGCACCCACGGTTCGGCGCTGTTCACCCGCGGTGAAACGCAGGCGATCTGCACCACCACGCTGGGCACCAAGGACGCCGAGCAGATGATCGACGGCCTCGAAGGCCTGTCGTACTCGTCGTTCATGCTGCACTACAACTTCCCGCCCTACTCGGTCGGCGAAGTGGGTCGCTTCGGCGCTCCGGGCCGCCGCGAAATCGGCCACGGCAAGCTGGCATGGCGCGCGCTGCACCCGGTGCTGCCCGCCAAGGAAGACTTCCCCTACACGATCCGCATCCTGTCGGACATCACCGAGTCGAACGGCTCGTCCTCGATGGCGACGATCTGCGGCGGCTGCCTTTCCATGATGGACGCGGGCGTTCCCGTGATCCGTCCGGTTTCGGGCATCGCCATGGGCCTGATCCTGGAAGGCGAAGACTTCGCCGTCCTCTCGGACATCCTGGGCGACGAGGATCACCTCGGCGACATGGACTTCAAGGTGGCTGGCACCGAACTCGGCATCACCACGATGCAGATGGACATCAAGATCGCCGGCATCACCAAGGAAATCATGGGCAAGGCGCTCGAGCAGGCGAAGGCCGGCCGCGCGCACATCCTGGGTGAAATGACCAAGGCCCTCGGTTCCTCGCGTACCGAACTGTCGGCTCACGCCCCGCGCATCGAGACGATCCAGATCGACAAGTCGAAGATCCGTGACGTCATCGGCACCGGCGGCAAGGTCATCCGCGAGATCGTCGCCGAAACCGGCGCCAAGGTCGACATCGACGATGAAGGCGTGATCAAGATCTCGTCGTCCGACATCGCCCAGATCGAAGCCGCCAAGAAGTGGATTCTCGGCATCGTCGAGGAAGCGGAAGTCGGCAAGATCTACAACGGCAAGGTCGTCAACATCGTCGACTTCGGCGCTTTCGTGAACTTCATGGGTGGCAAGGACGGTCTCGTCCACGTCTCCGAAATGAAGAACGAGCGTGTCGAAAAGCCGACCGACGTCGTGAAGGAAGGCCAGGAAGTCAAGGTCAAGGTCCTCGAGATCGATCCGCGCGGCAAGGTTCGCCTGTCGATGCGCGTCGTCGACCAGGAAACCGGTGCCGAGCTGGAAGACACCCGTCCGGCCCGCGAACCGCGCGAACCGCGCGGCGATCGTGGTCCCCGCGACGATCGCGGCGGTGACCGTCGTGGTCCGCGCCGTGACGGCGGCCGTGGCGGCAACGATCGTGGCCCGCGCGGCGATCGCGGTCCCCGTGGTCCGCGTGATGGCGGCAACGGCGGCGGCGATCCCGACCACCTGCCGGCGTTCCTCAAGGAGGACTGATCGCGGCGCGATCGGCCTTTCAGGACCCGAAAAGACGAAGGGGCCGCAGCGATGCGGCCCCTTTTTCGTGTCCGGGACAGGACAGGACCGGGCGGCGGCTTTCAGGTGGTGGCTATCAGGTAGATGGCGGCGATCAGGCCGAGGCGGTCAGGCGCAGGGCGCTCTTGTCCTCGGCCTTGCCGCGGCGGGAGGCGATGACGACGCGGTTCTTGCCGGCCTGCTTGGCGGCGTAGAGCGCATTGTCGGCCATGGGTACGAGGTCGGCGGCGCCGGTTGCCGTTTCGGGCACGGCGGCCACACCGAAAGAGGCGCTGATCTGCGCGGCATGGATCTCGGAAAGGCCCTCGATCCGCTTGCGCAGGATTTCGGCCTTGGCGGCGGCATTGTCGATGCTGCACTTGGGCATGATCACCAGCAGTTCCTCGCCGCCGTAGCGGGCCACCACGTCGGACGGCCGCAGCGTTCCCACCAGTTGTCCGGCAACGTCGCGCAGAACCGCATCGCCCTTGGCGTGGCCGTAATCGTCGTTCAGGCGCTTGAAGTTGTCGAGGTCGATCATCAGCACCGAGGTTGCCGTGCCGGTGCGCTGGGCAAGGCTGATGTAGCGTTCGAGCGCGTCTTCCATGTAGCGGCGGTTGTAGAGCCCCGTCAGCGGATCGCGCAGGGACTGCGTGCGCAGCTTTTCGCGCAAGGTGATGTTGGACAGCGCGAGCGACATCGAATCCGCCAGCGCGCGTGCCACGCGGAGCAGGTCCGTCAGCCGTTCGAGCGCGTCCGGCGCCTCGCTGGCGAACACCAGCAGCCCGAATACCTGCCCCCGCGCCATCATCGGCACTTCGATGGTGGAACTGCCGCCGATCGGATGGAGGCAGCACAGCGTGCCGCTGCGCGCGTCGTTGATATGGGGCTTGCCACGCTTGAGTGCCCAGCAATTGTCAGGGAACAGCGTGCAGGGCGGCTCGAAATCCTCGCTCCGGCTCCATGACTTGGCCAGGTCCAGCCGGTCTCGGGAATTGTTGAAGACGTAAAGCGCGCCGCTGAAGCCCGGCAGCAGGCGTTCCGCGCTTGCCCGCAGGACGGCGCCGGCATCTTCGTGGTTTTCCGCCGCCTGTAGCATGTCGGTCATCGCGAAGAGTTCCTCAAGCTGGCGCCGGGCCTCTCCGGCTTCGTCGATCAGCTTGAGGTGGGAATCGAGTTCGGCCACCGCGCGGCGTCCGTAGCGGATGCCGACGGCAAGAGTGGCAATCGCGCCGATCGCCGCAACGGCGGCGAAGCCATGCGACACCGCGCGCTCGGTGAAGATGCTGGCCACGGCACCGGCCGCGCTTGCCGCCTGAACGAGATGAACCGAGGCGCGGCGAGCGCTGGTCAGTTTTCTGTTCGGCGAAAGTATACTTTCAATCGGCACCATGGCCCGCGCCCCCTGTGACGGGATGAAAGAGTACCGCCTGCGTACTAACAAACGATAACGGGTAGGGTTACGACGGGGTAAACACGCCGCTTATTCAACAATATATCACGGAATCTGCTTGTTAAATTTGCGCAATCGCATCGATAGCGCCGCCGCGTCGACAAATTCATCGCCGGGGCATTCGTGCGCTCGCCCGGCCTCGTGGTCTCCGCGCGGCGCGGCGAGACCCGGGCCGGACATGTCGCGGAAAATGCGGCGTGGTAAAATGAGAATGCGATTGACTCGCAATATCGATGAAATCTATGCCCCCGCGCGAAGGAACAGGGGGTTTCATGTTCAGGTTTTCCGCATTGCTTTCGAGCGTCGCCATGGCTGCGCTCGCCGTTCCCGCCCACGCGCAGGGCGCTCCGGTCGACGAGGTTTCCGGGCCTGACGACATCATCGTCACCGGCGAGAAGAGCGCCCGCACGCTTCAGGAGACGCCGACCAGCATCGCCGTCACCACATCCGAGAAGATCGAGCGGGAAAACCTGATCACCATTCAGGACGTCTACAACCGCACCGCGAACCTTTCCGAGACCTATGGCTCGTCGGGCTTCACCATTCGCGGCGTCAGCAATACCGGCGTGGGCGCCGGCGGTCAGGCCGATGCGGCGAGCGTCTACGTCGATGGCGCGCCGATCCCCAAGTGGGCGCTCTATGGTGGCCCGACCGACATGTGGGACGTGCAGCAGGTCGAAGTCCTGCGGGGGCCGCAGTCCACCATCCAGGGGCTCAATGCGCTGGCGGGCGGTATCGTCATCACCAGCAAGAACCCTGCTCTCGACCGTTGGAGCGGCGATGCGCGCGTGCTCTGGACCGAGCATGACGATCGCACTTTCTCCGCCGCGATCGGCGGTCCGATCATCAGGGACGAACTGGGCGTGCGCCTTTCGGCCGAGCGGCGGGCGGATCGCGGGCTGGTGCGCAACGTCACGCGCGGCGGTTATGACGACGCGCTGAAATCGCTGAACCTGCGCGGCAAGGTCATGTGGACGCCGAGCGCGATTCCCGGTCTCGAAGCGGTGGCCAGCTATAACCGCGTGCGGCGCGACGGCGGCTATCTCTACGAATATTCGCGGACCGACGTGCCGGACTACTTCGATCACCGCATCTCGACCGGCGATCAGCCCAGCCGCGGCAAGATCGACAGCGATCTGGCGGTGCTGAACCTCAGCTATCCGCTGGCAGGCGGGCTCAAGCTGTCGAGCGTGACTTCGTGGAACCGTTCCAAGGTCCACTCGGTGATCGACACCGACGGTACGCCGGAAGATATCCAGGCGATCGACAACCGCTACCTTTACAGGACGCTGACGCAGGAACTGCGCCTCAATTACGAGGACGAACGGCTGAGCGGGCTGCTGGGCGCGTGGTACTATCGCCGCACCGGCGCGATCGACCAGAACAGCCGCGTCAACATCGCCACGCCGACCGCGACGATCGCGGGGCTGCTTCAAGCCAACGGTTTCAACGCGGCAACCGCGCAGTCCATCGCTACGGCTTATGCGGCCCAGCTTCCGGTCATCCCGGTTGCCTATAGCGCCGAGCAGCCCGAGAAGGTCGAGACGATGGCCCTGTTCGGCGATGCCCGCTTCAAGCTGACCGACCGGCTGACGCTGATCGGAGGCTTCCGCTTCGATCACGAGCGCAACCGTTACGCGGCGGAGACCGTGGCCGCCTTCAACGGCACCCTGCCGGACGTGAACTTCATGGGCACGGCCTATGCGCCGGTCATCTCGGTCATCAACCAGGGCGTGCTCGGCCTCGTTTCCGATGCTTCCTCGCCGCTGGCCTCCAACAGCCGCACGTTCAACGCTTTCCTGCCCAAGGCCGGGATCAGCATGGACTGGACGCCCGACCTCACCACCGCATTCACAGTGCAGCGGGCCTACCGCTCGGGCGGGTCGAGCCAGAACCCGGCGCGCGCCGAACTGGTGCCCTACGATCCCGAATTCAGCTGGAACTACGAAGGCTCGCTGCGCTCCAAGTGGCTGGGCGGCCGCCTGACGCTCAACGCCAACCTCTTCTACATGGAGTGGAAGGACCAGCAGGTCACCGCCTACTTCGGGCTGAACGCCTATGACTACAACACCGTCAACGCAGCGGGATCGCACCTCTACGGGTTCGAGGTGGAGGCGAACGCCGCCGTGGCGACGGGTATCGATCTCTATGCCTCGGTCGGGCACGTTCGCACCCGGTTCGACGATTTCACCCTGCCGACGGGCGCCACCAGCACGGTCGATCTCCAGGGCACGCAGTTCCCCTATGCCCCGCGATGGACGCTTTCGGGCGGCGCGAACGCGCAGTTCGGCGGCGGGTTCACCGCGAACGTCAACGCCAATTACCGCACCTCGGTCTATACCGGGGTCGGGCAGGACCAGGCGCAGTACAAGGTTTCGGCCCGTACCGTGGTGAACGGCAAGCTCGGCTACGAGACCGGGAACTGGTCGCTCTTCGTCTTCGCCCGCAACATCTTCAACGAGAAGTACAAGCAGTACGAATATGCGGCGATCCACCAGGCGATCCTGGGTGAGCCGCAGACCTTCGGCCTGGGCGCCGGGGTCCACTGGTGATCTGGCCGGCAAGCCTCCTGCTGATGGCGGGGGGCGCGTCCGGCGCCTTCCTGCTGCGGCGCTCGTGGCTGCGGCGTGACGGTTCGGCGCTCGGCCTGGTGGCCGGGGGCTGGTTCGTCCTGCTCGGCTTCCTGCTGGCGGCGGCATTCGCGATCGGCCCGGTGAAGGGAACCGCGCTGGCGCTCGTCATGGAAGGCATCGGGGCGCTCGTCGTGATCTGGCTGGGCCGGGTCCGGCGCAAGGCCGCGCGCCTGCGCGAGGCGGACACCGCGCCCGAACCGCTGGAGGAACCGGGCCGCTTCTGGCGCGGCGCCCTGCGCACGCTGCTGGCCGGGCCGCTCGGCATGACCGCGGCGATGGCGGTGGCCTTCTGCGTGACCGTCTACCTGCCGGGTGACCCGCGGACCCGGATCGTTCTGGGCGGGCTGCTGATGCCGGTGCTCTGGGGCCTTGCCATGACCTGGACCCTCGCGGACCGCCGCATCCTGCGCGCCGCGGCGGTGCTGGTGGGCACCAGCGTGATCGGCTTCGGCCTTGCCCATCTGGGAGCCTCGTGATGAGCAATACCCGCAAGAAACAGTGGCGCTGGCCGATCTCGCCCGAGACGGTGCGTTCGGTGCTCAGCAGCCATTCGATCCTCGGCCTCGCCTTTGCGGCGGTGATCTATCTCGTCTGCGTGACCGGGACCGTGGCCGTCCTTGCGCCGGATCTCGAACGCTGGGAAGTTCCCGCCACGCCGGTGGCGCGGAGCCTGAGCGATCGGGCTGCCGCACGCGCCATCGCCGAGGGCGCGAAGGAGACGCCCGCCGACGCCGCGTTGTACCTGACCCTGCCGAGCGCCGCCAGCGAGGGGGGCACGCTGGTCGCCTATAGCCCGACGTTCGAGCGCAAGTGGGCGGTGGCGCAGGACGGTTCGCTTTCGCGGCTCGAAGCGGTCTGGACCGAGTTCCTGATCCACCTTCACGTCAACCTGCACCTGCCGCGAAGCTGGGGCGAGTTCATCGTCGGGCTGACCGGCGTGGCGCTGCTGTCCTCGCTGGTTTCGGGGATTCTCGCCCATCCGCGCGTCCTGCGCGATGCCTTCCACTTGCGCCTCGGCGGTTCGCGGCGGCTGCAGGAGGCGGATCTGCACAACCGGCTCGGGATCTGGGCGCTGCCCTTCCACTTCACCCTGGCACTGACCGGGGCGCTGCTGGGCCTCAGCACCATCATCGTCGCGGTGCTGGCCCTGCTGCTCTACCCGCAAGGCGGGATGAAGAAGGTCTACGAACTGTTCCTCGATGCGCCGCCCCCCGTCGATACGCGCGCCGTTCCGCTGCCGGATATCGCTGCCCTCATGGCCGAGGCGCGCGCGCATTCGCCCGAGGCCCGGCCGCAGAGCGTCGTGGTTGAACGGCCCGGCCGCGCCGACATGCGCATTGCGGTTCACGGCGGACGGGACCGGCTTCTGGTCCAGCAGGACGAGACCCGCTTCGATGCCGCCGGCAAGGCCATCGCGCAGGAGCATCCCGAAGACATCGCCACCGGAACCCGCATCCTTGGCGGTATCGGCCAGTTGCACTTCGGCTGGTACGGCGGACTGCCGGTGCGGATCGCCTATGCCTTGCTGGGCGCGGCGCTTTGCGTGGTGACGTCGAGCGGGGTGACGATCTGGCTCGCCCGTCGCCGCGACCGGGGCCGTCCCGCGCCGCAGTGGGAGCGGATCTGGGCCGCCGTCTGCTGGGGGCAGCCCGCGATCCTCGCCATGACCGCGCTGCTGGCGAGATTCGCGCCCGAAGCGCCACTTCCGCAGGCATGGCTGGGGCTCACCGTCCTGTCGATAGTGGCCTCGGCGCTGGCAAGGTCGGTTTCCGGACCCCGGCTCGCACGGGGCTGGCGCTGGGCCTTGGCGGGGTTGCTGGCGATGCTGGCCCTGATCCACGGCGCGGCGGCCTTGCCCGGCGGCGGATCGCTGCTGATCGATGTCCTGCTGCTGGCGGGCGGAGCGGGCCTGCTGGCCTCGCTCCTGCGCGGCCGCGCGGCCTAGGCACCTCGCCCCCCGGGACGCCCCTCGGGAACAGTTGATCATGAGCCCCGTTCATGACGGCATGCGATTTAGCGCAGTGCCGTTTGGCGCGCCTGTGCGTTATCGTGCCAGATGGACGGTCATGCGTCCCCATGGTGCGAAAAGGACGGGCAATGAGCGAAACGGCGCATTTCGAGGTATCCAGACGGGCGGTTCTGGCGGGCGGCGCGGCAAGCGTCGGAATTTCCGCCATTCCTTCCGTCGCGGAAGGAGCGGCACCCATGGCACAGCAGCCCCCGTCGATGGCAGTCACGTTCAAGGTCAACGGCAAGCCGCAGGCGCTCATGCTCGATACGCGCACCACGCTGCTCGATGCGCTTCGCGACCATATCGGCCTGATGGGCACCAAGAAGGGCTGCGACCACGGACAGTGCGGTGCCTGCACGGTGCTGGTGGGCGGCACGCGCATCAATTCCTGCCTGAGCCTGGCGGTCATGCACGAAGGCGACGAAGTCACCACGATCGAAGGGCTCGGCACGCCGGATGGCCTGCATCCGATGCAGGCGGCCTTCGTCAAGCACGACGGTTTCCAGTGCGGTTATTGCACGCCGGGACAGATCTGCTCTGCGGTGGCGGTGCTGGACGAGATCAGGGCGGGGGTTCCCAGCCATGTGCAGGCCGATGTCGGCAGCGCGCCGGAGATTACCGCGCTTGAAATGCGCGAACGCATGAGCGGCAATATCTGCCGCTGCGGCGCCTATTCCAACATCGCCGAGGCCATGGCCGAAGTGGCGGGCGTGCGGATCGCCGAAACCCACGGCGCGGAGGTCGAAGCATGAGGGCCTTCACTTATGAGCGGGCGCGGACGCCCGCCGCTGCCGCCGCTGCCGTCGCCGCGAACAAGGGCGCGAAGTTCATCGCGGGCGGCACCAACCTGCTCGACCTGATGAAGCTGGAGATCGAGACGCCGACCCATCTGGTCGACGTGCAGGACCTCGGGCTGGACCGAATCGAGGAGACGAAGGACGGCGGCCTGCGCATCGGCACGCTGGTCAGCAATACCGCGCTGGCATCGGACCGCAGGGTGCGCAAGGACTACGGCGTGCTGACGCGGGCCATCGTCGCGGGGGCATCGGGCCAGCTTCGCAACAAGGCGACCACCGGCGGCAACCTGCTCCAGCGCACGCGCTGCCCCTATTTCTACGATACCAACCAGGCCTGCAACAAGCGCCGGCCCGGCTCGGGCTGTGCCGCGATCGGCGGCGTCAACCGCCAGCTCGGTGTGATCGGCACGAGCGACGCCTGCATCGCCACGCATCCCAGCGACATGGCCGTGGCCCTGCGCGTGCTCGATGCCTCGGTGGAAACCGTCGATGCGGGCGGCAAGACGCGCAGCATTCCGGTGGCGGAATTCCACCGCCTGCCCGGCGATACCCCGCATGTGGAGAACGCGCTCCAGCCCGGCGAGCTGATTACCGCCGTGACCCTGCCCGCCCCGATCGGCGGCAGCCACTTCTACCACAAGGTTCGCGACCGTGCTTCCTATGCCTTCGCGCTCGTCTCGGTAGCGGCGGTGCTGAAAGCGGACGGCAGCGGCCGGGTCGCCTTCGGCGGCGTTGCGCCGAAGCCGTGGCGGGTGGAGGCTGCCGATGCGCAATTGCCTGCCGGTGCCGGCGCGGCGGCACGCGCGGCTTTCGCAGGCGCTCGCCCCACGCACGAGAACGCTTTCAAGATCACGCTGGCCGAGCGCACGCTGGCGGCTCTCATCGCGGAGAACAGGGCATGAAGTTCGAAACGCCCGCAGGCACCAATCCCATCGATGCGATGAAGGTGATCGGCAAGGCCGTCGACCGCGTGGACGGCAGGCTCAAGACCACCGGACAGGCGCCCTATGCCTATGAGCACCGGGAGGTGCCGGGCAAGCCCGCCTATGGCTTCGTGATCGGTGCCGGGATCGCCAAGGGCCGTATCGCCACGTTCAACGCGGACGATGCGCGGCGGATGCCGGGCGTTCTGGCCATCGTGTCGGCGGAGAACGCGCAGCCGCTGGGCAAGGGCAGCATGAACACCGCCAAGCTGCTGGGCGGGCCCAATATCGATCATTACCACCAGGCCCTTGCCGTGGTGGTGGCGGAAAGCTTCGAACAGGCGCGCTCTGCCGCCAATGCGGTGCGGATCACGTATGAGCGCGCGGCGGGACGCTTCGATCTCGCCAAGGAGAAGCCGGGCGCCCAGCCGCTGACCGGCAACGATGCCGATACCCACACCGGAGACTTCGCGGGTGCTTTCGCCGCGGCTCCCGTGCAGATCGACCAGACCTACACCACGCCCGATCACAACCACGCGATGATGGAGCCGTTTGCCACGATCGCCTGGTGGGAAGGCGATGCGCTCACGCTCTGGACCTCGAACCAGATGATCGCCTGGAACAAGCGGGAACTGGCGGCGACGTTCAAGATGCCGCCGGAGAAGGTGCGCGTGATGTCTCCCTATGTCGGCGGCGGCTTTGGCGGAAAGCTGTTCCTGCGCGCCGATGCGGTGATGGCCGCGCTGGGCGCCAAGGCTTGCGGAAGGCCGGTTAAGATCGCCTTGCCGCGCCCGTTCATGGTCAACAATGCCACGCACCGTCCGGCGACGATCCAGCGTATCCGCCTCGGCGCGACGAAGGACGGCAAGCTGACCGCCATCGGCCACGAAAGCTGGTCCGGCGATCTGCCCGGCGGCGGGCCGGAAGGGGCGACGCAGCAGACCAAGCTGCTCTACGCCGGTGCGAACCGCCTCACCGCCCTGCGGCTGGCCGAACTCGACCTGCCCGAAGGCAACGCCATGCGCGCGCCGGGCGAGGCGCCGGGGCTCATGGCGCTGGAGATCGCGGTGGACGAGATGGCCGAGAAACTGGGCATGGACCCGGTGAAGTTCCGCGTGCTCAACGATACGCAGGTCGATCCCGAGCATCCCGAGCGGCCGTTCTCGCAGCGCAACCTGGTGCGCTGCCTCGAGGACGGCGCGCGGCGTTTCGGCTGGGACCGGCGCAGCGCCAGACCGGCGCAAGTGCGTGACGGGCGCTGGCTCGTCGGGCTCGGCGTGGCGGCGGCGTTCCGCAACAACATCAACATGACTTCGGCGGCACGCGTGCGCCTGTCGGGTGACGGCATGGTCACGGTGGAGACCGACATGACCGACATCGGCACCGGCTCCTACACCATCATCGCCCAGACCGCGGCGGAGATGATGGGGCTGCCGGTGGAGAAAGTGCGCGTGAAGCTGGGCGATTCCTCGTTCCCGGCCTCGGCGGGCTCGGGCGGGCAATGGGGCGCCAACAGCGCGACTTCGGGGGTCTACGCGGCCTGCGCGAAGCTGCGCGAGATGGCGGCGCAGCAACTCGGCATGGACCCGCAGGCGGCCGAATTCGCCGATGGCGAGATTCGCGCGGGCAACCGTTCGGCACGGCTGGCCGATGCCGCGAAATCGGGCGAACTCGTTGCCGAAGAGACGATGCAGTGGGGGGATCTCGCCAAGAAGTTCCAGCAATCGACCTTCGGCGCGCACTTCGTGGAAGCGGCAGTGGATTCCTATACCGGCGAAGTCCGCGTGCGGCGAATGCTGGCGGTCTGCGCGGCCGGGCGCATCCTCAACCCCAAGACCGCGCGCAGCCAGGTGATCGGCGCGATGACCATGGGCGTGGGCGGCGCGTTGATGGAGGAACTGGCGGTGGACAAGCGTTTCGGCTTCTTCGTCAACCACGACCTTGCCGGATACGAAGTGCCGGTCCACGCCGACATTCCGCATCAGGAAGTGGTGTTCCTGGACGAGGCGGACGACAAGGTCTCGCCGATGAAGGCCAAGGGCGTGGGCGAACTCGGGCTTTGCGGCGTGGGGGCGGCAGTGGCCAACGCGGTCTACAACGCGACGGGCGTCCGCATTCGCGACTATCCGATCACGCTGGACAAGCATCTCGCGAAGCTGCCGGCGATTGCCTAGCCGAAAAGTGCCGCGATCAGTTCCGGCGCCGACGGGAAATAGAAGTGCATGTAGCTCGCGGTGAGCGAGCCCTGCCGGAATATCCGCTCGCCCTTGCGCCCGTCCGGCGTGCGGGCGAGCGCTGCGGGTTCAAGGCCGGTTTCCAGCATGGAGTAATGGAACGTGTGGCCGCGGACTGCGTGGCCGCCGAGTTCGGCTTCCTGCATGCCCAGTGCGGCAAGCCGGGGCTGCATCCTGGCCTGCGCAGGCAGCAGGCCCAGCATCGGCGCACTCGTGCCTGATGCGTCCTCCAGCCGTTCGCAGGCGTAGAGCATGCCGCCGCACTCGGCGAGGATCGGGCGTTCGGCCAGGAAATGCTCCCGTATGGCCCCGATCATCGTCCGGTTCGCGGTGAGCGCACAGAGGTGAAGTTCGGGATAGCCGCCGGGCAGCCAGAGCGCGTCGCATTCCGGCAGCGCCGTGTCGCGCAGGGGCGAGAAGAATGACAGCCGGGCGCCCGCGCTTTCGAGAAAGGCGAGGTTGGCCGGGTAGATGAACCCGAACGCCTCGTCCCGGGCCACGGCGATGCGCCGGCCCGCCAGCGAGGGCGGCGGAGCGGCGCAGCGGGGCGCGGCCGGAAAGGACACCGGTTCCGGCAGCCACAGGGCGCTTTCGGGCAGGAGATCGGCGGCGCGGTCTATCCGCGCTTCGATATCGGGGACTTCACCGGCCTGTACCAGTCCGAGATGACGTTCGGGCAGGCCGGCACCCTCGTCGCGTCGCATCGCGCCGAGCCATTGCACGCCTTCCTTCAGGCCGCGTTCCAGCAGTTCGGCATGGCGTTCGCTGCCCACGCGGTTGGCGAGCACGGCGGCGAGGGTCACATCCTCGCGGTAAGTCGCCAGACCGTGGACGAGCGCGCCGAAAGTCTGCGCCATGGAGGAACCATCCATCACCGCCATCACCGGAAGGCCGAAATGCCGGGCGAGGTCGGCGGAGGACGGGGTGCCGTCGAACAGGCCCATCACCCCTTCGACAAGGATCAGGTCGGCCTCCAGCGCCGCTTCGTGCAGCAGCGCGCGGCACTGGTCTTCGCCGCACATGAACAGGTCCAGCTGGTGGACGGGCGCGCCGCTGGCGATCTCGTGGACCATCGGGTCGAGGAAGTCCGGCCCGCACTTGAACACCCGCACCCGGCGCCCGGCACGGACATGGCGGCGGGCGAGGGCGGCGGTCACCAGCGTCTTGCCCTGTCCCGAGGACGGCGCGGCGACGAGCAGGGCGGGGCAGGCGGTCATCGGGCAGCCACCGCGCGGAGGCACGGATATCGCCCGGACGGAAAGGCTCGGCAGTGGTGCATGATGGTTCGGTTCCCCCCTTCCGGCGGCCGGACCTATGGCACTTCGCAAGGCTGCGCAAGCAGCGCGCTCTTGCACGCCAGACCGCCACCCGATAGGGCCGCCGCTGCGACAGGTTCCCCGCGAGGGGATCAAAAGGGAACGCGGGTTCAAGACCCGGGCTGCCCCTGCAACTGTAAGCGGAGAGCCGTGCGGCCATTTCGCCATTGGGGGTGCAAATCCCTGAGAAGGCGGCCGAAACGGCATTGACCCGTGAGCCAGGAGACCTGCCTGCCGCAGTCGTTCTTCGACCGGACAGGGTGAGCCGGGCGAACGGGGCTATCCTCGCGCAACGACAGCCACTGCCGTGCCGGCTCCCGGCGCGAAAGGGCCTGTCGTCGCCTGCCGAACGACTGCCGCCTTTCGCGTGAGTGCCGACCCGGCCGGGTTCGACGCTCGCTTGAAGGACATGCCGTGAACTGCCGAATACCCGCCGCCAGCACCCTTGCTCTTGCGCTGGCCTGTCACCCTCTCGCGGCGCTGGCCGAGGAGGCCGATGCCGCGTCCTCCGGCGAGCGCATCGTCGTTACCGCGCTGCGCACGCCGGTTGCGGCCGACCGCGTGGCCGATACTGTCACCGTGCTGGACGAGGCGCAGATCGTCGCCGCCCAGCCCATCGCGCTGACCGACGCGCTGCTGCGCACGCCCGGCATCAGCCTGTCGCGCAACGGTGGCTACGGCACCACCACCTCGCTGCGCATTCGCGGCGCCGATGCCGGGCAGACCGTCATGGTGATCGACGGGATGCGCCTGTCCGATGCCTCCTCGACGGCGGGGGGATACGGTTTCGCCAACCTGTTCGTCGACGATATCGACCGCATCGAGATATTGCGCGGCCCGCAGTCCATCCTGTGGGGCAGCGATGCCATCGGCGGGGTCGTCAATGTCAGCACTCGCCGTCCCACCGAGCCGCTGGAAGGCAGCTTCGCGCTGGAGGCCGGAACCCACGATACCGTTTCGGCCCGCGCCGGGATGGGAGGCACCTCCGAGGCGATCGACTGGCGGATTTCGGCCTCCCGCTTCACCACCGACGGCATCTCGGCCCGCTCCAACGGCACCGAGGACGATGGCTACCGGCGCAGTTCCGCAAGCGGCACCATGACCTTCCGCCTTGCGCCGGGCGTCTCGCTGGACCTGCGCGGCTACTGGTCGGATTCGAAGAACGATTTCGACGGCACCTCGGGCGATTCACGGGCCTATGGCCGGACCGGGGAATGGTCGGGCTATGCCGGGCTCAATTTCGAACTGGCGGGCGGCAGGCTGGCCAACCGCGTCGCCGTGCTCCAGACCGAGACCGACCGCGAGAACTACGACCCCGCGCGGACGATCCGCCCCATCACCTTCGACGCCCATGGCCGCGTGCGCCGCTTCGAGTACCAGGGCACTTACGCGTTCGCGGACGAGGTGCAGGTCGTGTTCGGCGCCGAGCGCGAGGAGCAGCGGATGACCACCGCCTCGCCCTCCAACAGCACGGCGGCCTATGTTCTCACCCCCACCACGGCGGATACGGACAGCGTCTACGGCGAACTGCGCCTGACACCGCTGGCCGGGCTGACGCTCAACGGGGGCGCGCGCTACGATCACCAGTCGCGCTTCGGCGGCAGCACGGTGTTCAGCGCGGGCGCGGTCTATACGCCCAACGCCGGCGCCACGGTGCTGCGCGCCAGCTATGACGAGGGTTTCAAGGCGCCCTCGCTCTATCAGCTGTTCAGCCTCTATGGCGCGGCGGATCTCAGGCCCGAGAAGGCCAGGGGCTGGGAAGTGGGCGCGGAACAGGGTTTCGGCGAAGTGCTGCGCCTTTCCGCGACTTGGTTCGAGCGGGACACCGACAACCTGATCGATTTCGCCTATTGCCCGACCAGCGGCGCCCTGCCGGACGTGTGCTACGTTCCCGGCACCACGACATCGCGCTTCGGCTATTACGCCAACGTCAAGGCGAGCCACGCGCGCGGGCTGGAACTGGCGGCTTCGGCCAGATGGGGAATCCTCTTCGCCCAGGGCAACTACAGCTTGATAGAGGCGGAGGACCGTACAGCGGGCAGCAGCACTTACGGCCGCCAGCTCCAGCGCGTGCCCCGGCACCTCGCCAATGCCGAGGCCGGCGTGGACCTGCCGCAGGGCCTGCGCGCCAGCGTGGCCGCGCGCTATTCGGGCGAGAGCTACAACGCCGCCACCGGCACCGCCATGCTCGGCGACTACTGGCTGGTGGACCTGCGCGCGCAGTGGCAGGTCAGGGAAGGCCTGATTCTTCAAGGACGTATCGAAAACGTGGGCAACGAGAATTATGAGACCGTGAGCGGCTACGGCACGCTCGGCCGCACCTTGTACCTCGGGCTGAGGAGCCGGTTCTGATGCTGCGCCCCGTCGAACCCGGTCCCGCCGTGCTGGTGTGCAGCACATGCCGCCACTCCGCCGAGACACGCGATGACGAAAACGGCCAGCGCGGCGGTGCGCTGCTGGCCGAGGCCATGCGCGACGTGCAGGCGGCGGAGCCCGACCTGCAGGGCGTTGCCGTCCACGAGATGCCCTGCCTCTTCGCCTGCCAGCGCCATTGCACCGTGGCGATCCGGGCGCCGGGCAAGCTCGGCTATGTGCTGGGTGACTTCGCGCCGGACGAGCAGGCTGCCCGTGCGATCCTCGAATATGCCGTACGCCATGCCGCCAGCGAGGAAGGCCAGGTGCCTTATCGGGAGTGGCCGCAGGGCGTGAAGGGCCACTTCATCACCCGCACTCCGCCTGAAGGTTTCATCTGCTCATGATCCGTTTCGCCGATCCTGCCGCCTTCGCGGCGTCACTCGCCCGGCTTCCCGCGCCCGATGCGGCGGCTACCGAGGCCGCCCGCGCGCGCCAGTCGGAACTGACCAAGCCGCTGGGCTCGCTCGGCCGGCTGGAGGAGATCGCGGTGTTCATGGCCGGCTGGCAGGGCCGCGAACGTCCGCGCGCCGATCTGATCCGCGCCGTGATCTTCGCAGGCAACCACGGCGTCGCCGCACGCGGGGTGAGCGCCTATCCGCCCGAAGTGACGGTGCAGATGGTCGCCAACTTCCGAGCCGGAGGCGCGGCGATCAATGCGCTGACCGCGGCCTGCGGGGCCGAACTTGCTGTGGTTCCGCTCGATCTTGACCGACCGACCGGCGACATCACCTGCCTGCCCGCCATGAGCGAGGCGGATTGCCTGGCCGCGCTCAACGCCGGTGCGGCTGCGGTAGCGGCGGATACCGAACTGCTGTTCGTGGGAGAGATGGGCATCGGCAACACCACGCCTGCCGCCGCGCTCGCCGCGCAGGTCTTCGGGGGCGAGGCGGCGGACTGGATCGGGCGAGGCACCGGGCTCGACGATGACGGGCTGGCGCGCAAGGCCGCGGCGGTGGCGGCCGCGCTTTCGCTGCACGGCCGGCATTGCGGCACCGCCTTCGAGACCTTGCGCCGTCTCGGCGGACGGGAGATCGCCGCCATGGCGGGCGCGGTGCTGGCGGCGCGGCACTTGCGGGTGCCGGTCCTGCTCGACGGGTTCATCACTTGCGCGGCGATGGCGCCGCTGCTCGCCGACAATGACGCGTTTCTGGCGCACTGCCTTGCCGCGCACTGTTCGGCCGAAGCGGGCCATGCCCGCCTGCTCGATCGTTTCGGCCTCGATCCTTTGCTTCAACTGGGCATGAGGCTGGGCGAAGGCTCGGGCGCGGCGGTGGCGGCGCAGATCGTGCGTTCGGCGCTCGCCGCGCACAATGGCATGGCAACTTTCGCCGAAGCGGCGGTTGCGGGCAAAAATGCGGGCAGGGACGCGGAAACGGCGCAGGCGTGAGCGGGATCCTCGTCCACCTGATGCGGCATGGGGCGCCGCAGGAGCCGGGCCTGCTGCTCGGCCACCGCGACGATGCGCCGACCCCGGCGGGCGTGGCGCGCTGCGTCACGCGTTCGGGCGGGCTGGCGTTCGATCGGGTGATCTCTTCGGACTTGCGCCGGTCCAGCATTCCTGCCGCGCAGATCGCGGTCAGCCGCCGCCTGCCGCACGAACGCGATCCGCGCTGGCGCGAGATCGATTTCGGTGAATGGGACGGCCTTGCCCCCCAGCAGCTCGATCCGGCGGTGCAGGCACGGTTCTGGGACGATCCGGAAGCCCATGCCCCGCCCGGCGGCGAGCGCTGGTCGCAGCTTTGTGCCCGCGTCGGCGAGGCGCTGACCGGGATCGACGGCGCCAGCCTGATCCTCACGCATGGCGGCGCCATGCGGGCGGCTCTTTCGGTGCTTTTCGGGTTCGACCATCGGCAGGTCTGGGCATTCGAACTGCCCTATGGCGCGCTCGTCAGCCTGCGCATCTGGCCGGGGGAGAACCTGCCCGCCGCGCAGATCATCACGCTCGACAGCGGCAAGCCGGCATGAGGGGGCTGGTCCTCGCGCTCCAGTTCCTGACCCGGCTGCCGCTTCCGGCGGTCCAGGCCGATGCCGGTGATTTCGCGCGGTCCATGCGCTGGTTCCCGGTGGCGGGGCTGGCGGTCGGCGCGGCGGTGGCGGCGGCGTGGCGGCTGGGCATGTACACCGGCGACACCTGGCTGGCGGCGCTGTTCGGCCTGGCCGGCTGGGCCGCGATAACCGGCGCGCTCCATCTCGACGGCCTTGGTGACGTTGCCGACGGCGCGGGCGCAGCGCACAAGGACCGGGCGCGCATTTCCGCCGTGATGGCGGACCCTCATGTCGGCAGCTTCGCGGTGGTCGCGGTGGTGCTCCAGCTGCTTGCCAAGCTGGTCCTGCTTCACGCGCTGGCGGCAGGGCACATGGCGGGGCAGATGACGGGGCAGGTGGGCGGAGCGGTGTGGGCGCTGGTGCTTGTCCCGCCGCTTGCGCGTATCGCACCGCTGGTGTGGACGCTCACGCTGCCGCCGCTGCACGAAGGGCTCGGCAGCCGGTTTCGCAGCGCCGTCGGCTGGGGCCATGTCATCGGCTGGAGCGTGGCGGCATTGGCCGCCGGGCTGCTGGTCGCGCCCGCACTGCTGGCGGTGTTCCTTGCGGTTCCGGCGTGGGGCTGGTGGCTGAAACGCCGGATCGGCGGCATTTCCGGGGACGGGCACGGGGCCGGGATCGAAGTGGTGGAAACCGCCTTGCTCCTCGCACTGGTGGTGGTGCGATGAGCGGCGCCTTCATGTTCCACGGCGGCCGGGTGAGCGAGGCCGCCAGACTCTACGGCGGCGCGCCGGAGGACTGGCTGGACCTTTCCACGGGCCTCAATCCATCGCCCTGGCCCGCGCAGGCGCCGGTAGACTGGACCGCCTTGCCCGATCCCGATGCGCTGGCCCGCCTCGAAGCTGCCGCCGCCCGCCATTTCGGCGTGGAGCCCGGCCTGTGCTGTGCGGTGCCGGGCAGCGAAACCGCGCTGCGCCTGCTCGGAAAGGCGCTGGCGCTGCCGGGCCGGGCGCTCGTTCCGGCCTATCGCACGCACAAGGAGGCGTTCTTCCCGTCGCGTCCGGCACACTTCGGCGAAGTGCCACGGGGGCAGGAGGTCTTCGTCATGGCCAATCCGAACAACCCTGACGGCGTGCTGCGCGCGCCCGAAGCGGTCATCGAATGGGCGAGGCACATCCACGAGGCGGGCGGATTCCTGATCGTGGACGAGGCTTTCGCGGATTGTCAGCCCGAGGCCAGCGTAGCCGGCGCGGTGGCACCCGGCTTCAGGATGATCGTGCTGCGCTCGTTCGGGAAGTTCTTCGGGCTTGCGGGATTGCGGCTCGGCTTCGTGCTCGGCCCGCCCGCGCTCATGATGCTGCTGCGCCAGATGCTGGGTAGCTGGCCGGTGCATTCGGCCGCGCTGGCGCTGGGCGAGGCGGCCTATGGCGACAGTGCGTGGATCGCCGAGACGCGGCGCCAGCTTCCGGTCCGCGCCGCGGCGCTCGATACGGTGCTGCGCCGTCACGGCCTTTCGCCCGAGGGTGACTGCCCGCTATTCCGGCTGGTGACGGGATGCGAGGGCAAGGCGCTGTTCGAGCGGCTTGCCCGTGCGCGCATTCTCGTGCGGCCTTTCGCGGAACATCCCGACTGGGTGCGGCTGGGCGTGCCCGCCGATCCCGCCGCGCTTGACCGGCTCGGGGAGGCGCTGGCGTGATCGAGCCGGTGGGCTTTGCGGCCATGGTGCTGGAAGGCGGGCTGGGCTGGCCGGGGCGGCTCTACGGCCTGATCGGCCATCCCGTGGGCCTTTTCGCAAGGGTCATCACCGGCTGCGAGCGGAAGCTGAACCGGGCGGACTGGTCCGACATGGCGCGCCGGATCGCAGGGCTTGCGGCGATGCTCGGCCTGATCGGCATGGTATGGGCGGGCACCGCGTTCATCGTCTGGATCGTGCGCGGCATGGCGGGGGACTGGGCCTGGCTGCTGCTGGCTATCCTCGCATGGCCGGCACTCGCGGCGCGCAGTCTCGACGATCACGTTCGCCCGGTTCTCTCCGCGCTGGAGGCAGGGGATCTGGCCGAGGCCCGCCATGCGGTCGGCATGATCGTCGGCCGTGATACCGCAGGGCTCGACGAGGCGGGCGTGGTTCGCGCCGCGATCGAGAGCCTTGCCGAGAGTTTCTGCGACGGTGTGGCCGCGCCGCTGTTCTGGCTGCTGCTGGGCGGTGTGCCGGGGGGCTGGGCTTACAAGGCGATCAACACGGCGGACAGCCTGATCGGCCATCCCGAGCCGCCGCTGCGTGCCTATGGCTGGGCGGCGGCCCGGATCGACGATGCGGCGAACCTGATTCCGGCGCGGCTGGCGGGGGTGCTGATCTGTCTCGCCGGTGGCGGCGGGTGGCGAGGCATGGCGCGCGATCACGGACGCCATGCCTCGCCCAATGCCGGGTGGCCGGAGGCGGCGATGGCGGGCGTGCTGGGTGTGCGGCTCGCCGGGCCGATCATCTACGACGGTGTGCTTGCGGCCAAGCCCTGGATCGGGGAGGAGGGCCGGGAAGCGGGCGCGCGCGATCTGCGCCGGGCGCTGGGCATTTATCGCAGGGCCTGCGCCTTGCTGGGAATTATCGCGTTGGGAGTGGCATGGCTGGCTTGATGTTGCAGGGAACCGGCTCGGACGTGGGCAAGTCGGTCATGGTGGCGGGGCTGTGCCGGGCGCTGGCCAACCGCGGGCTCAGGGTCCTGCCGTTCAAGCCGCAGAACATGTCCAACAATGCCGCCGTCACGCCGGAAGGCGGGGAGATCGGGCGGGCGCAGGCGCTTCAGGCCCTGGCCGCGCGGGCGCCGCTCCATGTCGACATGAACCCGGTCCTGCTGAAGCCGCAGGCGGACCGAACCTCGCAGCTGGTCGTCCACGGCGAGGTGCGCGGCACGCTTGGCAGCGCCAATTTCCGGGAGGCGCGGCGGACCCTGCTGCCCGAAGTCATGGCAAGCTATCGCCGGCTTGAGGCGCGCTGCGATCTCGTGGTGGTGGAAGGCGCGGGCTCTCCGGCGGAGATCAACCTGCGCGCCGGGGACATCGCCAACATGGGCTTCGCGCGTGAGGCCGGGGTGCCGGTGGTGCTGGTCGGCGATATCGACCGGGGCGGGGTGATCGCGGCCGTGGCAGGCACGCGGGCGGTGATCGAGCCTGACGATGCCGCACAGATCCGGGGCTTCCTCATCAACAAGTTTCGCGGCGATCCGGCGCTGTTCGCAGATGGTTACGCCGCTATCGAGCGTCTTTCCGGCTGGCGCGGCTACGGAGTCATGCCCTGGGCCGGCGCGGTCGGCCGGTTGCCGAGCGAGGACGCCGTAGTGCTCGAACGCGGGCTCGGCGGCGCTGGGGGCAAGCTGCTCGTCGCCTGCCCGATCCTGCCGCGTATCGCCAATTTCGATGACCTCGACCCGCTTCGGCAGGAGTCCGGCGTGGACGTGGCGATGATCCCGCCCGGCACGCCGATTCCGGCCGAAGCGGCGCTCATCGTGATTCCGGGCTCCAAGGCGACGATGGCGGACATGGCATTCCTGCGGGCCGAGGGCTGGGACATCGACGTGCTTGCCCATCACCGGCGCGGGGGCATGGTCCTGGGGATCTGCGGGGGCTACCAGATGTTGGGGCGCAGCATCGCCGATCCGCTCGGTATCGAGGGCGCGGCGGGCGAGATCGCCGGTCTGGGCCTGCTCGACGTGACGACCGTGCTCGGGGATCGCAAGGCCCTGCGCGAGGTTTCCGGCACCGCGCTGGGCAAGCCGCTGACCGGGTTTGAAATGCACCTGGGGGTGACTGAACGACACCGGGCCGAACCTTTCGCCATGCTGGGCGGCAACCGGGCCGACGGCGCTGTCGATGCAAGCGGAATGGTGATGGGAACGTACTGCCACGGCCTGCTCGCCTCCACCGATCTGCGCGCCGAACTGCTTGCGCGCCTCGGCGCGAAAAGCGACCGGCGCGATCATGGAGCCGGTGTCGATGCCGCGCTCGACGAACTGGCAGCCGGGATGGAGCGCCATCTCGATATCGACGGCCTGCTGGCCCTTACGGAGTATCGCGCATGACCAGTACATTCGTTCTCGGGGGCGCGCGGTCGGGCAAGAGCCGGCACGGGCAGGCCCTGGTCGAGGGGGTTCCCGGCCGCCTGGTCTACATCGCCACCGGGCAGGCGCTCGATGACGAGATGGAGGCGCGGATCGCCCGGCACCGCGAGGATCGCGGTCCGCGCTGGTCGACGCTGGAGGCGCCGATGGAACTTGTCGAGGCGATCGGGAAGGCGGCAGGGGAAGCCGACGCCGTGCTGGTCGATTGCCTGACGCTCTGGTTGTCGAACCTCATGCTGGCGGAAGCGGCATTGCAGCCGCGGTTCGATGCGCTGTGCCGGGCTATCGCCGACTGTCCCAAGCCGCTGGTGCTGGTGGCGAACGAGGTCGGGATGGGGATCGTCCCCGAGACCTCGCTGGGCCGGCGTTTTCGTGACGAGGCGGGGCGGCTCAACCAGCAGGTCGCGGCAACCGTGGATCATGCCGTCCTGGTCGCGGCGGGGCTGCCGCTGGTGCTGAAGTAGCCGGCAAGGAAAAAGCCGCCCCTTTCGGGGGCGGCTTTCCGGTTTTCAGGCAGGCTTTTTAGAAGTCCATCCAGTCATCGGCGGTGGCGAGCGCTTTCAGCGGCTTTCGCGAGGCCATCGTCTGGATCGGCGCGCTGGCCGGGATGTTGGCCGAGCTGCTGACAGGCACGGGGCGGAGCGCCGGGCGCAGGCCCTGCGGTTCGTTGCCGATGCGGAACATCGCGGCGCGGTCCGACAGCGAGGTGACCTCGCTGTTGAGGTTGCGCGCCGCCGCGGAGGTCTCCTCGACCATCGCGGCGTTCTGCTGGGTGGCCTGGTCCATCGTGCCGATCGTGGCGCTGATCTGGGTGATCGTCGAGGACTGGGCCTGGTTGTCGCTGGCGATGTTGCTCAGCAGCGAGTGCACTTCGGTGACATCGCCCGAGATGTTCTGCAGGGCACCGTCCACGCGCTGGACCGCTTCCACGGCGGTGCCGATGTCGGTCTGGGTCGCGGTGAGCTGTTCGCGGGCGCGCTTGGCTTCCTCTTCCGAGCGCATGGCGAGCGCCGAGACGAGATCGGCCACGACCGCGAAACCGCGACCGGCATCGCCTGCGCGGCCCGCTTCTACAGCGGCGTTCATGGCAAGGACGCGGGTCTGGAAGGCGATCTTGTCGAGCCCCTCGATCACCGAATCGATGCCCTTGGCGCTTTCGCTGACGCGGCCCATGGCCTGCACCGCCTCGTCGGCGATGTCGCGGCCGGAACCGACCACGGTCATCGCCCCGTCGGCGCGCTGCACGGTGCGTCCGGCGGCGGCGGCGGTGGCGCGCAGGCGCTCGTCCATCTGGGTGATCGCGGCCGAAGTCTCTTCGAGGCTGGCGGCGTTGCTCTCGGTGCGGCGGGCGAGATCTTCGGATGCCTGGGCGATCTCGCTCGAGCCGGTGCGGATGGCGACGGCGCTTTCGGCGACGGCGCCGATGAGGTCGCGCAGGGCACCGAGGGCGGAGTTGAAGTTGCTCTTGAGTTCGCCGTAAGCGGGGGGGAACTCGGCGGAGATGGTCTGGGTGAGGTCGCCCTCGCTGATCGCCTGGAGGCTGCCGCGCAGGGTGGAGGTGACGACTTCCTGTTCGCGGGCGGCCTTGGCGTCGATCTCGGCGCGGGCCTCGGCGGCGGCGCGGAACTGCTCGACGGCGCCGGCGATCTCGCCGATCTCGTCATGGCGCTCGCGATAGGGAACATCGGCGCGCCCGCCTTCCGCCAGCGTCGTGGTGACATCCGCGATACGGCTCATCGGCGCGGCGACGGTGCGGTTGATGAGCAGCCAGATGAACACGATCAGGCCCATGCCGACAATGGCAAGAGTGGCCGAAAGGTAGATCGCCACGTCCGCGGTGTGCGCGCCTGCCTCGGCGGCAATCTTGGACCGCTGGCGCGACTTCTCGATCAGGCCTTCGGTCTGGGCGATCATGTCGTGCGAGGCGACTTTGCCCTCGTTCTTGATGAGGCCCATCGCACCGTCGAAATCACCCTTGGTGCGCGTTTCGAAGATATGGTCGTTGATCTTGTTGAGCGCCACGGCGCGTTCGCGCATCTGGTCGACGTCGGCCTTGAAATCGTCTCCGGCCACTTCGGCATAAGCGTTCACCGAGCCGATCAGCTTGTCCTCGCCTTCCTTGAGGCGGTCGCGCAGCTTGGCGGCGTCCTCGGCGGAATTGGCGTTGTAGTAGCTGTAGACGACGATCCGCAGTTCCTTCACGTCGCTGATGAGATCGGCGAGGCGGGACATGCCTGCAAGACCGCGCTCGACATGCTGCTGCGCGATGGAATTGAGTTCACGGGTTGCGAAGAACCCGTTGATGCCGACCACGGCAATGATGATGTTGATGATCGAAAAGGCCGCCCACAACTTCTTGGGCAACCGCCAATTGTTCAGAAAATCAAGCATTTGTATTCCAGTTCCTGCTTGGGGGGTCGGTCCCGCCATGGGCGCGCCATTATCATTATAGTTCGGCGGGTGAATCGCTGGTCCCGGATTCCCGGAAAACTGCGGGTTCCGGGCTATCTCCAGGGTCCGCCTGGCTGCCTGTCCATGGTGTTTGCCGATCTCAGGAATTCTGGCTCCTGCGCTTTCGACCTCACCCCGGTTCATGCTCCCCGAAACGACAGAAGGCCGGGATGGTGAACCATCCCGGCCTTCCTGACGATTGGCCTCCCGGCGAACCGGGAGACCATCGATCCTCCGATTAACGGAAGAGCGACAGGATCGTCTGCGGCGCCTGGTTGGCGATCGACAGAGCCTGCACGCCCAGCTGCTGCTGGACCTGAAGGGCCTGAAGGGTCGCCGATTCCTTGGCGAGGTCGGCGTCGACGAGGTTGCCCACGCCGGTCGTGACCACGTCGGTCAGCTTGCTGTTGAAGGTCTGCTGACCTTCGAGCTGGCGCGAAGCTGCACCCAGATCGCTCAGGCTGTCCTTAACTTCGTCGAAGAAAGTGTCGAGCTTGGTCGAAAGGGCGGTGGCTGCGGCAGCGCCGGTTGCCGAGTCGGCATCGTTCAGGGCAGTGATGTCGGTGTCGGTACCGGACGCACCGAAGGCCGTGTCGGCCTTGGTGGTGAAGCCCTGGTTCGCAACCGTCAGGGTAGCTGCACCCGAAGCGATCGACTGGAGAGCGCTGACGTTGCCGTCGGTGGCTGCGGCAGTGCCCTTCAGCAGGTTGGTGCCGTTGAAGTCCGAACCGTCGATGATCGTGCCGATCTGGTTCTTCAGCGAAACCAGGTCCTTCGAGATCGCGGTACGGCTTTCGACGTCGAGACCAGTGTCCGAAGCCTCGAGGGTCTTCGACTTCATCTCGTTGAGCAGGTCGGAGATCTGCTCTGCACCGGCAACCGCAACGTCCGTGACGCTCTTGGCGTTGTTGAGCGAGGAGGTAACCGCGCTCAGCTTGCCGAGGTCGCCGCGAAGGGTCTGGGCCACGGTGTACTTCGCCGAGTCATCCTTGGTCGAAGCAACGTTCAGGCCGGTGTTGATGCGGCTCTGCGTGGTTTCCATGCCGCGGTTGGTCGAGTTGAGGCTCTGCAGAGCCGCCATTGCGCCAGCATTGGTGTTAACCGAAAACGCCATTGTATCATTTCCTTCTAGAATTACAGGCCGGTTCTGCGGCCAGACGGCAGATCACGCTGCCATGCGTGCAGCAGGAAATCTTCCGGCTGCGATTTCATTCTAGGAAGTTCGAAAACAACTGCGGACGATGTGCCGAAAATATTTTCGGAGTTTACAGTGAATATAGGGTCGGTTTGAAAGCGTTATTGCAGATGTGCGAAAACCCCTCCGGCCAACGCCGGAGAGGCCATGTATTTTCGCAATGGACTGCGCTCAGAACGGGAAGAGCGCGTCGTAGATCTGTTGGCCCCAGCGTGCCTGCTGTGCATCGGTAAGCTGGCCGCGTCCGCCGTAGCTGATGCGGGCCTCGGCGATCTGGGAGTGCTTGATCGAATTGTCGCGCGCGATGTCCTCGGGCCGGATCACGCCGGTGACGACGAGTTCGCGCAGTTCGTAATTGACGCGCACTTCCTGCTTGCCGCGAATCTGGAGATTGCCGTTGGGCAGCACGCCGACGACGGTGGCGGCGACCGTCATGTTGATCTGTTCGCTCCGGGTGGTGTTGCCGATGCCGGTGGCGCTGGACTTCGAGTCCGTGCTGACGAGGTTCCCCGGATCGGGGCTGCCGGGCAGGATCTTGGGAATCTGGCTTTCGAGCCCCAGCAGCGCGGCAATCCCGCCGGTCTCGCTGCCGTTGCGGGTGCGGGTGGTCGAATTGGCGACCTGGGCGTTGTCCGCGATGTTGATGCGGATCGTCACGATGTCACCCACGCGGGAGGCGCGCTGGTCGCGGAAGAAGGCGCCGCCACCGGTGCGGAACAACGAGGCGCCGCGCGCCGCGTCCGCCTGCGGGGCATCGCCGCCCGCCAGCGCCCGGTCATCGACGGAGTGATTGCCGAGCGAGGGCTGGAGGCGCGGGGCGACCGGGCTTTCCGCTTCCGACATCTTCGGCGCCTTGCCGACGTTCTTGAGCCGTCCGATCGAACCGCAGCCTGACAGCAGGCTGGCGGCGAGCAGCGCGGAAACGAACGGCGTGAAACGCGATTTCATGAGCTTGCCTCCTTGGGCGCGGGGTTGGGTGCCGCTGCGCCGCTTATTGGACCGACATGCGGACATCGCCGCTGCCTTCGGCCACGGCATCCAGCGTGCGGTTGGTGGCGAGGTTGAGCACGCGCACCTGTTCGCCCTTGGCGCCGTCGCTGAGCGCGCGGCCCGCCGAGGTGATCTTGAGGCCGCCGGAAATGAGCGAGATCGTCACCGCCTCGCCGCGCCGCACGAGGTGCGGGGCGGTGAGATCGGTGGCGCGCACGGGCGCTCCGGCGTTGAGACGGCGCACCGCTTCCTGCCCCGCCGCTTCGGCCGGGCTCAGCGCGTTGCGGGCCACCGCCGGCAGTACCGGCGCGGTGACGAAGTCCGCCTTCGAGAGCACTTCGCCGCGCTCTACGGTGCGGGCGAGAACCGGCGCGGGTTCGCCGGCCGGAAGCGCCGGGGCACTGGCCAGCGCGGGGGCGAGGAGGAGAGCGGTGAGCATGGTCTCAGCTTATCTGCGTGGAGGTCTGGAGCATCTCGTCGGCGGTCTTGAGCACGCGGCTGTTCATCTCGTAGGCGCGCTGCGCGGTGATCAGCGAGGTGATTTCCGAGACCGGGTTGACGTTCGAGGCTTCGACGAAGCCCTGGCTCAGGGTACCGAAAGCGGGCTGGCCCGGCGTCGAGACGGTCGGCTGGCCAGAAGCGCTGGTTTCGAGGTAGAGGTTGGAGCCGATGGCTTCGAGGCCGGCCTCGTTGATGAAGGTCGCCAGTTCGAGCTGGCCCACGGTCTGCAGTTCGGTCTGCCCGGCGATCTTCACCTGCACTTCGCCCGACTTGGAGACGGTGACGCCCAGCGCACCCTGCGGGATCGTGATATCGGGCTGGACGCGGTAGCCGTCGGTGGTGACGAGTTCGCCCTGGTCCGAAAGCTGGAACGAGCCGGCGCGGGTATAGGACAGGTCGCCCGAGGGCATCATGACCTGGAAGTAGCCCGGGCCGTCGATCGCCAGGTCGTAGCTGTTGCCGGTGTTGGTGAGGGCACCCTGCTCGGTGATGCGGTACACGCCGCCGGTCTTCACGCCGGCGCCGATCTGGATGCCCGAGGGAACCCGCGTGCCGTCGGCGCTGGTCGCCGCGCCGGGGCGCGAGACCTGCTGGTAGAGCAGGTCCTGGAATTCCGCGCGCTGGCGCTTGAACGCGGTGGTGTTCATGTTGGCGATGTTGTTCGAGATGACATCGACGTTGGTCTGCTGCGCGAGCATGCCGGTCGAAGCGATGGAGAGCGAACGCATGATGGCTCCTTCGTGAAAATGAGGTGGGACTGTGCGGGGGTCAGCTTACGCGGCTGAGCCGGTCGATCGCGCGCTTGCGCATGTCGTTGAGGTCGGCGGAGAGGCGCTGGCTGGTCTGGTACGAGCGGAGGATCTCAACCATGTTGGTGGTCTCCTTGATCGGCTCGACGTTGGATGCCTCGACCCCGCCGGTCTTGAGCTTGGTCTGCGCGGCGGCGAGGAAGCGGCCGCCGGTGCCGGTAAGCATCCCGTCGCCGCGCGGTTCCAGCATGTTCTCGTCGGCGAAGCTGGTGACGGCGAGACGGCCGACCTGGGCGCCCGCGGCCATGACCGAACCGTCCTCGGTGATCGACACCTGGTTCATCTGGTCGGCCGGGATGGTGATCGGCTGGCCGTTCTGGTCCAGCAGGCGCTGGCCGCCGGAACTGGCCAGTTCACCGGTGCTCAGGATCTTCACGAAGCCTGCCCGCGTATAGGCGACGCCGCCTTCGGGCGTTTCCACGTTGAGGTAGCCCGGCCCGTCGATCATCACGTCGAGCGGGTTGCCGGTAGACTGGAACGCGCCTTGCGCGGTGTCGTGCACGGCGCCGAAGTCGAGCACGAAAGAAGTCTTGCGCGCATCCTGGACGGGCGCATCCTTCACGGTCTCGACATATTCGTGGAACAGCGCCTGCTCACGCTTGTAGCCCACGGTATTGGTGTTCGCCATGTTGTTGGCGGTGATGTCGAGCTGCCGGCGCAAGGCCTGCTCGTGGCTCAGCAGAACGAAGGAGGATACGTCCATTCCAGCACCTTGCGAAAAAGTTCTCGATATTCGGCGCTAGGCAGATTTTGCCGCGCGGCTTTCCTATAATAGAGGCGAAATCGCGAAAGCGGATGCGCGGACACCATTTCGGTGAGGGGGCGCATCCCGACAGCCAAGGGGATGAAAGTGTCCAGCGACGACGTGATCGACGTGACGCCGGTCGATGTGCCGGAGCCCAGGAAGCCCGGGCGGAAAATGCTGGTGATCGGCGGAGCCGCGGTCCTGGCCCTGCTGGCCGGTGGCGGCGGGGCCTGGTGGTTCATGCGCGGCGGCGACGACGGCGCCGAACATGAGGCCGCCGCAGAGGCGCCGGCGGGTGAAGGCGGTGCTTCATCCTATATCGAAGTGCCGCCGATGATCGTGAACCTGCGCGGCGGAGACAGCCAGGCGCGCTTCCTCAAGCTGCGCTTCATCATCGTCGCCGCCGAGGGCAAGGCCGACAAGGTCAAGGAAAAGCTGCCGGTCGTGCTCGATGCGCTGCAACCGTTCCTGCGCGAACTGCGGCCTGACGATCTCAACGGTTCCGCCGCGGTGTTCCGCATCAAGGAAGAGATGATGACGCGTTCGACCCAGGCGCTTGGCGCCGGCATGGTCAAGGACGTGCTGATCCAGGACCTCGTTCAGCAATGATGGACGATTTCGACGACTTCATCCTGCCCGATCCGCCCAAGATGGGCGCGATCAACGACGATACTTTCGATCAGGCCGGCATCGACGCCCTGTTCGGGTTCGACGGTGACGCGCCGGTCCAGCCCAAGAGCGGGCTGAAGGCGGTGATCGAATCCAACGTCATCAGCCATGAACGGCTGCCGATGCTGGAAGTGGTCTGCGAACGCATGGTGCGCGCTTTCGCCACCAGCATGCGCAACCTCACCTCGGATGCGATCGACGTCAGCCTGGAGGAAATCACCTCCACCCGCTTCGGCGAGTTCATGAACCACGTGCCGCTGCCCGCCATGTTCGGCGTGTTCCAGGTGACGGAGTGGGAGAACTACGGCGTCGTCACGGTCGATTCCGGCCTGATCTACGCGGTCGTCGATGCCCTGCTGGGCGGGCGCAAGGGTACGCGCCCGATGCGGGTGGAAGGCCGCGCCTTCACCACCATCGAGACCATGCTGGTCTCGAAGATGGTGCAGCTCGCGCTTGACGACCTGTCGCAGGCGTTCGAGGCGATCGAGCAGGTGAACATGGTGGTCGAGCGCATGGAATCGAGCCCGCGCTTCGCCGCCATCGCCGGACCCAGCAACATTGCCGCTGTCGCCACTTTCCGTGTCGACATGGAAGGGCGCGGGGGCAAGTTCTCGGTCCTGCTGCCCTATGCCACGATCGAGCCGGTCCGCAACAAGCTGCTCCAGCGCTTCATGGGCGAAAAACTCGGCCGCGATCGCATGTGGGCCACGCATATGGCCAGCGAGCTCTATAATACCGAAGTCACCGTCGATGTCGTGCTGGGCGAAAAGCTGATGAGCCTGCGCGACGTGATGAACCTCAAGGTGGGGCAGACGATCGCCCTCAGCCACAGCCCGAACGACGCGCTCCAGGTCCATTGCGGCGGCGTGCCGCTGGGCCGCGCTCACATCGGCCAGCGTTCGAGCAATATCGCCATCCGCATGGCCACCGACATTTCCAAGGGGTATCCGAAATGACCTTCACCACCGTGATCAACGTCGCGCTGATCCTGCTCTGCGTCTCCGTGCTGGTGCAGAGCGCCCGCATGAGCCGCCGCCTGCGGATCATGCGCGATACCCAGCTTGCCGACAGCGTGACCCAGATCGACCGTGCGACCAACCAGGCCCGCATCGTGCTGGGCGATCTCAAGCGCGTGCTGGCGACCGACGGCAAGGCCCAGGCCAGCGCCATCGCCGCCGCCGAGGAAATTCGCGACGAACTCTCGCTGATGGTGGGTATCGGCAATGCCGTGGCCGACCGTATCATGGATGCCGCCGCGCAGACCCCCAGGGTCGAGGAAAAGGCGCCGAAGAAGCGTGCGCCCGCCAAGCCGCGCACGGCCGCCAAGACCGCCGCCAAGCCGGCCAGCCGCGCCAAGGCCGCCGGTCGCACCGTCAAGACCGATGCCGAGAAGGTCGTTGCCGGCATCCTCGAGGCCGAGAAGATCGCGGCGCCCGCTCCGGCCCGCACGCGTTCGCGCCGCAAGGTCGCAGCGGCCGCCAACGATGCGGTTCGCGGCGACACCACCGGCGTGGTCCGCGACATCGCCACGGCGCGCGCTTCGCGTGAAAGCGCGGTTGCATGACGCTTTCCGCCCGGCTTGGAGGCGCGCTGTCGCCTCTTCGCTCGCTCACCCAGCCATCGCGGCTGATCTTCGCGGTCGCCGGGGCGGCGGCGGTGGCCAATGCCATCGCCCTTGCCGCGCCGCCGGCCGATGCGGGGAAGGGCGATTCCGGGCGTCTCGGCGCCTCGCTTCAGGACGCGACCTCGCAGCGCGACCGCGTGCTGGCGGCCGAACGCCGCAAGCTCGAAATGCGGGAGCAGGCGGTCAAGGCGGGCGAGACGCGCCTTGCCGGCCAGATGCAGCAGAACCAGGCCGCGCAGGCCGGGCAGCAACCCGCCGGGCGTAACGGCGCGGCCGAGCCCGATGTGCCTTACGACAATCTGGCGCGCATCTACCAGACGATGAAGCCCCAGCGCGCCGCGCCGATCCTCGAGAAGCTGGACATCGAGGTCCAGACGCAGGTGGCAAAGCGCATGCGCGAACGCGCCACCGCGCAGATCATGGCTTACATGACCCCCAGCGCGGCCGTGGAGCTTTCCATGGCGATGGCGGGGCGCAAGGTCATCAAGGCACCGGCCGCCGCCGCCGCGCCGATGCGCGGAAAGCCGCGTCCGCAGGCGCTTGCTTCGGGCGGGAAGCCGCAAGGGGCGGGACCAGCCGCACAGTAGGACGGCTCCTCCCTTTTTCGAAAGCCGCTCCGAAACACGAAAGCCCCCGTCCGGTCTGACCGGGCGGGGGCTTTCGTTTGTGGGTCAGGCGGTGCGGCCGGGGGCGGGCTTCAGGATTCGGTGGCTGAAACCTTCACGATCAGGACCTTCTCGATCCCCGCGTCGAGCCGCTTGATCGGGGGGGACATCATCGCCGAGAGCCGCGCGACGTTGACGGGCGTGAACGGCGAGGCATGGAGCCGCGCGAATTCGATCGCCGCCGCCAGCGAGGCCGCACGCAGTTCCGGCATTCGCTTCGCCAGTTCGGCGGCGCTTTCCGCCGATTTGGTCTTCACCACGATCGAGACGTGCAGCACGCCGTCGATGCGGCCGCTGTCGATGATCGGGGCGTCGATGTCGTCCATCGGAAGAAACGAGGGGTCCGGTGGGGGGAGAGGATCGGCCTTCTTGTCCTCTGCATGAGCGGAGGCGGCAAGGCCGAGCGTCACCGCAAGCAGTGCCGCGAGGGTCGTTGCACTGCGGCAGGAGGCGGGACGGGGCATTCGGCAACTCCAGATCGGGTCCGGCGCGCGCGGACCGCCTTGCGGTTTGTCCTTCTATAATAGGATGAAACCTCAGGAGTCAGGTCCAGATGAGCAGCGATCAGCGTCCGGCCAAGGTCAGGGTGTTCTCTTCCGGCGTTCCGGAGCGCAATCCTGCGGCTGCGAACGCGCCGGGCGCCTCGCCTGCGCGCCGTCGGACGGACAATGTCCAGCTTGCCGGAGTAGACAGCGGCACGGCGGCCAGGCCGCGCGAGGGCGGCGGGCTGCTCTGGGCGGCCGGCGCGGCCCTGCTGTTCCTGCTCGGCTGCCTGCTGGGCGGGGCCCTGTTCACGATGTCGGTCATGTTTCCCGGAGCCTTGATGTGATTCTTACTCGCCTGCTGGCGTCTGCCGCGCTCATCCCGGGCGCGGCGCTCGTGGCCGCGCCCACCGTGAACGCGCCCGTTACCAGCGCCACGGCCGCACCCATGCGCGTGCCCGAGCCCGCGCGGCCGGCACTGCCGCGCCCGCCGCGTCTGCCGGGCTTCGCCGCCGACCTCGCGCAGCAGCCCGCCATCGTCGGTCCCGCCGCCTGGGGCAGGATTTCGCAAGACGATGCGTGGATGCGCCTCTCCCGCGCGCCGCAGCCCGAGCGGCAGCAGGCGCGCTGGAACTATGCCCGAAGCCTGATCGGGCAGGAGCGCGGGGCAGAGGCGTTCGGCGTGCTGGAAGTCATGCGGCAGGACGATCCCGACCTGGAGATGGTCGATACCTACCGGCTGGCGCAAGGGGCGGCGCTGACCCTGCTCGGCCGTTATCCCGATGCGCTCGCCTCGCTCGGCGCGGCGGGGCTCGGCACCAATCCCGAAGCCTGCGCCTGGCGCCTGAGGGCGCTGGCGCAGAGCGCGCTGGCCGATCAGGCGCTGGGGCAGCTCGACTGCGCGCGGGGCGCGCTGACCACGCCCCGGCCCAAGGCTTTCGTGCTTGCCGCCGCCCGTGCCGCTGTCGAGGGCGGGGCACCGGCCAAGGCGATGCAGTGGCTCGCCCCGCTGCCGGATCGCGATCCGGCGGCGAACCTCTACCGTGGCCGTGCCGAACTGGCGCAGGGCCATGCCGACGAGGCGCGGCTGCGCTTCGCCCGTGTCGAGAAATCGGGCACGATGGAGCAGCGCATGGATGCGCGGCTGAGCGAGGTGGAAGCCGAAGTGGCGCACCACACCGTCGGCCCCGAGGCGGCGCTCAAGCGGCTCGATGCGATCCGCTACGCCTGGCGCGGCGATGCCATCGAGGAGCGGGCGCTGCGGCTCACCTACAAGCTCTACGATGCGCGCGGAGACCTTACCGGGGCGCTGGCGGCGGGTTCGGCCCTGTTCCGCTATCATGATGCAGGGCAGCAGGGCGCGGACTTCCTTCCCGGCCTGCGCGCCAAGCTGGCGACCGCGCTGGACCCTGCGCGCAAGCTCCCGCTCGACAAGGCGGCCGGGCTTTACTGGGACTATCGCGACATCGCGCCGGGCGGGGCCGAGGGCGACCTCATGGCCAGCCACCTGGCCGAGCGGCTCCAGCAGGCAGGGCTTTACGAGCGCGCGGCGGACCTGCTGTCCTACCAGCTCTTCGTCCGTGCCGGCGATCTGGCGCGCGGCCCGCTCTCGGCCCGCGTGGCGACGCTGTTCATCCTTGCCGGACGGCCCGACCGTGCGCTCGATACCCTGCGCAAGTCCGAGGATCCTTCGCTGCCGGATGCCATGATCGCCGCCCGCAAGCGCGTGGAGGCTGCGGCGCTCAGCCAGATCGGCCGCATCGACGAGGCCATGGCGGTGCTTCAGGACGTGCCTTCCGCCGATACCCTGCGTGCCGAGATCCTCTGGAAGCAGCGGGACTGGGCCCGTTATGCCGAGGCTTCGGCGGGCTCCCTGCCAAGCGGCCGGGCGCTGGACACAGTGGGCCAGGCGGTGGTGCTGCGTCATGCGATCTCGCTGGCCATGCTCGGCCGCGAGGAAGGGCTTGCCGGGCTTCATGCACGCTATGCGGCGGCGTTCCGGGGCCTGCCCGCCGCGCCGGTCTTCGAGATGCTGACAGGGCGCCCGGAGGAGGCAACCGGGCCGAACCTCGCGCGGGCCATGGCCGCCATGCCTTCGGCCAGTCCGGCAGGCGAGTTCGCCGACCTGCTCGAACGCGCGCCGGGAAGCGCGACCAAGGGATAGGGCGCGCCGGTCTTTCCGCGTGACGTTGATCGCGCAGGACGGGCAAACGAAAAAGGGCGCCGGGATCGAAATCCCGGCGCCCTTTTTGCTGTCCGCGTTCCTGCCCGATCAGGTCAGGAATTTCGCCAGGGACATGCTGGAGAGCTGCGCGAAGACCGAGTAGCTCGCTTCCAGGATCGTCTGGCGCTGGGTGATGTCGATCGCCACCTGGCCGAGGTCGGCGTCTTCCACCGAGCCGATCACTTCGGTCAGGAGGTTGGCGCGGTCGACGGCGCGGTCGTTGAGGGTTTCCACCTGGTTCTGCTTGCGGCCGTTCTCGGCATTCACCGCGCGCACGCTGACAAGCCCGGTGTCGAGCTGGTCGATCGCCTGCTGGATCGCCACTTTCTGCGCATCGGTGAGCTTGTCGCCATAAGGCCCTGCTTCGGCGAGCGTGCGGAAGGCGGGGATCAGGCCGGTGCCTACGTCGCTGGCGACGATGCCGTATTCCACGTCCACGCCGTCACCCATGCGGCTGGACTGGCGGACCTGGTCGTTGGTGAAGGCGTCGGCCGCGTCGAGGCCGATGGTGTCGTTCAGCGTCTTGGGCGCGAAGGGCTCGTCCGAGGTCTGCGACCCGGCGAACAGGGGCACGCCTGCCTCCTTGGCGTTGAGCGCGGTGCGCACGTCGTTGAAGGCGCCTTCGATCATCGACTGGATGCCGGGGGAATCGCCGGTGCCGATCGCCGTCATCAGCTGTTCCTGAAGGTCGGAAAGCGAGCTGTCGATCTGGTTGAGGTTGGCATCGTACATCTGCAGCGTGGTGGTCACGCGGCTGGAGATGTTCTTGTAGGACTGTTGCTGCGCCAGCATCGAGCGCGCCGAGAGCGTGCGCACCGCGTCGAGGCCGAGGCCGGCGTAGTCGGTGGCCTTCTTGGTCGATGCGAGCTGGAGCTGGCTGTTTGCAAGGCTCGCCTGCGAGCGCTGGATCGCGCCCGAAAGCGTTCTCTGCAGGGGGATGGTCGCAACGCGGGTCATCTGGAGGTCCTTATCTCAGCATACCGATCAGGGTATCGTACATTTCCGAGGCGGTGGTCATCACGCGCGCCGCAGCAGAATAGCTGTTCTGGAGGATGACCATCTGCGCCAGTTCCTCATCGACGTTGACGCCGGAGTAGCTGTCGCGGCGGTCGAGCGCGTCGCTCAGGCGCGCGGAGGCATCGGTTGCGGCGGTCTTGGCCAGCGAGGCTTCGGAGCCCGCGCTGCCCAGCAGGCGATTGGCGAAAGTGTCGATCGTCGCAGTGCCGTTCTTGCCGAAATCGACAAGGCCGGAAAGCGCGTCGACGAACGCGGTGGCGCCGCGGATATCGCCCGAACCGATCGCCTTTTCGCCAACGGCCGCATCGAGTTGCAGGCGCGCCAGCGGCAGCTTGGTGGTGTCGGACAGGACGCCGGGGCTGACTTCGGCCTTGTTGAGGCCGCTGGCCGCGCCGGTCAGCCCGGACAGCGCCGAGAAGGACAGGCCGGTGCCGTTGCGGTTGGTCGAATCCGAGGGGATCGAGATCGTCGAGCCCGAAGCGCTGGCGGTCGGCGTGAAGGCCATGCGGCCCTTGTCGTCGAGCGCGAAGCTGCCGAATGCCGCGAGCGGGCTGGCATTGAGTTCGGTGACGAGGTCGCCGAACGTCGAGCCGACCGATCCGGTCATGGTATAGTTGGCGAGGATCTTGCCGGTCGGGTCGCGCAGCACGATCTGCGCGGTTTCGCCGGTGCCGAAGCCGTGGGGATCGCTTTCGGTGAAGCCCGAAGGCGCCAGTGCGCTGCTGTCCGAGCGGACCAGGTTGTTGAGCCCGAAGAACTGGGAGAATCCCACGCCCGCACGGTCGCTGGGGGTGTCGGCATCCTGCGCCACCGCCACGCCGTTGGCGCTCGATGTGGCGCTGAACGAAAGGACGCCGTTCACGAAGCTGGCGGTGGCATCGGGCGAAAGCTGGGCGTTGATGGCGGCAACCGCGTCATCGACGGTGGCAGTGGGGCCGAGCGCGTCGAAATCGATCGTCGTCTTGGAAACGAGCGTGCCGTCCTTGGCGACAACCGCGAAGGTCGCCTTGCCGGTGAAGCCGAGCCGGTCGCTGCCGATCAGGCCGTTTTTCTCGCCGGTCAGCGTCTGCGGCGGCGGCATCGTCGTGCCTTCGTTCGAGGCCTTGTTCAGCGTTTCGGCGAGGCCGGAGAACAGCTGTCCGAGCTGTTCGGAGAAATTGGGAAGCGCGCGGTCGCGCATGTCGATGAGGCCGCCCAGCTTGCCGCCGATCGCGGTGGAATCGATCTTTTCGCCGGTGGAGGCGCCCATGGTGCCGTTGTCGGAGGCGAAGCGGATGTCGATCGCGGGGTAAGTCGCCTGCGACGCGCCTGCGCCGGACGGATAGCTGAGCTGGCGCAGCCGCTTGTCGAGCAGCACCTGGCCGGATGCGGTATCGATGGTGACGCGTCCGTCCGACTGCTCGCGCACGGTGACGTTCATCAGCCCGCTGAGTTCTTCCAGCGCCGACATGCGCTGGTCCGCCGGACCCGCGGTGCTGCGCCCCAGGCCCTGAAGGCTGGCGACTTCGTTGTTGAGGTCGTGAATGCTCTGGAGCAGCACGTTCACGCGGTCGACGGTGTAGCCGACTTCGGTCTCGACATCGCCGCGCAGGTTCGAGACATCGTCCTGCAACTGGTTGAGGGTGTCGATCGTGTCGGCGACATTGCCGGTGAACAGCGCGACCGATTGCGCCGAGCCCTGGAGGCCGGCGATCTCGTTCACCGAGGACGTGATGGCGCTGAGGCGGGCGGAAAGTCCGGACGAGGAATCGGAGGAGCCGAGCAGCGCCTGCAGGCGGTCGAGATAGCCGGACACCGCTTCGGTGCGACCGGCATTGCCCGCGCGCTGGTAGACCGCGTTCTCCAGGAACTTGTCCGCCACGCGCGAAGGCTCGCCGATGATGACGCCGCTGACACGGCCGCCGGCCACGCCGGTGCTGAGCGAAACCGCCTCGCGGGCATAACCGGCCGTGCCGACGTTGGCGACGTTGTTCGAAACCGAGCGCATCCCCGCCTGAGAGGCCGCAAGACCGGACATGGCGGAATTGAGGATTTCATTCAGGGACACTGGCTCGGTTTCCTATCAAGTCGTCGTTCTGGGATTATGGGGCGCCGGAACCCGGCGCGCCCGGTCAGCGCTTCAGGTTGCTGACTTCCTGGAGCATGTCGTCGACCGTGGTGATGATCTTCGACGAGGCGCTGTAGGCGCGCTGGAACAGGATCATGTTCGAGAATTCCTGCGCCAGGTCGACGTTGGAAGCTTCGAGCACGCCCGAGGAGATGTTGCCGCCGCCGAATGCGCCGGGCTCGTTGATGGCCACGTTGCCCGACTGCTGCGAGGCGACGTAGGCATTGCCGCTGACGCGGGTCAGGCCGTCCGGGTTCTGGAAGGTGGCGATCGGAAGCTGGTAGATCGCGCGCGTGGTGCCGTCATCGAAGACGGCGCTGACGATGCCGGTGTCCGAGATGTTCACCGAGGCCACCGTGCCCAGCATGCCGCCGTCCACGCTGGACGAGAGCAGGGCGGAATCGCTGCCGAACTGGGTCAGGCCGTCAAGCCCGTCATCCGAGCCGAGGTTGAGGCGGATCGGGCTCGAACCCGCGCCGTTGGTCCAGCCGATATCGAGGTTGGAGAACAGCGAGGCGTCCGAACCGGCAAGGTCGAGGCTGCCGTCGGCGTTGAACTTCACCGTGCCGCTGGCCAGCAGGCCGTCAGTGACGGCGGCGCCGCCGATGGTGGAGATCTCGGACGGATCGCCCGAGATTTCGGCGGCCCATTCGTTGGCGGCGGTCTTGACGAAGTTGAACGTCAGGGTGTGCGAGGTGCCCTGCGCGTCGAAGACTTCGACCGAGCGCGAGAACTGCGGCGAAAGCGCGCCCGAGGTCATCGAACCGGCGACATAGGTGCCGGTGATCGGTTCCGCGGTCGACTGCAGGTTGGCGCGCAGCTGGATCTTGGTGGTGGCCTGCGCCGCGCCGGTCAGCGCGCCGGGACGGATTGCCTCCATCGCGCCGGTGCCGCCGTTGTTGACGTAGTTGCCGTCGGAATCGAGCGGCCAGCCCATCAGGTAGTAGCCTGCGGTGTTGCGCAGGTAGCCGTCCGAGTCCGGCGTGAACGAACCGGCGCGGGTATAGGCGATGGCGCCGCTGGCGTCGGCGCTCGAACGCACGACGAAGAAGCCGGCGCCGTCGATGCCGATGTCGGTGAGGCTGCTCGAAGCCTGGAGCAGGCCCTGCTTGGAAATGAGAGCCTTGGGGGCCGCGGTGACGCCGCCCGCCGAATAGCTGCTCTTGATGTTGCCGTCGGTGACGAGGGTCTGGAACTGTGCCGAGACGCCCTTGTAGCCGATGGTGTTCACGTTGGTGATATTGTCCGCAACGGTCGCCATCGCGCTCGCCTGCGCGCCGAGGCCCGATACGCCTGCATAGAGAGCGGAATAAAGGCTCATGTCATTCTCCTGTGCGTGTCGGCCGGGAGGTCAACGCATTGGACCGGCCACCGAACAGTGCCATTGTAGGAAGAAACGGAGGGGCAACCGTGCGTGATGGCGTGAAAAATTGTGCCGACTGCCGCCGTACTGTCGCAGGTCATCCTATAACGGAGAAAGATGTCACGGGGGCTTTCGGCATGACTCTTCGCATTTCGCTTCGCAATGGCGAGCCGGTTATCGTCAACGGTGCGGTTCTGCGCGCGGTTGGCCGTACCGATCTCATGGTCGAGAACGGGGCGACGATCCTGCGCGGGCGCGACGTGATGAAGCCCGAGGAGGCAGACACCCCGGCGCGCCAGCTCTACTTCGCCTGCATGATGGCCTATATCGACCAGGCCGACCTGCCGCGCCACCAGCAGGCGCTGCTGGAGCGGCTGGAGACGCTGATGGACGCCTTGCAGTCGCACGAGGCGAAAGCGGTGTGCATCCGTTTCGCGCAGAAAGTGGCGACCGGGCAGTTCTATGCGGCGCTGGCCGACTGCCGTTGGCTGATCGGCTACGAGACCGACGCCCTGGCGCGGCTCGAATCGACGGCGCAGGCCGCCGCCGAGCCCGTTTCCGTTTCCGCCGCCTGACCGGCGCAGGACCCGCCCCATGGCCAGTCTTGCCGCCGCCGCCGCCGGTTTGCGCCTGCTCACGCCTGACCAGCGCTATGGCCGCGTGGTTGCCGTGCGCGGGGCGCTGATCGAGGTGGAGGGGCTTTCCGGCGCCGCCCAGATCGGTTCGCGCGTCACTCTGAATTCGCCCACCGGCACGGTCGAGGCGGAAGTGACCGGGCTCGACCGCGGGATCGCCCATTGCATGCCTTTCAGCGAGCCGCAGGGCATCGCGTCCGGTTCCCGCGCGGACCTTTCCGCCAGCCAGTTCGCCCTGCGTCCCTCCAGCCAGTGGCTCGGCCGCATGGTGGACGGGCTCGGCCGGCCGATCGACGGCAAGGGGCCGCTGGAACAAGGGGCGATGCTGCGCAAGATCAAGGCCTCGCCGCCCCCCGCCTCCGCGCGCGCGCGCGTGGGCTCGCGCCTTTCCACCGGCGTTCGCGCGCTCGATCTGTTCGCGCCGCTGTGCCGGGGCCAGCGCCTCGGACTTTTCGCCGGTTCCGGCGTCGGCAAGTCGGTGCTGCTCTCGATGCTGGCGCGCTGGACGGAATGCGATGTCGCGGTGATCGGCCTGATCGGCGAGCGCGGCCGCGAGGTCCAGGAATTCGTGCAGGACGATCTCGGCGAGGAAGGCCTTGCCCGCAGCGTCGTCGTCGTCGCCACTTCGGACGAGCCTGCGCTGATGCGCCGCCAGGCTGCGTGGACCACGCTGACCGTGGCCGAGCATTTCCGCGATCAGGGGCTCAACGTGCTGTGCCTGATGGACTCGGTCACCCGCTTCGCCATGGCGCAGCGCGAGATCGGCCTGGCCAGCGGCGAGCCGCCCGCCACCAAGGGCTATACGCCTACCGTCTTCGCCGAACTGCCGCGCCTGCTGGAGCGCGCCGGGCCCGGACTGCCGGGGCAGGGCGCGATCACCGGCCTGTTCACTGTGCTGGTAGACGGCGACGATCATAACGAGCCGGTCGCCGATGCCGTTCGCGGCATTCTCGACGGGCATATCGTCATTACCCGCAAGATCGCGGAGCGCGGTCGCTATCCGGCGATCGACGTGCTCAAGTCGGTCTCGCGCACCTTGCCGCACGCGCTGGGCGATGAGGAAAATCGCATCCGCCTTGCCGCGCGGCGCGAAATGGCGACGTACAACGACATGGAGGAAATGGTCCGGCTGGGCGCTTACCGCGCCGGATCGAGCGCCGAGGTGGACCGCGCCGTCGCGGTTGCCCCGATGATCGAGGAACTGCTCAAGCAGGGCAAGGGAGAGCGGGGCTTCGCGCAGGAGAGCTTCGAGATGCTGGCATCGCTCATGGTCCCGCCCGGTGAAGCCTCCGAAGACGCGCCCGAGGAAGAAATCGCATGAAGACCCCTTACGACGCCGCGCTGCGCGTGCAGCAGCGCGAGATCGACGAGATGAGCAGGGCGATCAGCACCCAGGCCGGCGCGCTCGGCGAAGTCGAACAGGCGCGCGAGCGGGTCTCGGTGTCGATGCGGCGCGAGGCCGATCTGGCGGCGGGTGACCTTGGCGTCTGTTCGCACGCCTATCTCCAGCGCATGCGCGGCGAGCGGCGGCAGCTTTCCGTCAGGCAGGCCGAACTGAAGGCCCGGCTCGAACAATTGCGCGACATGGCGGTGGATGCCTATGGCACGTTCCGCGCCATCGAGACGGCGGCGGACGGCTATCGTCAGGATGCCGAGCGCGTGATCGCCAATGCCGAACAGGCCGGGATCGACGATTTCTCCGCGATTTCGTTCATCAAGGCCCGGCGGCGCGGGCGTCCGGCATGATCGAAGGTATGGCGCTTCAGGGCGCGGCGCTTCAGGGGCTTACGCCCGCGCAGAAGGCGCAAGTGATCTATACCCAGGCCCGCAGCGAACTGTCCGGCCGGCTCTGGCGTGCGGCGCTGGGCGGCGGCGACGACGAGAAGGCCGCCGGCCTGGTCGACAAGCGCTCCGATCCATTGGGTCTCGACGGGCTTCTGGCCCTGCTGGACGAACGCACGAAAGCGGCGACGCAGCCTGTGGCCGTGCCTGCTGCGGAGCGGCAGCCTTCCTGTTCCGGCGCTTCCGAAGACTGGCAGGACGGGGAGCGCGGCCCGCGCCGCGATGGCGGCGGGGACGGCGCGGATGCGGGTTCCGACGGCGGCGGCCCGCTGGCGATGCAGGGCGGACCGAACGCCCGATATTCCGGTATTCTCGGGGCGGCGGCATCGCGCACCGGCATACCGGCGGCGGCGCTCGCCACGATCGTCAACGCCGAAGCGGCCAAGGGCGCGGACGGGCGCTGGTTGCCCTATTCCCGCAATCCCCGCTCCAGCGCGGCCGGTCTCGGGCAATTCCTGAATGGTACCTGGGAGGGGCAGGCCGAACGCGAAGGGACCTGGCTCCACGCCATGGCGCAGCAGAACGGCTGGCTCAACGAGCGGGGCCATGTGCGCGGCGAAAGTCGCGGCGCGCTGCTGGCGCTGCGTTACGATCCGCAGGCCGCGATCGAGACGACGGCGGACTATGCGCGGGCCAACCTGGATGCCCTGCGCGGCTCGGGCGTGCGCATCGGCGGCAGCGTCGTGGAACTCGCACAGTCGGCCTATCTCGGCCACCACCTGGGGCTGGGCGACGCGGTTCGTTTCCTCAAGGGCGGCCTCGATCCCGAGCGTGCGCGCAAGCTGCTCAATGCCCAGGTCGGCACGACCAGCGCGACTCACCGAATCGAGATGGCCGGAAGCGCGGTTGCCGCGCACCGCTCGTGGTTAATGGATTATGTAGGGCGCAACATCAGGCCGGAAAAGTTTGCCGGTTGACGCCTTTCCCGGCTGCGCCGTGCTCCGGTTGCGGCAGAAAATATAGGAAATATAGGAAAACTGATATAGGATTAACCTCTCGTTCAGAAATTCACGAGACAACGGTCTCGTTGAAGGGGCAGCGGCGGCGATGGGCGCCCGGCGCTTCCCGACTGACCGGGGGTTCACCATGTCGAAGATCACTGTTGCTCTGGAAGCCGCGGTTGCGACCGTCCGGGACAATATGCCGGCCGAGGGCGAGGCGCAGTCACCGCGCCAGCGGGTCGTCGTCGATCGCGCCTTCGGGCGGATCATCAAGCTGATCGCACCGCGCATCCGCCACTTCATCCGCCAGTACGGCCTCGTCGCTCACTGGGACGATGCCGAACAGGTCTGTGCGATCGCCGTTCACCGCGCGATCCAGGCCTATGAACCGGAAAAGGCGCAATTCACCACTTTCGTGAACTGGCAGATCCGGGGCGAACTCCAGAGCCTGCGCTTCCGCCTGATGACCGACCAGCGCCCTTCGGCTCGGAAGGTGGAGGCGACCACGGTTTCTCTCGACGCGATCAGCGTGGGCGAGGACGGCGAAGGCCAGTCGATCGTCGCCTCGATCGAGGATGAGGACGCGCTGAACCGCACCGAAGCCGGTGCGTCGGACTATCTCGCGCGCTCGGCCATGGCCTCGCTGACGGAAAGCTACGTCGAGCATCTGCGCAATATCGGCATCGAGCGCATCCAGCGCCGCGCCCAGCCGAAGAAGGCGGTGCGGGCAGAAGCTGGCACCCGGCGTTCGGTCTGGCGCACGGGCAAGGCGGCGATCGATCCGGTGGAACTGGCCGAACTCGAGGAACGTCTGGAGCACAACCGCAAGGTCGTGGAAGGGCGCCTGTTCGACATCGCCACGCTGGACATGATCGAGGACGAGACCGGCGTTGCCAAGGAGCGTGTCCGCCAGATCGCCAAGCGCGCGGCCAAGACCATGAGCGACCTTGCCGGCGCTGATCCGCGCTTCCTGATGATGGCGGAATACCGCCAGTCCATGGTGGCACCGGCTTCCGCGCACTGATGGATTTCCCGCGAGATCCGGCAAGGCCGGATCTCGCCGCCGCGCAGAAGTGCGGCCTTGTACGGGGCGCTTACGCCGCCTGCAAACTATTGGTTCCATGCAAGTAACTGGGATCAGGCCGGAATTTCGGTTCTATACTCAGACCTTCCATGGATCGGGACAAAATTGCGCTTTCCAGCCCGGTAGATGATCGTCCATTCTCTATAATGGACCGCAAGTATCGGGAGGTTTTTCATGATTTTCGGTTTCCCCGACCCGGTCCGCAAGGGCCGGGTTTCCTTTCTGCTGTCCGGGGCCGGCCGCACTGCGCTGGCGGTGGTCGGCGGCGGTGTGCTGCTGGCCGGGAACGCCGGTGCCGCGCTGGCGCAGGGGTGGCTGGAAACGGCGCTCGGTGCGCCCGAAGGGCTGACGGTCAAGGGCGAAGTGCGCGCCCGCGTCGAAGGGATCGACGGGCAGTTCCGCCCCAACGCGGCGCAGGACGATGCGCTGCTCGCGCTCAAGACCACGCTCCAGGTGGAATATGACGGCGGCCCATGGCGTGTTGGCGGGGAACTGTGGGATGCGCGCGCCTATGGCGAAAAGTCGAACTCTTCGGCGGGCACCAACGAAGTCGATGCGATGGAACTGGTTCAGGCCTATGTCGGGCTGGACTTCGATATGGCGGGCGGCACCAAGGGACAGTTGACTGCCGGGCGCTTCACCATGAACGTGGGTTCGCGCCGGCTGGTTGCGCGGCAGGCCTTCCGCAACACCACAAATGCTTTCACCGGGGCGAACTTCCAGTGGAAGGGCCACGGCGGCGATCAGTTCACTGCATTCTGGGCGATGCCGCAACTGCGCCTGCCCGATGATCGCGAAGGCATCCACGAAAATTCGGTCAAGTGGGACAAGGAGACCACCGGCCTCCAGTTCTACGGCGCCAGCTTCACCAAGGGCGGGGTTCTGGGCGGTACTCTTGAAGTCTACGCCTATGGCCTCGACGAGCGCGACGGAGCCGACCGGCCGACCCGCAACCGCCATCTCTACACGCCCGGTCTGCGGGCATGGCGCAAGCCGACCGCCGGCAAGTTCGACTACGACCTGGAAGGCGCCTACCAGTTCGGCTCCACCCGCCTGACGACCTCCGGCGCCGACGTGACCGACCTCGACGTTTCCGCCTACCTGATCCATGCCGAGTTCGGGCGCACCTTCGGCGGCGGCTGGCAGCCGCGCCTTTCGGCGGACTTTGACCTGGGCAGCGGCGACAAGGCGGGATCGAAAAGCTACAACCGCTTCGACACCCTGTTCGGCGCGCGTCGCTTCGATTTCGGCCCCACCAGCCTCTATGGCGCGATCGGCCGCTTCAACCTGATGTCGGGCGGCGTGCGCGGCGAAGTGAAGCCGGACAAGGTTTCCGATATCATGGTCATGTATCGTGCGCTCTGGCTGGATTCGAAGACGGACAGCTTTTCCTCGACAGGCGTGCGTGACGCGGCGGGAGAGAGCGGTCGCTTCGGCGGGCATCAGATCGAGGCGCGCTATCGCCGCACCCTGATCCCCGATGTGCTGCGTGTGGATACCGGTGTGGCCTATCTCGCCAAGGGGCGTTTCCTGAAGGAGGCGCCCAATGCACCGAAGAGCGGCGACACGAAATATGGCTACGTCGATCTCTACTTCGATTTTTGACCTATAATAGAACCGTACCCCGAGCATTGCTCCGCCCGTCACTCTCCTGAGCCGGGCGGAGCAGGCGCTTCCGCGGTTCCTCTTGAGCCGGCGCTGCCGCCTCAGTCCATCGGTACGAGCCCGGCCGCGAAAGCGATACGGAGCACTTCGGACAGGCTGCGCACCTGGAGCTTTTCCATCAGCTTGGCGCGGTAGATTTCCACCGTGCGCGGACTGATGTCGAGATCGTGGGCGATGACCTTGTTCGACTGACCGTCGATCAACCCCTTGAGCACGTCCAGTTCGCGCGGTGAAAGCTGCTCCAGCAGGGAGATCGCCTTTTCCTTGCGGCGCTCCTCCACAGTGGAGGCCGCCTGCTGGGAGAATGCCGATTCCACCGCCCCCATCAACTTGAGATGGTCACAGGGCTTCTCGATGAAGTCGACCGCACCCAGCTTCATGGCCTGGACCGCCACCGAGACGTCGCCTTCCCCGGTGAGCACGATCGGCACGAAGCGCGTGGGGCGCCCGCCCACGGTGCTCAGGACCTGGATGCCGGTGGTGCCCGGCATGTGCAGGTCCAGCAGCAGGCACCCCGGTTCGAGCGTGGCCGCCGCCTCCAGAAAGGCGTCGCCGGAATCGAAGCTGGTGATCCGGCTGTTGCCGATCATCGACAGCAGGTATTCGAGCGAGGTCCTTACGGCGAGATCGTCGTCGACGATGTAGATGCGTCGCGACGTCATCCGGTCTTCAGCTCCAGCTCTGAATAAGTGGGCAGGGTGACGTCGACCGCCGCGCCGCCGCCCGCGACATTGCGCACCGAAAAGCGCCCGCCATGCGCTTCCACGATACGTCGGCAGATCGAAAGCCCCAGTCCCATGCCGTTGGCCTTGGTGGAGGCAAAGGCTTCGAAGGGGCGGCTGATGATGGCCTCGGGCATTCCGGGGCCGTTGTCGGCTACACTGACCATGATGTGGCCATCATGCAGTTGGCGGGTGGATATGGTGATTTCGGGCGACTCGTTGTTATGGCCTTCGAGGGCGTCGAAGGCATTGTTGATGACGTTGACCAGAACCTGCTGAATCTGGATGCGATCGGCAAGGATGCAAGGTGCCGCGCCGAGAGGAAGGTAGTGCAGGCGAACGCCCGGCGCACGGCTACGGGCCCGGGCGAGCTGGAGCGTCTCGGCTATCACGTCCTCCAGCGGTTCGGCGCGGATATCCAGTTCTCCCCGCGTGACGAAGGCGCGCATGCGGCGGATGATCGCGCCGGCGCGCAGCACCTCCTGCCGTGCGAGGTCGAGCATGTAGCGAAGCTGCCGGGGATCGCCGTCACGCTCCATCAGGAGGTCCACGGCGCCCAGCAGGTTAGACGTCGCGGTCAGCGGCTGGTTGAGCTCATGCGCAAGGCCGGCCCCCATCTCGCCCATCGCACTGACCCGCGAGGCGTGGAGGAACTGTTCGCGCAGTTCGTTCAGGCGCGCCTGTGTCGCCAGCTGCTCACGCAGGTTGCGGATGAAGGCGATGGCGATGCGCTCGTTGCCGATGTTCGCGGCGCCGACCGCGATCTCGATCGGAAGTTCGTTGCCTTCGCGGTCCAGCCCCGCGGTGATCCGGGGCGGCGTCGGGGGCGTGAGGCTGCGCAGCGCCGGTTCGGGCGAAGGACGGACATATTGCGGCAGCAGCATCCGCACATCCTTGCCCAGCACCTCATGCGCGGCATAGCCGAAAAGTGTTTCCGCCGTGGCCGAGAAGGAGCGGATCTGCCCGTTCCCGTCGATGGTGATCATCGCTTCCGGCACGGTCTCCAGGATCGAGCGCAGCTCGGATTCGCGGGAGCGGAGCATTTCCGCATGCCGCTCTCGCTCGCTGGCATCCATCACGATGCCGATCATCGAAACGTCCCATGCCGCTTCGCCCCGGTGGATGTGGACAGTGCCCTCCACGATGTCGGGCATGTCCGGCCGGATCGAGCGGAAGCGGAAGGCGTGGCGTCCCGGTTGCCAGTGCTCGGGCGTGGCGGGCGGCAGGAATGTCGTGTCGAACGTGGTGGCGAGGTGGCCGATCCAGTCCGACATGCCGCCCTGGAAGGCGCCGGGCTCCACTCCGAACAGGCGCTCCGCATGGCCGTGGAAGACGAAGGAATCGGATTTGCTGGACCATTCGAAGATGCCCAGCTCATGCAGGTCCACCGCCAGAGAAAGGCGGGCATCGCTGGCCAGCATGGCATCCTCGGCCTGCTGGCGGGCGGTGATGTCGGTCATCGACAGGACCACCATTGCCGGCAGGTCCGAGCGGGGCTGCACGGCCTGACGCCCCAGCAGGATGCGCAGGGATGTGCCGTCCGCGTGGAAGGCGTTGATTTCGCACTCCTGCCGCTGGCCGCCGAGCAGGCTCTCCTCTTCCCCGGGCGAAAGCGGGGGCGCGCCGGTCAGCTCGTGTTCGAAACGGCCGAGCGCCTGTTCGGACGACCAGCCGTAGAGACGCTCGCAGCCGCGCGACCAGCGCAGGATCTTGCCGTCAGGATCGGTGATCGCGATCGGGGCTTCGTCCAGCGCGAGATTGACGGCCCAGCGCGCTCCGCTTTCGCGCGCGATCCGCATCCAGGCCCAGGCGATCAGCGCGCAGGACAGCGTGACTTGCGCCACGACCTGGACGATCTGGGCAAGCTCCGGCCCGATCTGGCCCGAGCGTTCCCCCAAGAAGCGGAGCAGCGCGGAAATTACCGGCACCGAGACGCACAGGATCAGGCACCACTGGAGCGTGCCCGAACCGAACCCGCAGGCGGGGTTGCGGGGCCAGGCGTACTGGCGCCGCAGCGCGATGATGCCGATGGCCAGCATGCTGAGGGCAAGAGCAGTCGGGATCGACATGAGCGCATGGCGGGTGGCGGGCGCGAGGTTGCTGATGCCCAGCGGGACCAGGCTTCCGGCGATAGCGGCGATGGCGATCGCCACGCAGGCGAACGTGACGGTCATCCGGCGGAACATGCCGCTGCGGGAGGCCACTGCCATGGCGGCCAGGCAGACCAGCACGATCGTGATGGCGGGCAGCATGCCGGGGCGGCCGGGGAAGGGGCGCAGCTGGTGGCGGATGCTCTCCGGGAAGAGCAAGGGGTCGGTCCCGAAGGAGTACCCTGACAATTCCTGTACGAGGGCCGCCGATCCTATAAGCAGGGGAAGCACCAGAACCCAGCGGCTGGCGTCGCGCCTGCCCAGGCCGGCGAGAATAACGGATATGCCGATGACAAGGCAGGAAACCGCCGTCTGCGGCTGCATCAGGAAGTCGCTTCCGCCCAATCCGGCAAGGCCCGGTTTCCCGAGATACCAGCCGGACAGGACGATCACGCAAACAAGGTGCGCCACGGCGACGAAGACGGGAACGGCCGGAACCATCCTTACAGGAAGCGACCCGCCCATGCGCTGTGGCGGAGGATTCAATTCCTGCATTCCGACCCGCTTATTGCGCCCTGACTTTCCAGTATCAGGACGTTCGGGCCATTAAGGGTTTGGACGTGTTTGTAAATAGACGGGGTAGACGGTCCTCGGCCAATCTCCCCGGGGCAGGCAGTAAGCGATTGATAATCTTTTCGAAAAAATTACTAACCGCGGATAAGTATGATTCCTTAGTTGCCGGTCCCGTTCTCGTTTGCAAGTCCTTCGATAATCGCGCGATTAACGACAATGAGATCGTCGATGGTATCGCGGCCGGTAATGACCTGCGATGTGTACTTCTCTACCCACATTCCGATAGAAATGATCCGGGCGCGCAAGTCATCGGGAAGTTGATTGCCTTCGGTTGCACACATCGTCGAAAACGTGGTCCACGCCTGACGGTTGCGGTGCAGGGACGGCGCGAGCGCCGCGCCGCGAAGGCCGGCATCGCGCGCGGCGATCATCTCGCCGGTGATCTGGCTCATCAGCCGGTATTCGTTCCGGCGTGGCGTGGCCGCGATCTGCTGCACGCGCTGATAGGCATTGAGTGACATGTTGGCTCCCGCGAGGACGACTGCCTTCTCCATATAGGACGAAGCGGGGCAAAACGGTCGCGGGTTTGCGGTGAGCCGCATGGCCTCGGGAAAATCCGGTGGTGTGGCACCGGCCCCGGCGCAAGCATCCTATAACTAACGCAAGGCGAGAGCCTCCTAACCTTTTGCGGCCACCATTCGCGGACCTTTTTCATGCTCAACGCCATCGGCCTCGTCGTCATCCTGCTGTGCGTATTCGGCAGCTTCCTGATGTCGGGCGGCAATATCATGGTCATCTTCCATGCCTTGCCGCACGAAATGCTGGCGATCGCCGGCGCGGCGGTCGGCGCCTTCATCCTGGGCAATTCGATGACCACGGTGAAGAAGACCTGGGCCGGCGTGAAGCGCGTGTTCCAGGGCGGTCGCTGGACCGAAGTGGACTTCCGCGACCTGCTGGCGCTGCTGTTCGCGCTGCTTGCCACCTTCCGCAAGGAAGGCGCGAACTCGATCGAGAAGCATCTCGACGCGCCGGAGGAAAGCCCGATCTTCATGCGCTATCCCCGTCTGCTGGACGACCGGGGCCTCATTGAATTCACATGCGACTACCTGCGCATGATGACGGTCAACTTCGAGGACCCGCACCAGCTTGCCGAAGCGATGGAAGGCGATATCGAACGTCACCACGCCGAGGAAATGGCGCCGCAGCACGCGCTCCAGATGATGGCCGACGGCCTGCCCGCGCTGGGCATCGTGGCCGCCGTTCTCGGCGTCATCAAGACCATGAGCTCGATCGACCAGCCCACCGAGATCCTCGGCGCGATGATCGGCGGCGCCCTGGTCGGCACCTTCCTGGGCGTTCTTCTGGCCTACTGTCTCGTCGGCCCGATCGCGCAGAAGCTGCAGCAGATCATCGATTCCGATTTCAAGCCATATCTCATCGTCAAGACCGCCATCGTCGGGCACGCGCAGGGCCAGCCTACGGAAGTCGCCATCGAACTGGCGCGCCGCATGACCCCTTCGCCTTACGCGCCCTCGTTCACGCAGCTCGAGACCGCGCTCGACGAAGTGAAGGATCAGCTCAATGCCAAGCCTGCCTGAAACCGTCAGCCCCGAAGCCGGGCTGGCCAGCGAGGATCGCTCGCTGCAACTGCCTGTCCATGGGTCCACCGTGACCGCGGAGGACCTGCGGGTCCGCATGGTCCTTGCCTGCGACTTCGATGGCGCGATGCACATCGATGCGAGCCAGGTCGAGACCGTGGGACAGGCGGTGCTTCAACTGCTTGTCGCCGCCCGCGCCGAAGCGCGCGAGGCCGGCCATGAATTCGAGATCGTCAATCCCAGCACGGCCTTCGTCGAGCGCGTGCAGGCCTGCGGACTGGCAGAAGCCGTCGGCCTTTCTGAAGAGGAATTTCCGTCGTGAGCAAACTCATCCTGACCGTCGATGACTCCGCCTCGATGCGGATGCTTCTAAAGGCCTCGCTGGCTGCGCAGGGCTTCCAGGTCGAAGTCGCCGATGACGGCGAGCACGGCCTCGAGCGCATGCATGAAGTGAAGCCGGACCTGCTCATCACCGATATCAACATGCCCAGGATGGACGGCTTCGAACTGATCGAGGCGGTGCGCGCGGTGCCGGAATTCCGGGGCACCCCGATCCTGGTGCTGTCCACCGAATTCTCGGACGAGAAGAAGACCCGTGCGCGCGAAGCAGGGGCCACCGGCTGGATCACCAAGCCGTTCGAAGCGGCCAAACTGGGGGCGGCGGTGCGCCGCGTCTGCCCGTGAGCGACGAACTCGACGAAATCCAGGGCATCTTCTTCGAGGAGTGTGTCGAAGGTCTCGCCGTGGCCGAGCAGGGTCTTTCGGCCATGGCCGAGGGCGATGTCTCGTCTGAGACGATCGCCGGCGTGTTCCGCGCGGTCCACTCCATCAAGGGCGGTTCGGGCGCCTTCGGCCATGCCGCGCTGCTCGCCTTCTCGCACCGGTTCGAAAACGTGCTCGACGAAGTGCGCGGTGGGCGCATTCCGGCCAGCGCCGAAGTGACCCAGATCATGCTGGGCGCTTTCGATATCCTGTCGGACCACGTTACCGCCGCGCAGAGCGGCACCGAGCCGCCGGCGGACGCCGCGATGCTCGAGCAGCTCGACGCGGTGCTGGAAAGCAAGGGTGCGGTCGCGGCGGCAGAGCCGGTCGCGGCACCCGTTCCCGCCGCGGAGGCGGATGATTTCGGCTTCACTCCGGTTGCCGCGGTGATCGAGGACTTCGATCCCTTCGGCTTCGAGCCGGTGGCGGTCGACCTTGAGGACTTCGCCCCGGCCGAGCCCGCCGAACCCGCCGGATGGACGGTTCGCTTCGGCCCGTCGCGCGGCGCGCTGGCCAATGGCGGCGAGCCGATGCTGGTGATCCGCGAACTGGAGGACATGGGCGCCGCCGTTACCGGTGTCGAGATGGACACGCTGCCCGGCCTGCGCGACCTCGACCCCGAGGACAGCTATTTCGTCTGGACCCTGCACGTTCCCGGTACCGTGGGCGAACAGGACATTCGCGACTGTTTCGACTTCGTGGCACCGGACTCGCTGATCGAGATCGAGCGCGAGGAAGCGGTCGTTACCATGGTGGTGGTGGAACAATCCGTCGCCGCTGAATTCGACGGCTTCGGCGTGTTCGAACCGCTGCCCGCTCCGGAAGAGCTGCTGACGCTCGTGCCGGTCGAACCGGCCCCCGTGGTGGCTGCTGCGGTGTCTCCGGCGGCGGCGGTTTCGCCGGCGGCAGCGCCGGGGAAGCCGAAGGCGGAAGCGCGGCAGGCCAGCGTCGAAGTGGCGCAGTCCATCCGCGTCGATCTGTCCAAGCTCGACCAGTTGCTGAACCTCGTGGGCGAGCTGGTGATCCGGGGATCGATCCTGTCGGACCGGCTTTCGCCCGCCGACCAGGAACGTGTCGAGCTTCCCGAACTGTCGCGCCTGACGCGCCAGATCCAGGACAACGTCATGTCGCTGCGCGCGCAGCCGATCAAGCAGGCGTTCTCGCGCGTGCCCCGCATGCTGCGCGACCTTTCGGCCGAAACTGGCAAGAAGGTCGTGCTCGAAACCATCGGCGAGATGACCGAGGTGGACAAGGGTGTGATCGAGAAGATCGGCGATCCGCTGACTCACATGATCCGCAACGCGGTGGACCACGGCATCGAAAGCGCCGAGGAGCGGATCGCGGCCGGCAAGCCCGCCGAAGGCACCATCCACCTTTCGGCCGAGCAGAAAGGCGCGCGCATCATCGTGCGCGTGCGTGACGACGGGCGCGGCATCAACCGCGAACGGGTGCGCGCCAAGGCGATCGAGCGCGGCATCATCGCGGCGGACGCCCAGATCTCCGACGAGGAGATCGACGGCCTGATCTGCGCGCCGGGGTTCTCAACGGCGGAGACGATCTCGAACATCTCGGGTCGCGGCGTCGGCATGGACGTGGTCCGCTCGAACGTCGAGGCGCTGGGCGGCCGTCTGGAAATCCACTCGGTGCCGGGAGAGGGGACGACCTTCTCGATGGGCCTGCCGCTGACGCTGGCGATCCTCGACGGCATGATCGTGCGCCTGAGCGACCAGCGCTTCGTGCTGCCGCTCGCCAACGTGGTGGAAACCGTCCAGCCCGAACCGGGACAGGTGCAGGCGACCTCGCCGACCTCGGAGGTCATCGAACTGCGCGGCCAGTACCTGCCGGTGCGCCGGGTCGGAGAGATGTTCGGCGTCGGTTCGAACCGACCGCCCGAGGAATCGCTCGTCATCATCGTCGAAAGCGAGACGGCCGGGAACGTCGGCCTCATGGTCGACACGATCGATAACCGCCGCGAAGTCGTGATCAAGAGCCTGGAGGACAACCTCCACCCGATCCGCGGCCTCGGCGGCGCCACCATCCTCGGCGACGGCTCGATCGCGCTGATCCTCGACATCGATGCCCTGGTCGCGCCGACCGGCGGCTCTTCCAAGTATGCGCTGAAAGGAATGGCAGCATGAGCACCGAAGACACCGAACTCGACGAACGCAAGATCGTCACCTTCACGCTGGGCAGCCGCCTGTTCGGCATCGACATGCGTTCGCTGCTGGAAATCCGCGAGTGGGAAGAACCGACCCCGCTGCCGAGCGTCCCGCCTTACGTGAAGGGCGTGACCAACCTGCGTGGTTCGGTGGTTCCCGTGGTCGGCCTGTCCGAGCGCCTGGGCTGGGCGCCGAGCGAACTGCATTCGCGCTCGTGCATCCTCGTCGTCACCATTGCCGGTCGTCACGCCGGCTTCCTGGTGGACGAAGTGCAGGACATCGTCGTGATCCAGGGCAGCGAGATCCAGCCTGCGCCGGATGTCGAGATCAACGAGCAGGGCGCCATCGCCGGTCTCGTCAAGATCGAGCGCCGCACGCATGACGCGGCCAATGCCGAAGCCATGTGCCTGCTGCTCGACCTCGACGCGCTGAGCCTGACCCGCCAGGTCCCGGACTTCGTGGCCTGATGAGCACGCTGGCTGCCCCTGAAGGAATGAGCGGGAGCGCACTGTCCGGCACGGCCGAACTGCGTCCCGCGCAGTTCCGCGACATCGCCGCGATCATGCAGCGGGAGGCGCGCATCCATCTGGTCGAGGCCAAGATGACGCTCGTCCACTCGCGCCTGAGCCGCCGCCTGCGCGAGCATGGGTTGTCCAGCTTCGTGGACTACGTCGCGCTGGTCCAGCGCGATGCCGTGGAACGTCATGCCATGGTGGTGGCGCTGACCACCAACCACACGCATTTCTTCCGCGAGAACCACCACTTCGACCACTTGCGCCGCGAAGTCCTGCCGATGCTGCAGGACCGCGCGCGCCGGGGCGAAAAGGTGCGCATCTGGTCGGCCGGCTGCTCCAGCGGTGAGGAAGTCTATTCCATCGCCATGTGCCTCGCCGGAGACGGCCCGACCAGCGCGGCATGGCTGCGGCAGGGCGATGTGCGCCTGCTGGCCACCGATATTGCCCCGCATGTCGTGCAGTCCGTGCAGGAGGCGCGCTATCCCGCCGCCACGGTCGAGCCGATCCCGGAAACCTATCGCAAGCGCTGGATGCGCGAGGAAGCCGGCGGCGAGCACGTCGTGGTCGAGCCGCTGCGCGAGCTGGTGGCGGCCCGCGTGCTCAATCTGTTCGAGCCCTGGCCGATGCGGCGCAAGTACGACGTGATCTTCTGCCGTAACGTGATGATCTATTTCGACGATACCGCCAAGGCCGAGCTGGAGGCGCGCTTCGTCGAGATGCTGGCGCCCGGCGGCTATCTCTATATCGGCCATTCGGAACGCCTGATCGGTCCCGCCGCGCGGCTGATGAAGCCTGTCGGCCAGACGATCTACGCCCGCAACGACGGAGGCGCCGCATGACGGTTGCGCCCGAAAAGACCCGTGTCCTCATCGTCGACGACAGCGCCGCGATGCGCGCGCTGCTGAACAAGCTGCTGAGCCAGGATCCGGGCATCGAGGTCGTGGGCATGGCGCCCGAGCCCCATGCCGCGCGCGAGATGATCAAGTCGCTCAATCCCGACGTGGTCACGCTCGATATCGAGATGCCGGGGATGGACGGCCTGTCCTTCCTCGAACGCATCATGCGCCTGCGCCCGATGCCGGTGGTCATGTGTTCGACGCTGACCGCGCGCGGGACGGAAGCGACCATCGAGGCCATGCGTCTCGGTGCGGTGGACTGCATCGCCAAGCCTTCCGGCAATCCGCTGGAAATCGCGCAGGACGGTGCGCTGCTGCGCAAGATCGTCAAGGCCGCGGCGCGCTCCTCGGTGCGCCGCACGGCGAGCCCGCCCACGCCTGTCAACGCGGCGCAGGGCAGCTTGCGCGATGTGGTGATCGCGGTGGGTGCCTCCACCGGCGGCGTGGAAGCGCTGTTCTCGATCATCGGCGCCCTGCCGCCGGATTGCCCGCCGGTGCTGGTGGTCCAGCACATGCCCGCGATCTTCACCGGCAGCTTCGCCGTGCGCCTGGACAAGGCAGCGCGCGTGCAGGTCGTCGAGGCCCAGAACGGCATGAACCTGCGCCGGGGCACGGTCTACCTCGCCCCGGGCGGCGGTCAGCACATGGAACTGCTTGGCGGCACCAGCGGCCAGGTCAAGCTGGTCGCGGGGGATACCGTCAGCGGTCACCGGCCTTCGGTCGACGTGCTGTTCCGGTCGGTTTCGCGGCTCGGTTCGCGCGCGGTCGGGGTGATCCTCACCGGAATGGGATCGGACGGCGCCCTTGGCCTCAAGGCCATGCGCGACGCCGGGGCCCGCACGCTCGGCCAGAGCCGGGAAACCTGCGTGGTCTACGGAATGCCGCGCGCCGCCTTCGAGGCGGGCGCGGTCGAGAAGGAATTCAGTTTGTCCGCCATGCCCGAGGCTATCCTCGGCGCGTGTCGGCGGTAAATGGAGCGGTTCATGCCGGCAGCGTCTGCAATAAAAGTAATGGTGGTCGACGATCAGACGAGTATGCGCGCGATGATCCGTCGCACGCTTCAGGATCTGGGTTTCAAGGATATTCGCGACAAGGCGGGGCCGGCGGAAGCGCTGGCCGCGATCAAGTCCGACCGGGTTCACCTCATCATCTCGGACTACAACATGCCCGACATGGACGGGCTGGAGTTCCTGGAAGCGGTTCGTCAGGACCCGGTGATCGGCAAGACGGTGTTCATCATGCTCACCGGCTCGGCGGACAAGGAAGTCGTCCAGAAAGCCGCGGCGCTGGGCGTGAACAACTACGTCGTGAAGCCTTTCGCGCCTGCCGCGCTGAAGGAAAAGATCGAACGCGTCTTTGGTGAACTGGTCTGACCGACATGCGCCGCGTTGCCATCGTCCAGGGTGAATATCATGTCGTCAACCAGCCCGGCGTCGTCATCTCGACGCTGCTGGGATCGTGCGTATCGGCTTGCCTGCAAGACCCGGTCGCGCGGGTGGGCGGCATGAACCACTTCCTGCTGGGGGAGCCGGGCGCCGATGCGCCGGTGAATCCGGCGGACATGCAGCGCTATGGCGTTCATGCGATGGAACTGCTGATCAATGCCCTGATGAAGCGCGGCGCACAGCGTTCGCGCCTGCGGGGCCACCTTTACGGCGGCGCCAACATCGTGGCCGGACTGGGCGGGATCGGCACCAAGAACGGGCAGTTCGCGCGGAACTTCATGCAGACCGAAGGGATCGCGCTCGATCACTGCGATCTTGGCGGCACGCAGGCGCGCAAGGTGGAATTCATGCCTTACGAGGGCCGCGTACGCGCGACGCTGGTGAAGGACCAGCCGCTGCCGCCGGTCGTCCGTCCCAAGCCCATGCCGGTCTTCCAGCCGACCGGCGAACTGGAGCTGTTCTGACCATGGCACAGCGGACGGAAATTCAGGGGGAAGCAATGACAATGGATAATCAGGGGCTGGCGGCAGGATCGGTCGAAGGGCCGGCCGCGCCGCTCTGGCAGGCCGTGGCGCGCGAGATGCGCGTGGCCCGCGAACTGCTGGAGCAACTGGCCGGGGTGCTCGTGACCGATGAGCGTTTCGTCCTCGACTATATCGACCAGCTGCAGGCCTTCGACCTGATCGCCCAGCACGTGGACGAGAGCGCCGCGCTGCTCGACCGCGTGGCGGGCGGGCAGAGCGTGGGCGACGCGGTTGGCCAGGTACGCCTGAGCGTGATGCAGGACCGGCTTCGCGCCGCTCTCGACTGAGGAATTCGGAGCGTGGCACGGGGCAACGACGAACATCCCACTATCGTCATCCGCAAGGTCAAGAAACACGCGCATGCCGGCCATCACGGCGGTGCGTGGAAAGTCGCCTATGCCGACTTCGTGACCGCGATGATGGCCTTCTTCATGCTGCTCTGGCTGCTGGCCAACCCGGACAAGGAGCAGCTCAAGGGGCTGGCGGAATATTTCTCGCCCAATGCCGAAAAATCCTCCCCGGCCACGACGCTGACCAGCCTTCCCGGTTCGCAGGCCGGGCTGGGCGGGCACAGCCGCCGCAACCAGTCCTCCGACAGCGAGGCCTTGGGCGAACCCTCGGCCGAAGCGGGCACCAAGGGCGCGGCCCGCGGCGGCACCGCCGACATTCCCGAGGCGGCGCTGCGCGTCATGGCCCAGGAAATGCAGCTCTCGCTCGACCCGCCGGTCGATCCTTCGCAGGGCAAGCGCAACATCGACGTCGAGCCTGATCGCGACGGTTTCCGCATCCACCTCATGGACAATGCCAACCGCTCCATGTTCAAGGGCGGCACTGCCGAGCTCAACGACTATGCCCGCAACCTGCTTGGCCGGATCGCCCGCAAGCTCGCCGGAACCGGCGCTCAGGTCGCGATCGAGGGCCATACCGACAGCACCGGCGGCCAGAGCGAGGCCAACTGGACCCTTTCCGCCCAGCGCGCGCTATCGGCGCGCGCGGCGATGGTCGCCTCGGGACTGCCGGCGGATCGCTTCGCCGAAGTGGTCGCCAAGGCGGGGACCGAGCCGGTCTATCCCGACCGTCCGGACCGCCCCGAAAACCGCCGCATCACCATCGTCGTCATGGCCGAGCCTTCCGCGCTTCCGCGCGATGCGAGCTTCAAGTTCTGACGTGATGGGCAAAGACTGGAGATTACCGTGATCAAGCGGATCGTGATCGGCCTCGTCGCCCTTGTCGTGGGCACCGGGGTCGGCGTGGGCGGCGCCTATGCCGCCAGACAGTTCCTCCCGCAGGTCATGCCCGATCTCGGCCCGGTGAAGGTGGAGACCGAATTCGTGCCCACCGGCACCATGCTTGCGCCGCTCACTTTCCCGGATGGCCGGCTCGCCGGCTATGTCTCGTTCGAGTGCCAGGTGGAAGTCGTCAAGGGCAAGGCCGAGGATGTGACGGGCCAGCTTCCGCTCCTGCTCAACGCGGTCAACATGCGGACCTACCGCACGCCGCTCGCCAGCGGGCCGGACGGCATGATCCCGAGCGTCGACGCTTTCCGCCGGGTGGTGATGGATGCCGCCGTCGAGGTCTATGGCAAGGATCTGGTGCGGCGCGTCGTCGTCACGCAGGCCGCGCCGGTCTGAGGGGGAAGCGGAAATGCCGAATTCGTCCTTCGCGCTGTCGCCATCGGCGGGCGCGGCGAACCCGATTGTTCCACGTGGACCACGCGTCACCACGATCCTGCTGATCGGCAAGCTCGCCAGCGAGAACGGCGAGACGATCTGCCGTATCCGCAACATTTCGGACAACGGCCTCATGGCCGAGGTTCATGGAGTCTACGCGGCAGGCCAGGCCGTGGCCATCACTCTCAAGGCGGGCGACGTGCTGCGCGGTGAGGTGCGCTGGTCGCTGAACGGACGGATCGGCGTGGAGTTCGGCGAAGTGGTCCATGTCAGCGCGCTTCTTGCCCATGTCGCCAACCGCATGGGGCCGGAAGGCGTGGCCCGTGGCCCGCGCTTCGATGTCGATTGCGGCGCGGAAGTCTTTGCCCGGCACCAGTGGCACGAGGCCCGCCTGCAAGACCTTTCGCAGGGCGGTGCACGCCTTTCCTGCGCCGCGCCGATGGAGCGAGACAGCCTGATCGCCCTTGCCGTGCCGGGACTGGGCGAACGCAAGGCCGCGGTGCGCTGGGTAGGCGAGGGCGCCCACGGCCTTTCGTTTCTGGAGCCGCTGTCCTTCGCCGAATTCGGCCCGTGGCTGATCGACCATCGTCAACGCTACCGCGCGTGACACGAAAAAGGGCGCGCCCGGTTTCGGACGCGCCCTTCCAGCGTTGCCGGGGGAAGAAGGAATTACCCCGGCCCGCCGAAACTCTTCACCAGCGATCCGGCGATCAGCGCCCAGCCATCCACCAGAACGAAGAAGATGATCTTCATCGGCAGCGAGATCGTCGCCGGTGGCAGCATCATCATGCCCATGGCCATCAGCACTGCCGCCACGGCCAGGTCGATCACCAGGAACGGAAGCAGCAAGAGGAAGCCGATCTCGAAGGCGCGGCGCAGTTCCGAGATCATGAAGGCCGGCATCAGCGTGGTCATCGGCAGTTCCGCGCGCGAGGCGGGAACTTTGCCGGAAAGCTGGACGAACAGCTTCACGTCGTCGTCGCGGACCTGCTTGAGCATGAAGGTGTGGAACGGCTTGCTGGCCCGCTCCAGCGCCTGCGTCTCGTTGATGCGGCCCTGGTTGTAAGGAACCATCCCGTCCTTCCAGGCGGCGTCGAAGGTCGGCGCCATGACGAAGAAGGAAAGGAACAGCGCAAGGCTGATGACCACCGGGTTCGGCGGCACGCCCTGCACGCCGAGGCCCGAGCGCAGCAGCGAAAGGGCGACGATGATGCGCGTGAACGAGGTGATCGTCATCAGGATACCCGGCGCGAGGCTGAGCACCGTCATCAGCAGGACGAGCTGGATCACCCGGCCCGACATCGCGCCTTCGCCAAGCGGGCCGGCGGCGGCCTTTTGCGCCATGGCCGCTTCGGGCAACACGGCAAGAATTGCCGCCCCGGCCAGTGCGGCGAGGACTGCATAACGCTTAGGCATCAGTGGGAGCTTTCGGGTTTGCGGGGGCGATGCAGGGCGCTGAATCGAGCAGGACCACGCCTTCGGGCGAGATGAGCAGGCTGAACTCGCGGTAGTCACGCCGGATCAGGACGACGGAGCGGCGCGGATCGATGGCGAGGCGTTCCACCAGTTCGAGGCGGCGCTCCGAACCCGATTGGCCAAGCCCTGCGAAAAGCTGGCCGTTCAGCCACTTCTGCGGAAGCCGGAGATCGTAGCGGCGCACGACCCAGAGCGCGCCGACCAGCATGCCGAGCACCAAGCCCAGCGCGCCGATCGTGCGCAGGAGGGAAAGCAGGTCCATGGCCTCAGCGCTCTCGCTCGACGACCCGGGTGATTTCCAGCGACATGATCTCGCCGTCCACCAGGATCTTGCCTTCGGCAACGAGCTGGTCGTTGACGTAGATGCGGGTGGGATCGCTGTGCCCGGTGTCGAGCGGGATCATCGCGCCGCGGCTCATCTTGAGGACCTGCCGGATGGGGATGCTGGTCGATCCGAGAACGATCGACAGCTCGATGGGAATGCCTTCGAGGACGGACATGGCGCGTCTCCTTTCAAGCCTGCTTATAGGAATTAAATTTATAGGATCATGCCGCCGCTAGGCAAAAAATGCCTATAAGGATGCTGTCCCCCGCAGAGGCGGGGCAGGAGCAGACTTGATGGAACTTCAGAATTCGATCGGCGTCTCGGCCTCGGGCCTTCGCGCCCAGTCGCTGAGGATGCGCGTGATCGCGGAAAACCTCGCGAACTCCGATTCCGTGGCGACCACGCCGGAAGGTGATCCCTATCGCCGCCGCGTCGCCACTTTCACCGCCGAAGTCGACCGCGCATCGGGCGCGACGCAAGTGGCGGTCAAGTCCATCGAAGGCGACAAGAGCCAGTTCCCGCGCATCTACCAGCCGGGAAGCCCCGCTGCCGACGCGCAGGGCTATGTCGACCAACCCAACGTCAATCCGCTGATCGAGGCGGCCGACATGAAGGCGGCGCAGCGCTCCTACGAAGCCAACCTCAACGCCATCGAATCCGCGCGCGGCATGACCATGCGCACCATCGACCTGCTCAAGTAAGGAAACACTTCATGGCAATCGGAGCACTCGACGCCGCGGCCGCCTATGGCCGCGCGATGAAGACGGCTGGCCCCTCGATGGGCGGTCTGGGCGACATGGCGAGCGCCGGTTCGGGCGCGGCTGGCGGCGCTGGCGGCAGCTTCGGCAGCATGGTGGAATCCATGGTGACCGATGCCTCGTCCTCGCTGCGCACGGCGGAAGCCGAAAGCGCCAAGCAGGTGGCCGGCAAGGGCGACCTGATCGACGTGGTCACCGCGATGGGCGCCGCCGAGACCGCGCTCGATACGGTCGTTGCCGTGCGTGACCGGGTGGTGAGCGCCTACTCCGAAATCATGCGCATGCAGATCTGACGGGAGCCGCGCGTCATGACCTCCTCCGAAGCCATCGAGATCGCGCGCGCCGCGCTGGTACTGGTTCTGACCATCGCCGGCCCGATGCTGATGGCGGCGCTGATCGTCGGCGTCGTCATCGGCCTGTTCCAGGCGCTTACGCAAGTGCAGGAAATGACGCTGACTTTCGTGCCCAAGATCCTGGTTCTCGGCGTGGTCATGCTGTTGTCCCTGCCGATGATCGGCCATGCCCTCGGTGCCTTCATGGACCGCATCGCCGACGCCATCGTTTCCGGATAGCGTCATGAACGCCGCCGCTCTGGACATGGCTGCCCTGGCCGCACTGCCGATCGATGCGGCGACGTTCCTGATCCTGTTCTGCCGGGTCGGGGCGGTCATCATGCTGCTGCCGGCCTTCTCCGAGGATTCGGTGCCGCCGCAGATCCGGCTGGTGATGTCGCTGGGCTTCACCGCGGGGCTTTACGGCATGTTGCAGGGCCACGTCGCACCGGCGGTGAAGTCCGACGTTTCCCTGCCGTTGCTGGTGATCGGCGAAACGCTGGTGGGCATCGCCATGGGCATGATCGTGAAGATCCTGTTCAGCGCGGCTGCCATTGCCGGCTCGATCGCCAGCCAGCAGGTCGGCCTTGCATCCGCCCTCGTTTCCGACCCGTCGATGGGCGGGCAGGCCCCGCTGCTGTCGCGCCTGTTCGGCATCGTCGCGGTGATCGTCTGCATGAGCCTGGGCGTGCATCACTTGTGGATCGCCTCGATCTTCCAGTCCTATGGGGTGTTCCCGGTGGGCGGGCTTCCGCCCTCCGCCCAGTTCGCGGATCTTGCCGTGAAGGTGACCAGTCAGGCGATGTCGCTGGGCGTCAGCCTTGCTGCGCCGCTGATCCTTTACGGAGCGCTGTTCAACGTCGGGCTCGGCCTTGCCGCCCGCGTGGCGCCTTCGATCCAGGTCTTCTTCATTACCCAGCCGCTCAACCTGCTGCTCGGCCTCTCGGTGCTGGCGATGACGCTCGGCACGATGCTGACGGCCTTCGCCACCGCCATGGGCACCTTCATGCAGAACGGATGGAGCTTCTGAGCCATGGCCGAGAGCGACAAGGACCAGCGGACCGAAGAGCCCACCCAGAAGAAGCTGGAAGATGCCCGCAAGCGCGGCGAAGTGGCGATGGCGCCGGAGGTGCGCCACGCCACGATGATGACCGGCGCGCTGATTGTCACCGGCTGGCTCGGCATTACCGCGATCCGTCATCTCGGCACCATGCTCATGCGGCTCTGGGGCAGTGCCGAGGACTATCCGCTCGATTCCGGCGGCGCGCAGAACCTGATTACCGGCGTGATGCGCCATGCCGCCTTTTCGTTGCTGCCGATCTTCGGCGTGCTCCTGCTCTGCGCGCTGGCCACGATCTTCCTGCAGAGCCGCGCCACGCTGAGCTGGTCGCGCCTGGCGCCCAAGTGGTCGAAGCTGTCGCCGGCAAGCGGGCTCAAGCGAATGTTCGGGCAGCGCGCCCTGGTGGAATTCGCCAAGACGCTCGCCAAGTTCAGCGCCATCGGCATCGTGGTCTTCATGGTCCTGAAACCGCGCCTCACCGGGTTCGACCAGCTTGTCGGCTATGCGCCGGGGGCGGTGGGGGCGGCGGCGGGGCAGATGGCCTACGAGGCGATCCGCGCCGTCGTGCTGCTGGTGGTCGCGCTGGCGCTGTTCGACTTCATCTACCAGCGGCGAGCCTTCCTCCAGCGCATGCGCATGACGCTTCAGGAGGTGAAGGACGAGCACAAGCAGAGCGACGGCGATCCCAAGATCAAGGCGAAGATCCGCCAGATCCAGATGCAGCGCTCCCGCAAGCGCATGATGGCGGCGGTTCCCGAGGCCAGCGTCATCATCACCAACCCCACGCACTATGCCGTCGCGCTCAAGTACGACCACGGCGCCATGGCCGCGCCGGTCGTGGTGGCCAAGGGGGTGGATGCTATCGCGCTGCGCATCCGCGCGATCGCCACCGAATCCAACGTGCCGATCGTGGAGAGCCCGCCGCTGGCGCGTGCGCTGTTCGCCGCCGTGGAGATCGACCGCCCGATCCCGATCGAGCATTACGCCGCCGTCGCCGAGATCATCGGCTACGTCATGCGCCTGGCGCGCGGCGCCCGGAAGTAGCGCGAAAATGCCTGCCCGCACCGCCGCCCGCAGCCTCTTTCTTCCTATAAGGACAGTGATGCCCAAGCCTTTGAAATCGAGGATGCAAGGTCCGATTTTCGCCTCCGCGCTCGCTTTCGCGGCGGGGCTGGTCCTGCTGTCGCCCACGGCGGCGCTCGCCGGGCCGCAGCCGCGCATCAAGGACATCGTCGATGTCGAGAACGTGCGGACCAACCAGCTGGTCGGCTACGGTCTGGTCGTGGGCCTTCAAGGCACGGGCGACCGTATCCGCAACATCCCCTTCACGGAGGAAACGCTTCAGGCGATGCTGGAGCGCATGGGCGTGAACATTCGCGGCACCCAGATGCTGACCCAGAACGTCGCGGCGGTAACGGTGACGGCGACGATGCCTCCTTTCGCGCGCGCGGGCTCCACCATCGACGTGCAGGTTTCGGCCCTGGGAGACGCCTCCAGCCTTCAGGGCGGCATCCTGCTGGTTTCCTCGCTGCGCGCGCTAGACGGCGAGATCTATGCGGTGGCGCAGGGCCCCGTCGCGGTTTCCGGCTTCAAGGCGCAGGGCGCGGCGGCGAAGCTCAGCCGGGGCGTGATGACGACGGCGCGGATCGCGGGCGGGGCCATCGTCGAACGCGAGGTGGCCTATGACCTGCGCTCGGCGCAAAGCCTCAAGCTGGCGCTGAAGAACCCGGATTTCACCACCGCCCGGCAGATCGCGGCGACCATCAACCGCGAGGCGCCCGGCTCGGCGCAAGTGCTCGATCCCGGCACCGTCGAACTCACCCCGAACGGCGGTACGGTGATCGATCTCGTCACCCGAGTGGAGAACCTCCCCGTGCAGGTGGATCAGCCCGCGCGGATCGTCATCAACGAGGCGGCGGGCACCGTGGTCATGGGGGCGGACGTGCGCGTCAGCCCGGTGGCCATCGCACAGGGCGGGCTGACCATCAGCGTCACCGAAACGCCCGTGGTTTCGCAGCCCGCTCCGCTTTCCAACGGCCAGACGACGACCGTGCCGCGCACCCGCATCGAGGCGGACGACGGCAGCGGCGCCTCGCTGGCCCTGCTCACCGGCGGCACCTCGCTGCAAACGCTGGTTGCCGGCCTCAACGCGCTGGGCGTCAGCCCGCGCGATCTCATCACCATCCTCCAGGCGCTCCGCACGGCGGGTGCGCTCCAGGCGGAAATAGCGGTACAGTGACGATGGCAGATTCCGTTCTTCCCAAGGGCCCGGCCTCGCTGCCGGCGCGAACGACGGTCCAGACACCCGATCGCAGCCCGGCTGCTGTCGCACGCCAGTTCGAGGGTGTCTTCGCCGGGCAGGTCACCAAAATCATGCTCGAAACCGTGGAGCAGGGGGAAGAGTTCTCCGGCGGCCACGGTGAGGAGATGTTCCGCGGCGTGCTGGCCGAACAGATCGGCAACCAGATCGCCAATGGAAAGGGCCTCGGCATCGCATCCGCCGTCGAGGCGCAGATCATCCGCCTGCAGGGAGGTAGCGGCCGTGCCGAATGAAATGATCGAGATCATGACCTCGCTCTCGATGGTGATGCGCGAGGAGACGGAACGGCTGGAAGGGCGCGAGCGGGCGCTTGACCTTGCTGAACTGGCGGCGGCCAAGGCCCGTCTGGTCGGCTCGCTGGAGGAAGTTCTGGCGCGCCGGAACCGGCTAGAACCCGAATGGACGGATCAGATGGACGACGAGACGCGGGAGCGTTTCGCAGAAGCGCTGGGCGAACTGCGCGCCGCGTCGCTGGTCAATTCGGCCCTGCTCGAACGTCAGATCGAACTTTCGATGGAAATGATGGGGGCCATCGCCAACGAGGCCAAGCGGCTCTCGGGCAACCGTGCCTACACTTACGGCGCCAAGGGCGATCTCGCGCGGATCGACCTGACGACGCCGATCTCGTTCAACACCGAATACTGATCGGCCGAGATCGAAAAAGAGGGGGGGAGGGGCCATGCGCTCCTGCCCCCTTTTCCATGCCCGCCGCAGGGGCGGAAAGCGAATTCAGGACGCTATGGCGAGCGGGGCTGCCCCGGCCAGACGCGCGGCCAGCGATGCCGGTGCGGCGCGGCCGAACAGGTAGCCCTGACCGAAGATGCAGCCGATCTCGTTCAGCAGGCGCGCCTGCCGCGGGGTCTCGATGCCTTCGGCGGTGACCGGCATGGAAAGGCTCTGCCCGAGGTCCACGACCACCTTGACCAGCTTGCGCCCGGCGTCGGTATCCAGCGACTGGATCAGCGAACGGTCGATCTTTATCATGTCGAGCGGTAGCTGGCAGATGCGGCTGAGGCTGGTGTAGCCGGTGCCGAAATCGTCCAGTGCGATGCGGATGCCCGCTTCGCGCAAGGTGGATACGGTCTCCTGCGCGGCGACGACATTGTGCATCATCGCATCCTCGGTGATCTCCACCGTGAAGCGATCCGGTCGCATGCCGCTGGCAAAGACGATCCGCAGCAGGCGCAAGGCCACGGTGGGGTCGCAGACCTGACGGGGCGTCATGTTGATCGACAGGCCCAGCCGGCCCTCCCATTCGCCCGCGTTGCGGCAGGCCTGGCGGACCATCGAGAACAGGAGATCGTCGTCCAGCCCGGCTTCCTCGGCGATCGTCAGGAACTGGTCCGGTCCCAGCAGGCCGCGATGGGGGTGGTGCCACCGCACGAGCGCCTCGAACCGCGCGATCTTCCGCGAGCCGAGCGACACGATGGGCTGGTAATAGGGAAGCAGCTCTCCGCGCAGCAATCCGCCGCGCAAGTCGTCTTCCAGCGTCGCCCGGTCGCTCAGGTCTGCGAACATGGCCGGACAGAAGCGCTGCACCGTGCCGCCGCCCGCCTGCTTGGCGTGGGACAGTGCGATCGACGCGCCGCGCAGCAGTTCCTCGGGCGAAAGCGTTCCGAAACGGTCGGTGGCGATGCCGACGGACGCTGTGGGGTGGACGATGTGGCGGCCAAGGCTGACCGGATCGCCGACCGCTTCCTGAAGTCGCTCGGCGATCCTGTCAGCGATGCGGTCTCCCTCGCCGGAATCGAATGCGGTGACGGGGAGCAGGCAGGCGAATTCGTCCGCGCCGATATGAATGACCTGAAGGTTCCGGGAAGACCGCGCGCAGCGATCGCGGATGTGCTCGATCAGGCGATCACCTGCGGCATGTCCGCACAAGTCGTTGACCAGCTTGAAGCGATCGACGTTCACGATCAGCAAGGAGATCGGCAAGGCACGGTCGCGGCCGGCCTGTGCCCGAAGATGCGCGATTGCATGCTCGATGAGACGCAACGGGGGGACGCGCATGGAGGCTGCGCGGGACGGGCCCGCTCGCTTTCCGATCGATTTCACAAGGCTGGGTATGAGCATCCTGCCTTCCGGGCATATTACTCATACCATTATATCGGGATAATCGGGCGAACGGCCCGACTGTCACACTATTTGTATTTTTACGTCATTCGAATACGGCGGCCAGTACTGTGGCGACATTGGCAGGGTCCAGTCCGTCGATCTCGATTTCGAGATCGGGATTTTCGCTGTAGCCGAGCATCCGGCCATGGCGGTCGAACGTGACGGACAGTACCCGCAGGCCCTGTTCGTTCGTGATGACGGCCAGCCCACCGGCTGACGGGAACCGGTCTGGATCGACGATCAGCGTGGCCCGCCCCGGCAGGCCCGCGCCCAGCGTCGGCCGGCCCATGCGCAGCCCGTAGGCCCTCGGGCCGGCATTGCGGGGCGCTTCGACATGGGCATCGACGGGCGTCCTGGCGATCAGGCCATCGGGAAGCGGCGTGCCGAAAACGGCGACCATGCGATGTCCGGCAGCATCGTCGGCAAGAACGGCCGGCGCGGCGTCCTGGACCGGTATGAGGCGTTCGCCCAAGGGGTGAGGAATGTTGAGCCTGCGCGGCCGGGCGATGATGGAACCCGAACCGGCATCCAGTTCATCGCGCAGCGAGGCGACCCGCACGCGGGTCTTGCCGATCCGCAGTTCGGGATTGGCGATCATCGGCAGGACGGCGTCGAGTTCGCCGCGCGAATGCACGGCGGCAATGTGTTCGGCGAGCTGCCTGTCGTTGGACACATCGAACAGGCGGCGCAAGGTTGCGCGCACATCGTCGTTCCAGCGGTTGTAGGGCTTCAGCGCGTTTTCGATCCGCGAAAGGATCACGGGCGCAAGCCCATGCTCGTGTTCGAGGGTGGCGATCGTCAGGGCAGGATCGCCCGCGCGGCGCACGCGCAGGGCCGCGGCGAGCAGGACGGCAAAGCGCTCCGCCTCGGGATCGGAGCGGTCGGCGCCGTGCAGCGGTTCGGCCCAGGCGGCAATATCGAACTCGGGGTCGTCGACATCGATCAGCAGGTCCTGCGGATCGATACCCAGCGCCCGCGCGATTTCGCGAAGCTCACCGGCCCGCGCGAAAATCTCGCCCCGCTCGATCTTCGAGAGGCGAATATAGGTTATTGTCGGAAGCTGTTCCGACAATTCCAGCAGCGATCCGATATTCAGCTGCTTGCGATATTTCCTGATCCGGTTGGGAAAGACCAGCGTGCGGTAAGCATCGATCTCGATCATGGTCTCTGCCGCGGCAGGGCCCTTCCCAGTCCGCTTTTGCGATCTAAGCGGTTTTTGGGTCATTGAAGCTCTTGTTTAGCTAAGGTTGGCGAATTTGTTCCATGGAATTGCCATTTGGTCAATATTCCATGATCCATGTCGTACCAAAGTGGGTCGGAATAATGCATGCGGCAATAAATTCCGATGTTATTGCTCCTACTTTTACGCCGGAACGGTTAAGCTTGTCATGTTTCCAGCGAATTTCAGCTTCATTGCAGGCAAATTTTTCCCACTTCGGCCATGCAACTCGCCTCGCTGCTGCTCTAAAAGGAGCGGAGTTAAATTTTTGAAATACATATAGTTTTGTATTTCCCATTGCCCTGTGATCGCGATCACGGGGCAATTGCCTCGGGATCGGAGCATTTTTCGGGATGAAGCAGGATGTGTTTGAAGCGAGGATGAACGGCTTTTCGGGTAAAGAGCCCGGAAAGAGGCTTTTCATCATGCCGTTGAGCATGGAACGGCTGTGCTTTTCACCTTTGGATCCTCCCGTTTATCCTTGAACGACGATGCGGCGATTTCGTTCCTGTAAATCAGTCCAATAATTTAGCCTGCCGCCAGGCATCCTTCAACGAAAGGGGGGCACGCCCCGCCTTGGAGCGCGCCCCCCTTGTCGAGCCGGGCTGAAAGCGCGATCAGCCCCGGCCGAGGGCGGCCTTCATCAATCCGATCTGCTTGCGATAGAGATTGGTCATGGCCGCGAAGTCCGCCTGGACTTCGCCGAGGTTGAGAAGCTGGTCTTCCAGCGTGACGTTGTTGCCGTCGGGCTTGGTCTCGCTGGTGTCGCTGTCCAGCACGATGTGGCTGCCGGCCTGCGGTGGACGGGCGCCGAGCGCGGTCATGCCGCCCGACAGTTCGACTTTGGGTCGGGACACGCGCGGGGCGCCGCCCGCCTCGCCATATTGCGCGACGAGGGAGGAGAAGTCGGGCGCCTCGACGGTGCGGGCCTTGAAGCCCGGCGTCTCGTTATTGGCGATGTTCTCGGCGATCACGCGCTGGTGCTCGGCCATGAACTTCATCGCCTGTCCCATGCCGTCGAAGATCGGGGGAAGAGAGGACATGCTTGCGATCCTTTACGAGCCGGTCAGGCGCGACAGGGCGGCCTGGTAATTGGCGAGTTGCTTCTGCTGGTAGGCGGTACCGCCCCCGGTTACGGTGCCGTCCACCAGCGAGGCCTTCGTGGAGTCCCAGTAGAGCGAGCGATAGGCGGTCTGCGTCATCGAGAGCGCGGACTTGATCTTGGAGAGCGCGACCGCGGCGGTCTTGGCATCGGACAGGTTGAGGGTGTCCGAAAGCGCGAGGCTGTAAGTGCCGCCCGGGGTGACCTTGGGCGCGTCGGGATCGGCCGCCTTGGAGGCCACGAGGCGGACGGGATCGATACCGAGCTTGGAAAGGGCATCCTTGCCCTCGGCTCCGGCGCCGAGTTCGATCTTGTAGCCCGATTTGACCTGGATCTTGAGCGTGGTCTGGCCATCGATCTTGGGTGTGGTGATGGTCGCCTTGGTGCCGGTGATCCGCTGGATCTTCAGCGACAGCGACGCCATCGTCTCGTCCTTGTCGATGGTGATCGTGCGCGTTGCGCCGCCGTCCACGCGCAGGGTGAACTGGTCCCCGGCGCGAAGGCTGGTCTGCGAGGTGAGGGTGGTCGATTCCTGCTGGTTGAGCGTCCCCCGGCTGAGGCCGAGCGCGCCCAGCACGGTGGAGCCGCCCGAAACGGCCGAGATCTTCACCGGCTCGGTGGTCGAGGTGCGCATGCCCCATTGCGAGATCTTTTCGATCTCTCCGGTCGTAGCGTCGATGCGGGCGACGAAGCCGTCGACGGAACCGGTCTTCGCGCCTGACAGGTCGCCGGCCGTGCGGCCGCCGACGTAGAGCGTGCCGTTCAGGTACGTGACGCTGTCGGCCTGATCGGTGGCCGAGGTGCCGATATAGGTCGTGGTGGCAGAGGACATCGCCGCGTCGATGCGCGTGACGAAGGCGTCCTGACCGCCGTTGATACTGTTGACCTGCGCGCCGTTGACCGCGTTGGCGGTGGTGCCGACGACCGCGATTTCGCCGGTGTCCGAGACCGCGATGGCGCGGGCGGTGACATTGCCGAGCGAGATCGAGCCAAGGTCCGAGGACAGGGACGAGGAATCGATCCGCCGGATCGTGGCCACGCCGTTTTCGCTGGTCAGGGCCAGCAGGTTGCCGGATTCGTCGATGGCCAGCGATGTGACGGAATCGGCGCCGCCGCTGTCGATCGTGCGACGTTCCACGAACTTGCCGGTGGCGTCCAGCTTGGCGATGAAGGCATCGCCGCCGCCGGTGGAGGCCTTGCCCGCGACATAGATGCTGCCGTCGTCGCCTACGGTGACCGCGCTGGCCGTTTCATTGCCGACCTGGCGGATGACTGTGGCCGAGAGTTCCTCGCCCTTCACGTTGTATCGCGCGACGAGCATGTCGGTCTGGCTGTCGTCGCCGCCGTTGAAGGCGCCGCTGACGGTGCCGGCCACGACGATATCGCCATTGGCTGCAATCGTCACCGCCGCGCCCTGCGCGCTGCCGGCGGCGCCGAGGCTGCGCTGCCAGACGACGTTGCCCTCGCTGTCGACCTTGGTGAGGAACAGGTCGTCGGAACCGTCAGTGAGATGCGTGCCCACGTCGCCGGCGGTCGTGCCGACGACATAGCTGAAGCCTTCGGCGTCAGTGGCGATGGCCTTGGCCTGGGTCGCCGAGGAGACGGTGTAGTCCTTGTCCTCGTAATCGTCGGCCGAGGCGGAAGCCACTGCGGTTGCGGTGGCGGCGCCGTCCACGGCGTTGATCTTGCTGAGGCGCTGCCAGGACAGCGACGCGTCGAGGTCGTCGATGCGGTATACCCGCGCGGCGGTCACCGCGGAGGATGCGGTTTCGCCGCTGGCGACCATCAGCGCGTCACTGCCGCCGATCTGGTCGATCGCGACCTTTTCGCTTCCCGCCGGATTGAAGACGAGGCCCCATTTGCCGTCGTTCTTCTCGACCGTGAAATTGGACTTCCACTTGCTGACCGGATTGCCGTCGGCATCGACGACCGGATTGCCGCTGGTATCTGTCGCCTGGCTGGCGCCGATCGCGGCGTTGATCGCGGCGGCCACGGAATCGAGCGTGGGCGGCTGCGTCGTCTGCGACAGGTCCACCGTGACCGTCTGTGCGGCGCTGCCCTTGGTCAGCTTGATTTCGAGCACTTCGCTGCCGGTCATCCCGGCGATGGCGGCATCGCGCGAGGTGGACACCCCTTCGCCGATCACCGCGCCGCTGGAATTGGCGGCCTTGATCGCCACCGAGGTCGCATTGCTGGACGGCGTGCCGAAGTTGAGCGTGACAAGGTCGGTGTCAGCCGAACCCAGGTAGGTCTGGAGATCGGCCAGGCCTTTCGCGAAGGCCTTCTGGAGCGAGGCGCGCTCGGTCGAGGAGGTGGTGGTCTTGGCCGCGCTTTCGGCAAGGATGCGCAGTTTGTCGAGTGCCTTGTAGGTGGTGAAGGCGGTCTGGACGTCCGGCAGGTCCTCCAGCGAGCTGTCCTTGGTGGTGTCCACGATCGACAGCATCTTCTTGATCGCGAGGATTTGCGAACTGACGGAACTGGTGTCCGCGTCCTCCTGCCAGGGAGGCGTGGTATCGGGCACCTCCAGCGTGAAGTTCTTTTTCGCAGCCATAACCGCCGCACTGTCCATGGAGGCGAGGGACGACGACAGGGCGGAATAGGCGCTCGATCCGCCGAGAACCGACAGGCCTATCAACCCATTGTTTAAATTTATCGCCAATTGTGTCTCCATCGGGCGGTTGCGCTGACCTTGCTCCTATAAATAGAAGGAACGAGGCCCTGACCGTACGGGACCGAGCAATTTTTCGGGGGTATCGAAGTGACGATGATGGCCGCGGTGGGTGAGCCGCCGGAGCTCAAGAAGTATTCGGGCATGCAGCGCGCTGCCGCGCTGATGCTCGCGCTCGGCCGCGATCATGGCGGTCCGATCTGGGAGCAGCTCACCACCGAGGAGATCAAGGAGCTGTCCTCCACGATCGCCCAGCTCGGCCGGGTGCCGTCGGTCGTCGTCGAGCATCTGCTCGTCCAGTTCTCGGGCGAAGTCTCGAGCATGGCGACGCTTCACGGTTCCTACGAGACCACCGAAAGGCTGCTCGAAGGCATCCTTTCGGCGGACCGGGTCAAGGAAATCATGGAGGACATCCGTGGTCCTTCCGGCCGCACGATGTGGGACAAGCTGTCCAACGTCAGCGAGGCGGTGCTCGCGGGGTATCTCAAGAACGAATATCCGCAGACGGTGGCGGTTATCCTCCACAAGCTGCGGCCGGATCACGCCGCGCGCGTCCTGTCCGAGCTGCCGCGCGAATTCGCCACCGATGTCGTCATGCGCATGCTGCGCATGGATACGGTGCAGAAGGACGTGATCGTCCAGGTCGAACAGACTCTGAAGAGCGAGTTCATGACCAACCTCTCACGCGCGCAGCGCCGCGATCCGCACGAGACCATGGCCGAAATGTTCAACGCGCTCGACCGCTCCACCGAGGAAGCGATGCTCGGCGCGCTGGACGAGAAGGCCCCCGAATCGGCCGAGCGCATTCGCGCGCTGATGTTCACTTTCGAGGATCTGGCGAATCTGCTGCCGGGTGCGATCCAGACGATCGTGCGCAATTGCAACAAGCGCGAGCTGGCGCTGGCGCTGAAGGGCGCGCCGGACGAGATGAAGAAGATCTTCTTCAACGGCATGACCGAACGCGCCGCCAAGCTGATGCGCGACGACATGTCGGCGATGGGCCCCGTGCGCGCACGCGAATGCGAGGAGGCACAGACCGCGCTGGTCCGCCTTGCCAAGTCGCTCGGCGATCGCGGCGAAATCATGCTGGTCGATCCCAAGAGCGACGATGCGATGATCTATTGATGAAATGTCCGATTTTGTACGCGCGTCATATTCCTGAAGAGTTCTTCGCGGAAACAGGTGCTTGCCTGTTCCGCCGCGGGGAAGTCCGGGCGATGTCGTAAACTCGCCAAGAGGCCGTCGAGGTTTGGGGCAGAACGGATCAGCGCAAGCCTCGCTGGCGTCATTAATGAGTTTACGACCTGATGAAGACGTATAGAGATTCCGAGGGTGCGGCGATGATGGAGGATCCCATGACCATTCAGCCATTCGGTTTCGACAGGGTGTTTCGATTCCCGACCAATGAGCCCGTGGACGAACGGCGGCACGAGGAACTGCGCGAGCATGTCGCGGAGCTTCAGGCGCGCATCGAACGTCTTCACGAGGACCATGTCGCCGAACTCGCAAGGGCCAGGTCCGACGGCTTCGACGCCGGGCTGGAGCAGGCGCGGGGCGAGCGTGCGGAGGCGATGCTGGCGGCGACCGACGCGCTTCACGCTTCGGTGGACGAAGTGGAACGACGCTTCGATGCCGTGATGGACCAGGTCATTTCCGAGGCCGGGGCGATTGCGCTCCAGGCCGCCGAACTGCTCGCCGGTCATGCCATCGCCGCCGAGCCCGCGCGCGCCATCGATGAAGCGCTGACCCGCGCCCTCGATCAGGTTTCCCGCGATACCGCGCTTTCGATCCGGGCCAATCCCGCCATGCGCGAGGATATCGAGCGCCTGGTGGAGGAGCGCCGCAGCCGTGAACGCCGCGCGCTTGCGATCGTCGTGATCGACGACGAGACGCTGCCGATGAACGATGCCCATATCGGCTGGGCCGAGGGCGGCCTCAACGTCGATTCCGCTTCCCGCCGCGCCGCCGTCATGGGCGAACTCGCGGGCGTCCTCGCGCCGGAAGGCGCTGCGTAAACTTTTCCTGTTACCGGCAAGAGTTGCCTAGCCGATTATCCTATAATGTCAGCAGCGACGCCAGGGGGGTGCCGCTGCTGATGTAAGAGGCGACTTTTGAACGCGTTGCGGAACTTTATCGAGCAGATCGGTCCGCGCCGGGCCCTGCTGATGGGGGGCGTGGCCCTTGCCATGCTGGCGGGTCTCGGGTGGATGGCCTTTCGCAGCCCCACGACCGAGATGGGCTACCTCTATACCGATCTCGATCCTTCGGCCGCGCAGTCGATCACCGAGAAGCTGAAGGGGCAGAACGTGCCCTTCCAGCTTTCGGCGGACGGCACGTCGGTCATGGCGCCGGTCGACAAGCTGGCCGAACTGCGCATGTCGATGGCGTCCGAGCAGCTCGGCGGCAAGATCGGCTATGAGGTGCTCGATGCCGAGGAGCCTTTCGGCATCTCGTCCTCGCGCGCCAAGCTCAACGAGACCCGCGCCATCGAAGGCGAACTGGTCCGTTCGATCGAGAGCCTTGAGAAAGTGGCCAAGGCACGCGTCCATGTCGTAATGCCCGACCGCGCGATGTTCGAGACCGAACCGCGCAAGGCCAGCGCTTCCGTCACGGTAAAGACCAATGGCCGTCTTTCCGGCGAGCAGGTCCAGGCGATCCGCTATCTCGTGTCTTCCGCCGTGCCCGATCTCAATCCCGAGGCTGTGTCGATCGTCGACCAGACCGGCGCGCTTCTGGCGCGTGCGGGTGAGGGCGGCGATGCGGGCGCGGGCAATCTCGAGGATCGCCAGAACGCCGTCGAGGCGCGCCTGCGCAACGAGATCGAATCGATGATCGAGCCGATCGTGGGCCAGGGCAAGGTGCGCGCCGAAGTGGCCGCCGTGCTCGAACGCGATCAGGTACGCGAGGAATCGGAAGTCTTCGATCCCGATACCCAGGTCGTCGCCCATCAGGTGACGGTGGAATCCAACAACCAGAACGACGAGAACTCCGCCGGCGCGCAAGGCGTGACCGTGGGCGCGCAGTTGCCGGACAACCAGGGCAACGTGGCCGGCAACGGCGGCGAAAACCGCCGTTCGGCGCAGAACGAGACGTCTGAAGACACGACCTACCAGAACAGCCGGACCCAGAAGGTCGCGGTCCGCACGCCCGGGCAGGTCAAGCGCCTGACCGTTGCGGTCATGGTCGACGGCGGTCCGCAGGGCCTTCCTGCCGCGCAGGTCCAGCGCCTGCAGCGGCTGGTCGAGAACGCCGTGGGCTTCGATGCCGATCGCGGCGACAGCGTGGTGGTCGAGAACATGGCGTTCAACGCGCCGACCGATCTCGATGGCGCCGATTCCGGCCTGCCCTTCGGCATCACCACCGACCGCATCTTCGACGTCCTGAAGATCCTGCTGGTGGGCGGCATTATCCTCTTCGCCATCCGCATGCTGAAGCCCAAGCTCGGCGAACCGCCGCTGGTGGAAGGCGTGGTGGAACAGCGCCTGCCCGCTCCGGATGCCGAGATGATCTCGCTGAGCGAACGGGCGGCCGACGGCGACGAGGACGCCATGCGGCAGCTCGAGGAAATGCGGGCTGGAGAGGGCGAACCCCTGCTCGACCAGGAGATCGCGCTTGCTCAGGTCGATGGCCGCATCAAGCTTTCCGCCCTGCGCCGCATCGGTGACGCCATCTCGGCCAGTCCCGCAGAATCCGCATCCGTAATCCGTCAGTGGATGAACAGTTGAAAGGTATGACCATGAGCGACGAGCTCGAGCCGCGCCAGCTGGCGCCTGCTCACCTGACCGAAGAGAACCCCGCTGACATGGGCGGCGAAGGAACGACCGAACGGTCCCCGCGCCCGACCACGCCGCCCACGCCCGACGACCTGCACGCCGTGTTCGACGTGCCGGTGAAGGTCCAGGCCGTGCTTGGCCGTTCGCGCATGGACATCGGCGAACTGTTGCGCCTCAAGCCCGGCATGGTCGTCGAACTCGACCGCCGGGTGGGTGAGCCGGTGGACATCTTCGTCAACAATCGCCTGATCGCTCGCGGCGAAGTTGTCCTGATCGACAGCACGCTGGGCATCACGCTGACCGAAATCGTGCGGCAGGAGGCATGATGCCCGTGTCCGATCACGATCCGACCCGTCTGATGCTGGTCGGCGACCTTGGCAACGCCATGGGCCTCGCGGTCGAGATGGTGCGCGGGTCGGCCGCGAGCATCGCGGTGGGAACCGCGAACCCGGCCGTGCTCGAAGCGTGGCACCGTGCCAACGGCGATATCGTCGTGGTGGATATCGCGGTGAACCTTCAGGATGTCATGGCGCGCCTGCGTGGTGAACGGGCCGGTAATCAGTCCGTCACCATGGCGGTGTCGGAACTGGTGGGCCAGAACATCGCCGAAGTGGAGCGCGAGCTGATCCTGCAGACGCTCGAACGCTGCCGCGGCAACCGCACGACCGCAGCGTCGATGCTCGGCATCTCGGTGCGGACCATGCGCAACAAGCTGCGAACCTTCCTGTCCGACGGCCTCGTGGTGCCGCCGGGCCTGATCCGCCACTGAAGCTTTCGGAACCCGGTGAAGCGATGAACGCACTCGTCTCTGCAAGGCTCGACCAGTTCCTGACGCGCCTCGGCCCCAGCCGCGACCTGGCGCTGGCGCTGGGCGTCAGCGCGATTATCGCCATGCTGATCCTGCCGATGCCGGGCTGGATGCTCGACATGGGTCTGGCGCTTTCGATCACGGCCTCGGTCCTGATCCTGATGACGGCGCTGTTCATCGAAAAGCCGCTCCAGCTTTCCAGCTTCCCGACGATCCTGCTGATCGTGACGATGCTGCGGCTGGGCCTGAACCTTGCCTCGACGCGCCTGATCTTGGGGCACGGGCACGAAGGCCATCACGCGGCGGGCGGCGTTATCGCGGCCTTCGGCGAGTTCCTGATGGGCGGCGAGACCGTCATCGGCCTCACCATCTTCGCGATCCTGATCGTCATCAACTTCGTGGTCATCACCAAGGGCGCGGGGCGCATCGCCGAAGTGGCGGCGCGCTTCAGCCTCGATGCCATGCCCGGCAAGCAGATGGCGATCGACGCCGATCTCAATGCGGGCACCATCACCGAGGCGCAGGCCCGCGAACGCCGCGCCGAGATCGAGGCGGAAAGCGGCTTCTACGGCGCGATGGACGGTGCCTCGAAGTTCGTTAAGGGCGATGCCGTTGCCGGCCTGCTCATCACCGCGATCAACATCGTCGTCGGCCTCATCATCGGCGTGGCCATTCACGGCGTGCCCTTCGGCGAGGCCTTCACCACTTACACGATCCTGACCGTCGGCGACGGTCTGGTCAGCCAGATTCCGGCGCTGATCGTCTCGACGGCGGCGGGCCTGCTGGTCTCGAAGGGCGGCGTGGTCGGCAAGACCGGCGCCGCGCTCGGCGAGCAGCTCGGCCGCTATCCCAAGGCATTCGGCATCGTCGGCGTGCTGATGGGCGTGCTGGCGCTCATGCCCGGCCTGCCGTTCTTCCCGTTCGCATCGCTTGGCGCGGCCTGTGGCTGGCTGGCCTGGTCGATGTCGCGCAAGGCCGAGGCAAAGGCCGCGCAGGAGCGGATGCAGGAAGCGCTCACGCACCAGCAGCAGATGGAGGCGCAGGCCGAGGAGCCGATCTCGCGCACGCTTGCCATCGATTCGCTGCGCATCGAGCTGGGCTACGGCCTGCTGCCGCTCATCAACGATTCGCAGGCCGAGCCGCGCCTGGACGACCAGGTGCGCGCGCTGCGCCGGCAGATGGCGATCGACTACGGCTTCGTGCTGCCCTCGGTCCGCATTCTCGACAACATGGCGCTCAAGCCGAACGAATATATCGTCTTCGTCAAGGAGACCGAGATCGCGCGCGGCGAACTGCGCATCGGCAAGCTGCTGGTGATCAACGCTTCCGGCCAGGACATGGGCATCCGGGGCGAGGCCACCAAGGAGCCGGTGTTCCAGCTTCCGGCGCTCTGGATCGACCGGGACATGCGCGAGGAAGCCGGATTCCGCGGCCTTACCGTGGTCGATTGCGGCACCGTGGTGACGACGCACCTGACCGAGATCGTCAAGGACAACATCGCCGACCTGCTCTCCTATACCGAGACGCAGAAGCTGCTGAACGAGGTCCACAAGGAATCGGAGAAGCTCATCTCCGATATCATTCCCGGCAAGATCTCGATCTCGGGCGTGCAGCGCGTTCTCCAGAACCTGCTGTCCGAGGGCGTGTCGATCCGCGACGTGCCGACGATCCTCGAAGGCATTGCCGAGGCAACCGCGATGTCGGGCAACCTCACGCAAGTGACCGAGCACGTCCGTGCCCGCCTTTCGCGCCAGATCTCCGCCCAGCAGACGTTCGACGGGACGATCCCCATCGTCACGCTCAGCGGGCAATGGGACGAGGTTTTCGGGGAGGCCATCGTCGGCCTGGGCGACGACCGCCACCTCGCCATGGCGCCCTCGCATCTCCAGGCCTTCATCACCGCCGTCCGCGAGGGTTACGACCGCCTCGCCGCGCAGGGCGAAATTCCCTGCCTGCTCACCAGCCCGCCGCTGCGGCCGTTCGTGCGTTCGATCATCGAGCGCGTCCGCCCTGCAACGGTAGTGCTCTCGCAGAACGAAATCCATCCGCGCGCGCGCCTGCGCAGCCTCGGCACGATCGGCTGAAGCGGCAGGCCCGCGTGAAGGCGAGGGTGCGACCGGGACCGGTGCAAACCCTCTATGATAACAACATGGCCGCGTATCGCCGGCCGGAGGATGCTCCATAATGCCGGTTTCCATGAATGCCCTGTTTCCCACCTCCGCACCGGCGGCAGGCGCCGCAACGAGCGCCGACAGCCTGGCCGCAAGCGGACAGAAGGCGCCGGTCGCGTTCGGAACCCTGCTCGGCGCGACCCGCAAGACCGCGCCTGCCGCTTCTGCCATGATCGCGGGCGAGGCGGCGGGGACCGGAGCGGAAACCGTTCCCGCCGCCGACCCGGCATTGGCCGCTCCCGCTCCCGCTGACGCTGCCGAGAACGGCAAGCTCGTCCAGCAGCCGTGGACCGCGGCGACTTCGCTTGAAGAGGCAGCAGCGACACCGGGCGCGGCGCTCGCCGGGAAGCCGGAACAGGGCGCCAAGCCGGTGGCCGCACACAAGACGGTGGCCGACAAGCTCGTTCCGCAGGCGGAGACGGCAAAGACCACGCTGGCGCAGCTTGCGGCGCAGGCCGCCGCTTCGCAGGTTCCCTCCGGCACCGACACGGCAGTACCGGCCGATGGCGCGGCGGCCGATGCGCCGGTTGCCGAGGACGGCAGCGCGCCGGATGCCGGCGATGCGGACGTGGATCCGGCGAGCCTTGTCCAGACCGCGCAAGTTCAGAACATGCCCGTGCCCGCTGCGACGCAGCCTGCGTTGGCGGTGGCGCCGCAGGCGGTCCCGGACGTGAAGGCCGAAAAAACCGAAGGTGGCGCCAAGAGCGGCGAAATTGGCGGCAAGTCCGGCAGCAAGCTGGCGAGCAGGGCATCCGCTGCCGATCGTTCGGCGGGCAGTGCCGACCGCCTCGCCCCGGAGCCGGCGGCAACGCGCGGACAGGGCGCCGGCCCGGCGGCGATGCAGCAGGCCGATTTCACACCGGATCAGTCCTCCGCGCAGGGCGACGGCAATCTTTCGACCCCGCTGCTGTCGCAGACGCTGACCGGCACGGCCGCGCGCCCGGCCGCGCTGCCTTACCCGGCAACGCAGTCGGCGACCCAGAGCGCAGCGGTATCCGTTCAGGAGGGCCAGTTCGGCGCCGATATCGGCGTGGAGATCGCCCGCGCCCTCGACAAGGGCAGCGACGACCTGCTCATCCGCCTCGACCCGCGCCACATGGGCCGGATCGACGTGCGCCTATCCTTCGACCACGAGGGCGTTCTGCGCGCGGTCATGTCGGCGGACAGTTCTTCCGCGCTCGACATGCTGCGCCGCGAAAGCACCGATCTCAATCGCGCGCTGGCCGACGCCGGTATCCGTGCCGACGGCCAGTCCCTGCGCTTCGACAGCCGCTCAGGCGGGCAGGGCGGACAGCGCTGGCAGGGTGACCAGCAAGGGCAGCGGCAGGCGCAGGGCAGCCTGTCCGACACATTCGGCGGGAGCGACGACCCGATCTACCGACCGCTCAGGAGCAGCGGTCATGTCGATCTCATGGCATAAGGCACAAGAGCAATGACCACGGTTTCAAGCACGACGTCGACCACGAGCGACACCACGGCGGCCTCCACTTCGGGGCTGCTGACCGACTACAACCTGTTCCTCAAGCTGCTGACGACGCAGATGACGAACCAGGATCCGCTCGATCCGATGGATACCTCGGAATATACGCAGCAGCTCGTGCAGTATTCGCAGGTGGAGCAGTCGATCCAGCAGACGGGCAAGCTGGAGGACATCCTCAGCCAGCTCACCTCGCAGCAGATGGCGCAGGCATCGAGCTACATCGGGCGCGAGGCGCGTTTCGATTCCCCGGTTGCCGGGCTCGGCAACGCACCGGCCCACTGGACCTATTACGTGGACGGCACGCCTTCCACCATCACCGCCACGATCAAGGATTCCTCGGGCACCGTGGTGAACACCGTGACGCTCGATCCCACCACGCAGGGCTCCTACGAGTGGGACGGAACCAAGGCTGACGGCACGAAGGCCGCGGACGGCGCCTATACCCTGTCGATCACGGCCACCAATGCCGCCGGCAATGCGCTGGATACGACGATCAACTCGGTGGCGATCGTGGATGACGTGGTGACCGACGGCACCAACATCATGCTGGGCGTCAACGGTATCCGCATGTCCGCCTCCGGCCTCGTCGCCCTCGCGGCTGCCGGCGCCAGCACCGATAGCTGACCGGAACGGCCCCGAAAACGAGAAAGGCCCCTGAACCGGCTGGTTCAGGGGCCTTTCTCGTTTCAGGCCTGGCCGACCGTGCTGTGACGGTTGGCATTTCCGATGCCCGTTGCCGGCTCCACGCTCTCCGCCGACTGGAGGGAGACGTCGAGCCTGGTGCAGCCCGGAATACGTTCGGGCAACGCCAGGATCATCAGGCAGTCCGCGATCGATGGATCGTCGATCGGACCGATCAGTTCGTCCACCTCCTCATAGGAGACGTCCGATTGACTCATGCAGCGAAGCGCGGCCGCCTGCCAAAGCTGAGAAGTTGATTCAACTCTCAACTTGAGCGAGAACCAGAACTCTTCGTGCGACACGACAGTTGGACCGGCCTCGCCGGCGCAATTCCAAGGTAAATTTTCTATCATCGCACTCTCAAAAGTACATCGAACCGAATAGATGCAGTCCGTGCCCCCGGACCTGAGAGGGAGTCCCACAACCCCTGAAAGTTCAATGGCTCCCGTGGTCACTGGGACCAACTAAGGGATTTCCCGTATTCGATTTGGCGATTGGGTAAATGTTCTCTTACCGTGGAAGGCGAGACAGTTGGTCTGGCAAACCGGGAGCGCCGAATAAGGGCGGAAACCCGCGGATTATGAGCGAATCGACAGGCGGCGGCATTACCCAAAGCTAACGCCGATGTGGTTGTGTTCAGGGAGATGCCAGAAATTTAATCCACAATCTTCGGCAGGCTGCCGGCTTTACGCGCTAGGGCGACGCACAGCGCTATTGTCTTTGTGGAAATGGCGGCCGGCGCCGGAAGTCTCAGGGTGTGGCGGGCGGGGGAACGCGGCGCGCGCTCACGATCTTCACCTGCGGTTCGAGCATCTGGCCCTTCATGACGCCTTCGCCCTTGGTGGGCGAACGGGGCTGGTCCCAGATCCTGCGCACCACGTCCATGCCCGAGACGACATGACCGAAGGCGGCAAAGCCTGCGCGGGCTTCGGGATTGTCCGAAGCGGGCTGCGCATTGAGGGACGGGATGTCACTCAGCATGATCGTGAAGTCCGCCGTGGCGCTGCCGGGCGCGTAGCGGGCCATGGAGATGGTGCCGGCCTTGTGCGTGATCCCCGTGACGCTGGTGGGCTCATGAGGCACCGGCGGCAGCACGTTGATGCCCTGCAGGCCGCCTTGCAGCAATCCGTTGGGCTGGTCGCCCCAGTCGAGATGCATGGCGCGGTAGAAGTTGGCACCGTCGAACCTGCGGCTGTCGACGTACTTGAGGAAGTTCGCGACCGTGAGCGGGGCGTGGGCCTTGTCGAGATCGAGGGTGATTGTCCCGGCGCTGGTCGTCAGCGCAACGTAGACATGTTCTGCAGGCTTGGGCTCGGCAGGTTTGGGCTCGGCAGGCTTCGGTGCGGCGGTTTCGCCGGAGGGCGGAGCGTTCTGCGCGAGGGCAGGGGCGGCGAGCGCCAGAACGAACGGTGCGGCGATGAGCCAGGCATTCAGGGCCCGTCGCCGCACCATCGTCTTCATCGGATCAGCGAACCCGCGGGCCGCCGAAGGGAAGCGGCGGAGGAGGACGGCGCGCGCCGCGCGGCAGCTGTGCCTGATAGGCCCGGCCGCAATGCTCGACGCAATAAGGGAACCCGGGGTTCACCTTTTCTCCGCAGAAGTGGAAGTCCGGTTCGCCGGGGTGGCCCATCGGCCAGCGGCACACGCGGTCGCTGAGGTCGAGGAGGCTGGTCTTGTCGGCGATTTCCGCGCTCGGCTTGGCAGGCACCAGGCGGCGGGGCGGCGCGGGCGGAATCGGCTGCTGCTGATCGCCGGGGCCCTGGCGCAGGAAGCCGCCGGGGCCGACAGAGACGACGCGCGGGCCCTTCGGCGCGGCCGGGGCATCTTCGCTGGCGGCGACCGGCGGTGCCACCGGAGCGGGGCTGCGGGGCGCCGGCGCCACGGGCGGCTGCGGCGCGGCGCGCACGACGGGCGCTTCGACCTGCGGCGCGGGCGCGGCTGGCGCGGCCTCGGCAACGGGCTTGGGCTTCTTCGGGGCGGGTGCCGGGCGGGCCGGCTTTTCGTTGGCCTTGACCGGGGAAGGGCGTGCCTTGAGCCCGAGGCGGTGTGCCTTGCCGATCACCGCATTGCGGCTGACGCCGCCAAGCTCGTCCGCGATCTGGCTGGCGGTGGCTCCGCCCTCCCACATCTTGGTCAGCTTCTCGATCCGCTCGTCCGTCCAGCTCATTCGGTGTTCCATCTCTTCATCGGGCGAACCAAGAATCGCCCCAAAATTCCGTGGCGCGGCTTGCCTTGGAAAGCCGCAGCCGATACTCGCCGGTCCATGCCCGATCAAACGAATTCGACCGAACTGCCGACACAGGACGGGAGCGTGTCAGAACACATCGTGCCCCGGACGATCCCGGCCCGCCATTTCCCGGCGAAGGGAGAACCCCTGATCCACCAGGTGAACTGGGAGGGGCTCAAGACCCTTTATATGAAGGAGGTCCGCCGCTTCTTCAAGGTCCAGACCCAGACGATCTGGGCACCGGCGATCACTACCCTGCTGTTTCTGGTGATCTTCACCGTGGCGATGGGGCGCGGCGGCCGTGAAGTGCTCGGCGTCAACTTCGCGACTTTCGTGGCGCCCGGCCTGATCGTCATGGGCATGATGCAGAACGCGTTCGCCAATTCCAGCTTCTCGTTCCTGGCGGGCAAGATCCAGGGAACGATCATCGATTACCTGATGCCGCCGCTGAGCGAAGGCGAACTCATGCTGGCCATGGTCGCCGCGGCGGTGACCCGCGCGGTTCTGGTCGGGCTCGCGCTGTCGGGCGCGATGCTGCTGTGGCCGGGTGTGAGCCTTTCGATGGCGCATCCCTGGGCCGTGATCTGGTTCGGCCTCACAGGTTCGGTATTCCTCGCGCTGCTCGGCTTCCTGTCGTCGATCTGGGCCGAGAAGTTCGATCACAACGCCGCCGTCACCAACTTCGTGATCGCGCCGCTCTCGCTGCTTTCCGGCACGTTCTATGTGATCGACAACCTGGCGCCCACCTTCCAGGCGATCAGCCGCCTCAATCCGTTCTTCTACGTGATCTCGGGCTTCCGGTTCGGTTTCCTGGGTGTCAGCGATATCGGCGATACCAACATGGCCGTGCTCCACAGCGCGATCGGGATGGGTCTGCTGGATGCCGTGCTGGCGGGCATCATCTATCTGGTCCTGCGTTCGGGCTGGAAGCTCAAGGGCTGACATCCTTTCCCCTTCGCAGTTGCAGACGCCCCGTTCGGACATCCGGCCGGGGCGTTTTCGCATGTGGCGAAGGCGGAGGTGAAGGCCCTTGTCACATGGTTGACGCATTGTGACGCTTATGGCCGCGCTTTCGCTTGTGGTCGGCCTGCTGTTGCCTTCTAATGCTCTGGTATCCCTCGAAGGCTAAGGATTTCCGCGTGTTCGCTCCGATCCACACGCGCAAGGTTCGCAAGTCGGAAGCGGCCAGATTTGCGCCGCATATCGTCGTGGCCGCGCTCTTCATCGTCATGCTGATCGTCGGCTTCCTCATCTGGTCCGGGCGCGAGATCGACCGCATCGCAAGCGAGCGAGACCGTTCCATCGTGTCGCTCGTCCTCGCCCAGAGCATCGAGCGGGTCGGCCATGCGCAGGAATCGTCGACCGTGTGGGACGATGCCTTGCGTGAAGCGCGCAGGCGCCCGATCGATCAGGACTGGATGGATCTCAACCTCGGCATCTGGTTCGATCAATATGCCGGGTTCAACGAGGTCTATGTCCTTTCCCCCGAGAGCGTGCCGATCTACGCCATGCGCGGCGGCAAGCGGAAGGTGCCGGAAACCTACATCGCCATCGAAGACGTGGCCGACCCGCTGGTGATGCGGCTGCGCCGCACGCGGGGTAGCGGAAAAGTGGGTGTCGGCGGCGTTCCCATGATCTCGCCCGGCGCCTCGGACCTTGCGATCCTGCGCGGCCGTCCGGCGATCGTCAGCGCGAAGCCGATCCTTTCGGACAGCGGCTCGATCGTCCAGAAGCCGGGAAGCGAGCCGGTGCATATCGGTGTCGTCTATCTCGACAACGACTTCTTCGCCCGCCTCGGCAGCAACTACGGCCTCGCACAGGCGCGCTACGAGATATCGCCGAGCAGGGCCTGGGGCGAAGCCTCGGTGCCGCTCCGCTCGCGCGACGGCGATGTCATCGGCTACTTCGTATGGCATCCCTTCGCGCCGGGGAGCGAGGTGACCCGGTCGGTCGGGCCGGTCGTGCTGCTGGTCCTCCTGCTTTCGGCCGTGGTGATCTACCTCCTGGCCGGCCGGCTCGCCAGCCGGACGCTCGATCTAGAGGAAAGCCGGAGCGAGGCGCGCCACCAGGCGCTGCACGACGCCCTGACCGGACTGGCCAATCGCGCCATGTTCGAAGGGCGGCTGGACGCTGCCCTGTCCCGCTGCCGCCGGGAGGGCGGCCTTGTCGGGCTGCTCTACATCGACCTCGACCGCTTCAAGCAGGTGAACGACAGTCTGGGCCATCCCGCCGGCGATGCGCTGATCCGTCAGGTCGCCCGGCGGCTGACCTCGGAAGTGCGCGGCTACGACATGGTCGCGCGCCTTGGAGGAGACGAGTTCGCCGTGCTCGTCGTCGAGCCGGAATCCCGCGAGGCGATCGGGCAGATCTGCGAACGCATCGTAGCCGAGATCGAGCGTCCGTTCGACGTGGCCGGCGCGCAGGCGTTCATCGGCGCCAGCATCGGCGTTGCCGTCGCGCCGGACCACGGCACCGACCGCACCGAGCTGACGCGGCGTGCGGACATCGCTCTCTACAAGGCGAAGATGGAAGGGCGGAGCCGCTTCACCTTCTTCGAGGCGAGCATGGACGAAGTGGTGCGGCTGCGGGAGACGACCAATCGCGAGCTGCGCCAGGCGCTTCTGGATTGCGACGAGCAGCTCAAGGTCTTCTACCAGCCGGTCTACTCGACGGTCAGTGGCCGGATGGTCGCGGTGGAAGCGCTGCTGCGCTGGAACCATCCGGTGAACGGTCTCGTCAACCCTGCCGGCTTCATCCAGCAGGCCGAAGAGTCCGGCCTCATCGAGGTGCTTGGCGGCTGGGTGCTGCGCAAGGCGGTGGACGATGCCATGGCCTGGCCCGACCTGCGGATATCGGTGAACGTCTCGCCGGTGCAGATGCGCAGCAGGGCCTTCGTGGACAATGTGCGGGCGGTCCTGAACGAGACCGGCCTCGATCCGCGCCGTCTGGAACTGGAGCTGACGGAAACCGCGCTGATGTCTGCTTCGGAAGAGGTCTCCGCGTCTCTCAAGGCGCTGCGCCGGATCGGGGTGGCCTGTGCGCTCGACGATTTCGGAACGGGCTATTCCTCGCTCAGCCACATCCGCGACATTGCGGTGGATCGCATCAAGATAGACCGTTCCTTCGTCCATGCGGTGAACACCGGACCGGGCGCGGCCCTGGTGGAGGCGATCGTCAACGTTGCCCGCGCCAATGGCCTGAACCTGACTGCCGAAGGCGTGGAGACCGAGGCCCAGCTCTCGCACCTGCGGTCACTGGGATGCCACGAAGTACAGGGCTACCTGCTTTCACGCCCGGTTCCGTACGGCGAGATCACGCGCCTGCTGGAAGGCGGCGCGCATTCCTTTTCAGAAACAGGTACCGAATCGTCCTGAAAAAGCGCGGGTTCAGTGCGCGAGACCGCGCCGCAACCGATAGCGCCCGTTGCCGAAATCATCGAACATCTGCGACAAAGAGGGGTGGTCTACCGGCCCGCCCTCGGCATCGGCGAGCAGGTTCTGCTGGCTGACATAGGCAACGTAGCTGGATTCCTCGTTTTCGGCGAGGAGGTGGTAATAGGGCTGGTCGCGTTTGGGGCGCACGTCCACGGGAATGGATTCGTACCATTCCTCACTATGGGCGAACACCGGATCGATATCGAAGATGACGCCCCGGAAGTCATGATTCCGGTGGCGGACCACATCGCCGATAGCGAATCGCGCACGGGTCTGGCGAGGCGCATCGATGATGCGTCCGGCCGTGGGTGAAAAAAAGTGCGCCCTGTTCATGCGAGAAATATAGGTTTCCTGCGGGGTGCAAACAAGCAACCCCTGTGGACAATCCCCATTTTTGAAAACAGGGGGTTGGCAAGGTCGAAATGCTGGGCTAACGGCGCGCTTCCCGACCCGATGGAGACCTTCCATCGCTATCGCATCTCTAGCGGAGAGGTGGCAGAGTGGTCGAATGCGCTGCACTCGAAATGCAGTGTACGGGAAACCGTACCGTGGGTTCGAATCCCACCCTCTCCGCCAAGAGCCCTTCCGGGACCATCCAGAACTGATCGCAGGAAATCGAAAGATTTCCTTGGCTTCAGGGCGATCCGGCTCAATTTCCTTTATCGTGGCTGGACGTTGGCTCGACGAAAGTCGTCTCTTGCGAATTTCGCGCGGAATGTCCGGGAATTCTCCTCACCGACCGGGGCTTTGTTCTCATGTGCGTGATTGCCGGCAGCGCTTGAACGTATTTCGGGCGGAAGCCGGTTTTTTCGTTCGCTGAGGTCACGTCCGGTGTCATGTTGACAGATATCGGCGGCGCGAGCAGCTTGTTCCGGTTGAAGATGGCGGCTCGGAGAGTCGGTGTGAATTAGCGCTTTTTCGGCGGCTACCTCGGTCAAGGGTCGGGTGCATGCAGAGGGTGTTGAGCAGCATTGCTTTGGCGGCGCAGGGCTTTGTTCTTGCCAGTTTTTCGACTGGCGCGGGCATTTCGCCGGTGACTCTGGCCATGCTCGATCCGTCAGGGCTTGCCGCTTCGATTTGCGGCGCAAGGGCTGAGGCGGCGGTGCTGGCGCACGAGCTTGTGCTTGCCGCAGCCGTTACGGGTCCGGTCGGTGCCGCATCCCAGGCGATACCGCTCTATCGCGATCTCGTTGCCGATCGTTTGCCGATCACCACTTCAAGCGAGCAGGCGCGGCGCTATTTCAATCAGGGTCTCCTGCTGGCCTATGGCTTCAATCATGCAGGGGCGGTGCGCTCTTTTCGCGAGGCGCAGCGGCTCGATCCGGCTTGCGCGATGTGCTGGTGGGGCGAGGCGCTTGCGCTGGGGCCGAACATCAACGCGCCCATGGACGATCGCGATCGCAATGCGGCTTTGGCGGCGATGGACAGGGCCGCAGGGCAAAGCGTGCATGCGTCCCCGCTGGAGCAGGCGTTGATCGGTGCGACGGCGCGCCGCTACACGCGCGATGCGAAGGCCGATCGCTCTGCACTGGATGCCGCATATGCCGATGCCATGATCGGCGTTGCCCGTCGCTTTCCAGCGGATGACGATGTGGCCGTGCTGGCGGCCGAAGCGGTCATGGATGTCAGCCCGTGGAGCTATTGGGAGGCGGACAAGCGAACGCCGACAGGCCGAAGCGGCGAGGCGGTTCGGCTGATCGAGGGCGTGCTAATGCGTGACCCGGGCAACCTTCAGGCCGCGCATCTTTACATCCATCTCATGGAGAACAGCGCGGAGCCGCGCCGCGCGGAAGCTGCGGCAGACCGGCTGGCGCGGGAAGGCGCGCCGAGCGCCGGCCATCTCGTCCACATGCCGGGGCACATCTATCAACTGGTCGGCCGCTACGCCGATTCCATCCGGGTCAACATTGCGGCCGCGCGTGCAGACGAGGCTTTCATCCGCAGCACGAACGATCGCAGCCTCGTCCGCTTCGGCTATTACCCTCACAACGTCCACTTCATCGTGACATCCGCGCAGATGGCAGGTGACATGCGCACGGCGATCACCGAGGCGCAGCGTCTGCGGAAACTGCTGGATCCCGGCACCTCCGCGCGGATCGCCTGGATACAGGCGATCGATGCCGCACCCTTTCTGGCGATGGCGCAATTTGCCGAACCCGAGGCGATCCTGGCCATGCCGCCGCCCGACCCGCGTTTGCCCTATGCCGCTGCCATGCGGTTCTATGCGCGCGCAGTTGCCCGGGCGCAGGGGCGGGACCGCGCCGGAGCCGAGCGTGAAATCGCCGCCATCGTGGAAATCCGCAAATCCGGCACCCTGGCCGGCATGACCGAACAGGGCGTGCCCGCAGCGGACCTTCTCCAGCTTGCCGAAGCGGTGGCGCGCGGCAAGCTGGCCTTTTCGGAAAAGCGCTACGAAGAGGCCGCGCGCCTCTATCGCCGGGCAATCGTGCTGGAGGCGAAGATACCCTATCAGGAGCCGCCATACTGGTATTATCCCGTGAGCCAGTCGCTTGGCGCGGCCCTGTTCAGGGCCGGGCATTATGGCGAGGCGGCGCAGGCTTTTCGTGCCGCGCTCGTGCAGTCTCCGAAAAGCGGCTGGGCACTTTACGGACTTGCCGAAAGCGAGAAGGCGCAAGGGCGCGGTGTTGAAGCGGCCGCCGCCCGCCAGGCGCTCGGGCAGGCGTGGCTGGGCGACGATGCCTGGCTGCGGATGGACCGCTTGTGAATCTCGTCCACGCCCGGGCGCTGCCCATTTTCCCGCAGCCGCGCGGTGGTTATCGGGGGTCTCTTGCCTGCGTGCGCAGGTAGGCGATCAGGTCGGCTCGGTCCAACGGGTCCTTCACGCCGGGGAACTGCATGGTCGTGCCCGGCACGACCGAGGCGGGGGCGGCGATCCATGCGTCGAGCGCCTTTTCGTCCCATCTGCCGCCGATGCCGATCAGAGCCGCAGTGTAGCCGTAGCGCGACCTGTTGGTGCCGGGGGGCTGGCCGAACACGCCGAACAGGTTCGGTCCGCCGCGATCGCTCGCGCCTTCGATGATGCTGTGGCAGGCGGCGCACTGCCGGAATTTCCGGGCGCCGCTTTCCACGTCGGCAACTTTCATAAGCTCTTGCAGGGTCGGGTCTTGCCCCGCTTTCCGCAGGCGCTCGTCATGACGGTCATCGCGGCATCCGGCGAGTCCGATCAGGAGAGCCATTCCGGCAAAGGCCGCGCGGGCCGATATCCATGCTTTCACGGTTCGCGGGTCCGATGCATCAATCGCGATGGAAGAACGCGGGCCTGCCCTTGAGCACGTTGCGCGCCATGTCGCCGCCATCGTGAAGGGCGAGCGGGCCGCCGGGCAGGGCATCGTCCCAGAAACCGTGGTCGGCATATTGATCGAGCGCCTCTTCATACCGGGCGATCTTGGCGGCCTGCGATGCGAGCAGCCTTGTTGCGCTGTGCATTTCGGCAAAGTCGTCGCCCGATCCCGCGCGCACCATCCGGGCGAGATCGGGGCGTTCCAGTGCTTCGAAGTATTCGGCAACGAAGTCCCGGGCGGATTGCAGCGGGGTTGCGTGACCGGCAGTCGGCATGGTCATGGGCAGGTCAATCGCCGTTGCGCGGGGCGCGGGCATTGAGATCGGCCCAGAGTGCCTCCGTGCCCGCTTCCTGCGCCTTGTTCACGTATTGCGAGGCCACGAGCCAGCCCTTGATATACTGCAGCGGCAACACGCAGCCCAGCCCGACCAGCGGGAACGAAGTGAGCAGATGGACCCAGAACGGCGGGTCGAACTTCACCTGCAGCCATACGGCGAAGAACGTGAGCGGGAAGGCGACGATGCAGAGCGAGAAGAAGGCGGGGCCGTCGTCAGGGGCGGCGAAGCCGTAATCGAGCCCGCAGGCCGGGCAGGTATCGTTCAGCTTGAGCCACTTGCGGAACATGGCGCCTTTTTCGCAACGGGGGCAAAGTCCTTTCAGGCCGCACCTGAAAATACGGCGGGCCTTGTCGCCGGGCTCCATATTGTTGTCTGACATGATGCAGGTCCGCCGTTGATCGCGAGGATTCGTCTGTTGCTCAATATGGATATTGTATGCATACAAAGTCAATGCAAACAGTGATGCAAAATTGGCTGCCGGACATCCGCAATGCTCAAGGGCCGCTCTATCTGGCGATCTGCGCGGCGATCGGCCGGGATGTGGAGGAGCGTCGGCTCAATCCGGGGGATCGCCTTCCGCCCCAGCGCGAACTGGCCGAAGCGCTGGGCGTGGATACCGGCACGGTCACGCGCGCTTATGCCGAGGCGCGCAGGCAGGGGCTGATCGACGCGGAAGGGCGGCGCGGCAGCTTCGTCCGGGGGAAGGCGGCGTTCGATGCGTCCAGCCAGGTGCCGCCGTTCGACACCGGCATGAACCTGCCGCCGATTCCCTCCAACAGTTCCTATGCCGCCAGTTTCGCGAATGCCCTGCAAGCCGTGCTCGAAGGCCCGGCCGCGGCGAACCGGTTGCAGTATCAGCCTGCGGGCGGCGCTCCGGAAGACCGCGCGGCCGGCGCGCAGTGGCTGGCGGCTTCGGGAATGGAGGCGACGGAGGACAACGTCATCGTCACCAGCGGTGCGCAAACCGCGCTGCATGCGGTTGTCAGTTCCGTTCTGGCGCCCGGCGATGTCGTGTGCACGGGGCCTTTCGTCTATCCGGGCTGGAGCGCGATTTGCCGCCGGCACGGCGTGGCGATCGTGCCGCTCGGCGCGGATCGGCACGGCATCGATCCCGATGCTTTCGCGCGGGCCTGCGAAACCGGGGCGGTTCAATCCACCCCGGTCAGGGCGATCTATCTCGTGCCCGACAACGACAATCCGACGACCGCGACGCTCAGCGAGGAACGGCGCCGCCGCATTGCCGAGATCGCGCGGCGGCACGATGTTCTCATCATCGAGGACGATCCCTATTCCCGTCTCGGCAGCGGCGAGATCCCGTCGCTGGCAGCGCTCGCGCCGGAGCGGACGTGGCATGTCGCAAGCCTTTCAAAGCTCGTCTCGCCATCGCTGCGCGTTGCGTACTTGCGCGCGCCGCAGCTTCGGGATGCGCTGCGGCTGGCGACGGATACCTATGAGACCACGATCATGGCGCCTCCGCTCAACCTGGCCGTCTGTACCCAGTGGCTGAACACCGGGAAATGGGCCTCGCTGGTGGCGGAGGTGCGGGACGAGTGCCTTGCGCGGCAGGCTATCGCGGCAGGCATCCTGCCGCATGGGAGCTATGAGGCGGCCCGCGCGGGCTATCACTTGTGGATTGCGCTGGAGCGGGAAGGGCAGTCCGCCGATCTCGTGCGGGCGCTGCGGCCGCTCGGCATCTCGGTCGTGTCGGGAGAGCAGTTCCGCATCGACCCCGAGGCCCGTCATGCGGTGCGTATCTCGATCGGCGGCAGCGCCGATCGGCAATGCATCGAACGGGCGCTGAAGATGGTGGATGCGATGATCCACCATCAGGATGGCCGTTTCAGCCCGATGGTCTAGCCTCAACGGCCCGGAACTTCACCCGAAGCTCCGGGTCGTCGAGCCTCGGTCAGGCCGTTTCCGTTTCCATGAGGGCGGCGACCTGTTCGGGATCGCCCAGGATCAGGCCGATGCGCTGGTGAAGTCCGACCGGGGTCACGTCGAGCACGCGGTTCCAGCCGTCGGTCGAGGCGCCGCCCGCCTGTTCGACCAGGAAGCTCATCGGATTGGCTTCGTAAAGCAGGCGCAGGCGCGCCTTGCCCGGCGTGCGGTGATCGGCGGGATAGAGGAACACGCCGCCGCGCTTCAGGATGCGATGCACGTCGGCAACCATCGAGGCCGTCCAGCGCATGTTGTAGTCCCGGCCGCAGGGGCCCTTGCCGTCAGTCAGGCGCTCGTCGATGTAGCGCACCACGGTTGGCGACCACTGCGGGCGGCGCGCCATGTTGATGGCGATTTCGCAATTGCCCGAAGGAATCTGCATGGGGCCGTCGGTCATGATCCAGGCGCCCAGTTCGCGATCCAGCGTAAACTCGTAGACACCGGAGCCCAGGGTCAGCACCAGCAGCGTCTGCGGGCCGTAGATCGCATAGCCGGCAGCGACCTGCGCGGTCCCGGGCTGGAGGAAATCTTCCTCTCGTACTTCGCGGCCCGCGCATTCGTCAGGCGCGCGCAGCACGGAGAAGATCGTGCCGACCGAGAGGTTTACGTCGACATTGCTGGAACCGTCGATCGGATCGTAGACCAGCAGGTATTCGCCCTTGGGATAGCGGTTGGGGATGGGATGGATCGTTTCCATCTCTTCCGAGGCCATTCCGGCGAGGTGGCCGCCCCACTCGTTGGCATCCAGCAGCAGTTCGTTGGCGAGCACGTCGAGCTTTTTCTGAACTTCGCCCTGCACGTTCTCGCTGTCGAGGCTGCCCAGAACGTCGCCCAGCGCGCCCTTGGCGATGGCGTGGTTCACCGTCTTGCAGGCGCGCGCCACGGTTTCGATCAGCAGGCGCAGTTCGGGCGGGCAGGTCGAGTTCGGCTCGCGCTGCTTTTCGAGCAGGAAGCGGGTGAGTGTCGGTTTCATATCAGCTTCCTTACCCCATGTTCCGGACAAATCCATGGCACTGCGAGCACATCCTGCCCCTTCGGGCCGGCATTACGCCGCGTCTTGCAGCCGCCGGGCTACTTGCGGGCCATGCGCGAAGGCGGTGGCCTTGGCAATGGCCTCATCGTCGGGGCGGATGCCGGTATAGAGCACGAATTGCTCGATGGCCTGGAGCACGATCACTTCCGCGCCGGAGATCGCCGTCTTTCCTGCGGCGAGGGCGGCCTTGATAAAGGGCGTTTCGGCGGGCTGCGCCACCACGTCGAAGGCGACGTCGCAGGCGGCGATCTGCGCGGGCGTGAAGGCGAGTTCGCCGGCCTGCGCGCCTTCCATGCCGAGCGGCGTGACGTTGACAAGCATCGCCGCCCCCTGTTCGGGAAGCTCGGGGAGCCAGCGGAAACCGTACTGTTCGGCAAGGGCGGGGCCGGCTTCGGCATTGCGGGCGATAATCGTGCCCTGGCGGAAGCCGAGATCGCGAAGCGCGGCCATGACCGCCTTGGCCATGCCGCCGCTGCCGCGCAGCAGGAACGGCGTGGCCGGATCGATGCCGCGCCGGGCAACGAGATCGCGCACGGCGGTATAGTCGGTATTGTAGCCGGTCAGCACGCCTTCGTCGTTGACGATGGTGTTCACGCTGTCGATGGCGCGGGCCGAATCCTCAAGCCCGTCGAGCAGGGGGATCACCGCTTCCTTGAACGGCATCGAGATCGCGCAGCCACGAATGCCCAGCGCCCGCAGGCCGCCGATGGCCGCTGGCAGGTCCGTGGTGGAGAAGGACTTGTAGACATAGTCCAGCCCCAGCAGCCCGTAGAGCGTGTTGTGCAGACGCGACCCGGCGTTGCCGGGGCGGGCGGAAAGCGACATGCACAGGCGCGTGTCCCGGCCGATCGATTGTTTTGCGCTGAAGTCGGTCATCATGGTCAGGCTCCGATGGGCTGGTTGGCGCGGGCGTGAGGGCCGCTCGATCCGCGCGTGATGAGGCGTCCCGCCAGCACGACCTTGCGGGCAGGCGCTTCGGGATGGTCCAGCCGGTCCAGCAGCATGGTCATCGCGGTGCGGCCGATCTCCTCGACCGGCTGTTCGATCACCGAGAGCCCGTCGCCGACGAATTCCATCCAGTCGTTGTTGTCGAACCCGGCAAGGGCAATGTCGCCGGGCACAGCGAGATCGAGGTCGCGCAGCGCACGCAGCACGGTGAGCAGCATGACGCCGTTGCTGGCGACGAGCGCGTCCGGGCGAACCGGGCCGCAGAGCAGTTCCCTGACCGTGCGTGCCGCGGCCTCGGCGGCGTGCGGCATCTCGACCGTGACGGCCTCCATGCCGAACTTGCGGGCCGCTTGCTCGAACCCGGCGCGGCGCTCGATCCCGGTGCTGCTGGCGGCGCCGAACAGCCCGGCCACGCGGCGGTGGCCCTGGGCGTGGAGGTGCGCCACCAATTCGGCGGCCATGGTTTCGTTGTCTAGCAATACCGTGTCGAGACCGGCGCTGGGCAGGCTGCGGTCGATCAGGACGACGGGGAAGCCCGGTTCCAGCCGCTCGGCCTTTTCGACCCATTGGCGGCAGGGCGCGAAGATCACCCCGGTTACGCGTTCCTCGTGCATCAGTTCGAGATAGCCGGCCTCCTTGGCCGGGTCTTCGTCGGTGTTGCACAGGATCACCCGCATCCCGCGTGCGGTGGCGAGGCTTTCGATGGCGCGCGAGACCGCGGTGAAGAAGGGGTTGCGGATATCGGCGACGATCAGGCCGATGGTGTTGGTGTGCTGGGAGCGCAGGCGCCGCGCCGCAAGGTTGGGGCGGTAGCCGGTGGACTTCACGGCCGCCAGCACCCGCTCGTGCATCGCGGGATCGACGCTGCGGCCTGACAGCACCCGCGAAACGGTGGCGGGGGACACTTCGGCAACCCGGGCTACGTCCTTGATTCCAACTGTCATCCGCAATGCGCCATTCGAGAAATCGTTCTCACTTGTTAGGGCGTTTTGCCCCTCTCCTGCGGGAGACTATGCATCACGTTCTCTCAAGATCGCAAGCATTCTCTTGACAAGCGCTTTGAGAAAACGTTTTCTAAGTACATCACAGACCCGTCGTCAAAACGGTCAGGAGAGGCCTGAAATGCTCGCAGATGCGCCCGCCTCGGGGGTAGAGGATCTCGTTCGAATCGATGCCAGCGCGGCAGACAAGGTCGATGCGATTCGCCAGGTCGGCCAGCTTCTGGTCGCCGCCGGCTGCGTTGCGCCCGGATACGAGGAAAGCATGGTCCGCCGGGAGGGCGTGGCGAACACGTTCCTGGGCGCGGGCGTGGCGATCCCGCATGGCCTGGGCGAGGACAAGGGCCTGGTCCGCCGCGACGGCGTGGCGATCCTCCAGTTGCGCGAAGGGGTCGAATGGAACCCCGGCCAGCGCGCCCATCTGGTGGTGGGCATCGCCGCCAATTCGGACAGCCACATCGCCATCCTGCGCCGCCTGACCCGCCTCATCCAGGACGAGCCGCGCCTTGCCGCGCTGGTCGCCACCGACGATCCGGCCGCCTTTTCCCGCGCGCTGTGGGAAGACGGCGCGGCTGCCGCCCCGTCCGAACCGGCGGCAGACTATGCTGAAACCACAGAATGGACGGTCGACTACCCAACCGGCCTCCATGCCCGCCCCGCCTCGGCCTGGGTCGAAGCGGCGCGTGCCTCTGGCGTGCGCCTGCGCGTGCGCCACGGCGGAGAGAGCGCCGATCCCCGCAGCCTCGTTTCCCTCCTCCAACTGGGGCTGCGTGCTGGTGATCGGGTGACTCTCTCCGCCGAAGGGGCAGGCGCGCGGGCGGCGCTGGACAGCTTTGCCGCCGTGGTCCGCCGCCTGACCGTGCGCGAGAAGGAAGACGCCGCGCGTGCCGCCGAAAAGGCCGCCGCGCCGATCCGCGGCTGGAAGCCCGTGGGCGAGGCGCGGATGATCGCGGGCGTCGCCGCCAGTCCGGGCCTCGCCATCGGCAAGGTCCATGTGCTTTCTGCGCAGGAACTCGACGTGCCCGACCGGCCGACCGATCTGGCCAGCGGTGGCACCCAGCTGAACGATGCGCTCACCCGCACCCGCGCGCAGATGAAGGCGCTGATCGACGATACCACCCGGCGTCTGGGTGCGGGCGATGCCGCGATCTTCAAGGCGCAGGCCGAACTGCTCGACGATACCGATCTCATCACGCTCACCTGCCAGCTCATGGTCGAGGGGCACGGGGTGGCATGGTCGTGGCATCAGGCGGTGGACCGTATCGCCGGGCAGCTTTCGGCGCTGGGCAATCCGGTGCTCGCCGCGCGCGCGGCGGATCTGCACGATATCGGCCGCCGCGTTCTGGCCGAGATCGATCCTGCGCTTGCGGCCGGATCACTGACCGATCTGCCCGAGGAGCCCTGCGTGCTGGTCGCGGCGGACTTGTCACCTTCGGATACCGCCACGCTCGATACCGCGCGGGTTGCGGGCATTGCCACGGCGCTGGGCGGGCCGACTTCGCACAGCGCGATCCTGGCCCGCACGCTCGGCTTGCCTTCGGTCGTGGCGGGCGGCGCGGACCTGATGGGGCTTGCCGCCGGGGCCACCGCGATCGTCGATGGCGACAGCGGCCGCGTCTGGCTGAACCCGTCGGAGGCCGATCTCGCCTCTGCCCGCGCGTGGATCGCGGCGCTCGCCGAAAAGCGCGCCGCCGAAGAAGCCGAGCGCGGCAAGCCTGCCGAAACCCGCGACGGCCACCGCGTGGAGATCGCCGCCAACGTCAATCGCCCCGATCAGGTCGCTTTCGCGCTGGCGCAGGGCGGCGAGGGCGTCGGCCTGATGCGCACCGAATTCCTGTTTCTCGAACGCGGCGACAGTCCGGGCGAGGACGAGCAGGCCGAAATCTACCGCGCCATGACCGAGGCGCTGGAAGGGCGCCCGCTGGTGGTGCGTGCGCTCGATATCGGCGGCGACAAGCAGGTGCCGCATCTTGACCTCCCGCGCGAGGAGAACCCTTTCCTTGGCGTACGCGGCGCGCGACTCTTGCTGCGCCGCCCGGACCTGCTGGAGCCGCAGCTTCGCGCGCTGTACCGCGCCGCCAAGTCCGGCGGCGATCTTTCGATCATGTTCCCGATGATTACCTCCGTCCACGAACTGATCGCGCTGCGTGCCCGCTGCGAGGAGATCCGCGTCGAGCTGGACGCGCCGACGATTCCCGTGGGCATCATGATCGAGGTTCCCGCCGCCGCCATCCAGGCGCGCTCGCTGGCGGCCCATGCCGATTTCTTCTCGATCGGCACGAACGACCTTACCCAATATGTCCTCGCCATCGACCGGCAGAACCCGGAACTGGCGGGCGATGCCGAAAGCCTGCACCCCGCCGTGCTGCGCATGATCGCGGCGACGGTGGAGGGCGCGAAGGCGCATGGCCGCTGGGTCGGCGTCTGCGGCGGCATTGCCGGCGATCCCTTCGGCGCGGCGCTGCTGGTGGGGCTGGGCGTCAGCGAACTGTCGATGACCCCGCGCGACATTCCGGCGGTGAAGGCCCGCATTCGCGGCGCCAGCCTCGAAAGCCTGCGCACGCTTGCCGCCAGGGCGCTCGACATGGAAAGCGCCGGCGAAATCCGCGCGCTGGACGGGCCGAAAATCGAAGAGGGGGAAGGCTGATGCGCACTCTTACGGTCACCTTCAACCCGGCCATCGACCAGACCGTCATGCTTGACCGGCTGGTCGTGGGCGAAGTCCACCGCGCCCGTTCGGTGCGTCAGAACGCGGGCGGCAAGGGCGTGAACGTCGCCAGTTGCCTGGCCGACTGGGGCATGCCGGTGTCCGCCTACGGCCTGCTCGGCAGCGACAATGCCGCCGCGTTCGATGCGCTGTTCGCCGCCAAGGCCATCGAGGACCGCTTCATCCGCATCGCCGGGGCCACGCGGGTCAACCTCAAGCTGGTGGACGCGACGGGCACGACCGATATCAATCTCGACGGGATCGCCGTGGATGCGGGGCGCGCCGAAATGGTGGCGGCAACCATCTGCGAAGCCGCGCGTGAGGGCGATCTGGTGGTCCTGGCCGGAAGCCTGCCGCCGGGCTGCCCGCCCGACAGCTACGTCACGCTCACCGCACGCCTGCGCGCGGCCGGGTGCCGGGTGGTGCTCGACACCAGCGGCCTGCCGCTCAAGTGCGCGCTTACCGCCGATGTTCTGCCCGATGTGGTGAAGCCCAACCGCGACGAACTGGCGCAATGGCTCGGCCGTCCCCTGTCCGATCTGGCCGCGCTTTCCGAAGCGGCGGCGCAGCTGCACGGGCGCGGCGTTTCGTTGGTCGTCGTGTCGATGGGCGAGGAAGGGGCGCTGTTCCTGTCCTCGGAAGGCGCCGTTACCGCGCGTCTCGCCATCGGACAGGTCGCCAGCACGGTGGGCGCGGGTGATGCGATGGTCGCGGGTATCGTGGCGGCTCTGGGCGAAGGCGCGGATCTTGAACGCACCGCCCGCCTCGCCACCGCGTTCGCGGTCGCCAAGCTCGGCATGGCGGGGCCGAACCTGCCCGCCCTGCCCACGGTGCATGCACTGGCCGATGAAGTGGCCGTCACGCCGTCGATGCTGCCGGGCTGTACCCGCCCGCAAACGATCAAGGCCGGAGAGGAATGATGGGCAAGCTCTACGCAGTTATCGATGCGGCCGATTCCGCCGTACAGGGCGTGCTCGCAGGGGAAGCGCTGCGCAAGGCGGCGCGGGCCAAGGGCCGCGATATCGAGATCGAGGTGCGCACCGGGCAAGGCGTGCTCAATCCGCTTCCGCCGGAATTGCAGGCGGGCGATACCCTGCTGCTGGTCGCCGCCCATGACGAGGCCGCAGCCGCACTCCCGCTCACGCCGCTTCGCCGTGTCACGCTGGAGGCGGTGCTGGCCGATCCCGAAGCTGCCCTGGCGCAGGAGCCGCAGGTTTCCGCCGATTTGCCGCGCGTAGTGGCGATCACCTCATGCCCCACCGGCATCGCCCATACCTTCATGGCCGCCGAAGGCCTTGAGGAAGGCGCCAAGCAGCTGGGCTATCCGATCCGCGTGGAAACGCAGGGCTCGGTCGGCGCCGGTTCGCCGCTGACGGCGGAAGAGATCGCGGCGGCCGACGTGGTCATCATCGCCGCCGACCGCGAGGTCGACCGTGCGCGCTTCGGCGGAAAGCGGGTCTTCGCATCGAGTACCAAGCCCGCCATCTCCGGCGGCAAGGCCCTGATCGAGCGTGCTCTCACCGAGGCGAAAGTGCAGGGCGGCGCGGCCTCTGCCGAGACTTCCGGCGGCGCTGCCGAACGTGCCGGTCCCTACAAGCACCTGATGACCGGCGTTTCCTTCATGCTGCCCTTCGTGGTCGCGGGCGGCCTGCTGATCGCCATGGCTTTTGCGCTGGGCGGTATCGATGCCAACAGCGCAGGCGCCGAGGGAACACTTGCGGGTGCCCTGTTCCGCATCGGCGCGCAGGGCGGTTTCGCGCTGATCGTGCCGGCGCTGGCGGGCTATATCGCCTATTCGGTGGCGGATCGGCCCGGCATCGCGCCGGGGATGATCGGCGGGATGCTGGCCGCCAATCTGGGCGCGGGTTTCCTGGGCGGCATCGTGGCGGGCTTCATCGCCGGTTACGGCGTCGAATGGCTCAACCGGCTTATCAAGCTGCCCAAGAACCTTGCGGGCCTGAAGCCGGTGCTGATCCTGCCGCTGCTGGGCACGCTGCTGACCGGGCTGCTGATGATCTATGCGGTCGGCACCCCGGTCGCCGCCGCGCTGGCGTTCCTGACTGAGTGGCTGCGCTCGATGCAGGGATCGAGCGCGATCCTGCTGGGCGTGATCCTGGGCGCGATGTCGGCCTTCGACATGGGCGGGCCGGTCAACAAGGCGGGCTATGCCTTCTCGGTCGGGCTGATTTCCAGCCAGGTCTATACGCCGATGGCCGCGACGATGGCGGCGGGCATGGTGCCGCCGCTTGCCGTGGGCCTTGCCACCCGCCTGTTCCGCGACCGGTTCTCGGTGGAAGAGCGCGAGGCAGGAGGCGCCGCCGCCGTGCTGGGCCTTGCCTTCATCACCGAGGGCGCGATCCCCTTTGCCGCGCGCGATCCGTTCCGGGTGATCCCGGCGCTGATGGCGGGATCGGCGATTGCCGGGGCCATTTCGATGGCGGCGGGCGCCGAGCTCAAGGTGCCGCATGGCGGCGTGTTCGTCCTGCCGATCCCCGGCGCGGTCACGCATCTGGCGGTCTACGGGCTGGCCATTCTGGCGGGCGTGCTGGTGAGCGGGGTCCTCGTTGGCCTGCTCAAGCCGCGCATGGCCCCGGCGGAAATCGCCGCCGCCTGAATTGATTCCGGGCCGGCGGAAGACCGGGCCGATCCTAGAGAGGATATGTTTCGATGCGGTTCGCACTGCTCAAGGGCGCCTGCTGTGCAGGTGCCGCCGCCCTTTCCTTGCCCTGTTTGACGGCATCCGCCGCCATGGCGCAGGAGGTCGCTTCCGACGAGGCCCCGGTCGCCGACAGGCAGGCCGATGTCCCGAAGCCCTGGCAGCCGCTGGCCGACGACGGCATTACCCTCGCGCTCAGCTACACGGGCGAGGCGGCAACGAACGTCACCGGCGGCCTGCGCCGCGATGCCGCTTATGCCGGGCAGATCTATGTCGGCGCGGACCTCGACATGGACCGCATCGCCGGCATCGGCGGCGGCACGATCCATGCCGCGATCACCAATCGCCACGGGGAAAGCCTCTCGGCGCTGGCGCTGGGCAACAACACCTCGGTTCAGGAAATCTGGGGCACCCAGAACACCCACCTCGCGATCCTGACCTGGGAGCAGAAGCTATTCAACGATCGCCTGATGATCGAGGCGGGGCGCAGCCAGGCCAACATCCATTTCCTGAATTCGCCGATCTACTGCAATTTTCAGGGCAATTCGGGCTGCGGCAACCCGACGTTCGTCTTCAAGAACAGCAACTTCACCTACTTCCCGGCATCCAGCTGGATGATCCGCGCCAAGGCCGAAGTGCTGCCGCATGTGACCGTCCACGTCGGCGCTTACGAGGTCAACCCGGACCGCAAGCGCGCCAGCGACCACGGCTTCAACTTCAGCACGAAGAATGCAACCGGCGTGATCGTGCCGTGGGAACTGGGCTATTCGAACGAAGGCAAGGGCGTGCGCCTGCCCGGCCACTATATCGTCGGCGGCTGGTTCGACCGGGGCGACTATGCCGATCCGCTGCGCGACGATCAGGGCGGCATCGCCATCCTCACCGGGCGTGATCCGCAGACCCGCAAGGGCCGCTCGGGCCTCTATTTCCGCTTCGACCAGCGCCTGACCCGGCCCGATCCCCGTTCGGAGCGCGGCCTCAGCGTGTTCGGCGTGGCGATGACCAACTTGTCCGGCCGGGTGGAGGAAAGCCGCTTCCTCGACTTCGGCGTGGTGCAGACCGGCACTCTTGCCGGACGCGATGCCGATACGATCGGCTTCATGATCAGCGACCAGCGCTTCAGTAACCTCGCGATGGAGCGCATGCGCGCGGCGCGGGTTTCGGCGGGCGGGGATGCCGCCGTCAGCCGCCACCAGTACATGATGGAACTGGCCTACGGCGCGCAGCTCGGCCCGGCGATCCGCATCTCGCCCAATGTGCAGTACATTCTCCACCCCGACCAGACCGGCGCCCCGTTCCGCACGCGCGACATCAAGGATGCGCTGATCTTCGGCTTCAAGTTCACGATAGACGCGCCAACGCTGCTGTCCGGAGGTCGATAAAGGCGGGAGCGCTTGACCGCCGCCGCCGAAGATGATGGAACGGACGCGTGAGCGACGATCTTCCCCGCCCCGAAACTCCATCTCCATCCAGGGCAGAGGCAAAAGCCGAAGTGCGCGCGGCCGAGGCCGCCGCCATCCGCCGGCGATGGATCACGCTGGGCGAAGTGCTGGCCGTGGTCGCAGTCGTCATTTCCGGGCTGACACTCTGGAATAACTGGACCGCGCGCAGCGACGGCGAGGCCGTGAAGCAGGCCGATGCGCAGCGCGCTTCCACCCGCGCCGCAACACTGGTGCTGGTGGCGACAAGTTCCGGCGAACAGGTGCTCACCCTGAAACCTGCTTCGCCCGAACAGTCCGTACAGAGCCAGACCATCCTGTTCCCGACAGCCTTGGGTGTGGCGCCTGCCGAAACCACCGGAGAACCGCGGATCGAGGCCAGGTGGTTCGAGCGGGAACTGGAAAAGGCACGGAACGAGGCCAAGCTCCCCGATAACAGCCGCGGCGACGAGCGGCTGCCGGTTGCGATCAGGACACGGTTCCTGGTCGATGGCGAACCGTACGAAGATGTCGCGCTATACGATATCGGTTACAGCGTTTCCGGTCGCTTCCTGTCCGGCCACAGCGTTGCCCTTCGCGGCGTATCGCTGATTTCCCATGTAAGGAGCGGCGCCGCTCAATCGAAACTCGACGCCCGTTGGGAACGTCTGCGCGCTCGCCCCTGAAGGTCGTCATCTGAACGGGTGGCAAATGCCCGGAAGGTGCACGGGCAATCCGGCCCTTCCGGTCACGCGGAACCGCTGCTCGCTGGCAAGGGGCGGCGAGGCGATTCCCAGCTTGTTGCAGAGTGAGTTTTACGCCGTCTTTTCGGCGTGAACATCTCGATGGCGAGGGGGCATTCCTGCGTGGGTCTGGCCGCTGCTTCTGTCACGCTCTGTCGGTCTCAGTGGCCGTTAGGTGCTCTTCAATGCGTGTGTCCGATCTTAATTCTGTGTCCGGCGAGACCGAAAACCGAGACTGCGATCCTATAAGAAGTTCACGCTGAGCCGGGATCGGCAAAGGTTTGTAGCAGCGGTCGCAGGAGTTGGGTCTTGTTTGGTTTCTTCGTTTCCGGTTTCTGGTTTGCAGGCAGCGTTTTCCTGGCATCCGCAGCCATTCAACTCCTGATCCGGCATCCGGGATTCCGTGGCCCTGCGGCCATCGCCTTTGCGGTCGTCGTGGCATGGGATATGCCGAGCATCAACGCCGCCCTCATCGATATTGCCAGTGCAAGCGGGTCGGCGCCTTCACTTGTCAATGATGTAGATGGGAAAATGATGGAGTTCCTGTACTTCCTGCCCATTCTACCTCTCGGATACGGCCTGTTTGCGGTCATGACCTGGCTGCGCGAGAACTCCCTGGGAACTCACGCGGCGACGAGAATCCAAGCTTGAATACTGTTCTTGTGGCTATGAATATTTTCGCCGGCATGTGATTATGCTCCGGTCACGGGTTGGGCGCGCGTCCTGCGGGCAATGTGTTCCTGAAGAATATTCCTTGCGGCCCCTTCATATCTGGTCGTGATCAGCCAGGCGAAGCCGACGATGACGGGGATCAGAAGATAGGCTTCCCATCCGGTACGCTCCAGGCCTGTGAACCTCTCGAAAGCGCCGGAATAGAGCGCGAGGATCGGCACATGAAGGCCGTAGACCGGATAGGAAACGACCCCCAGAAAGCGGCCGCCGGGGATCACTGTGCGATGGCCTGCGATAACCGCAAGAACGAGCGTGCATGGCAGGATGACAGCGGTGACGAATAGCGTCCATCTGACGTCATTTATCGGTAGGCAAAGCGACAGGATCAGAAGCAGGGCTGCGACGTACGAAGCCCAGGCTCCGGCTTTCGGCAGGGCTTGGCGGAATGCGTGTATCAGCAGGCCGATCAGGAAACCGAAGGATACGCGTGCGAGGCCGCCGGTAAATGTCGGCAGGTTCCAGCCCATGTCCATTGTTCCGTGAATTCCGGCAAGACGGGTCAGAGCGATCAGGCTGATCGCGGCGAGAACCAGGAGCGTCCCGCGTCTCCTGGCGACCAGAAACCCGGCCCATGCGAAGTTCACAAGGATTTCGAAGAACAGTGACCAGAGGGGGCCGTCCGCCGGGAAGAGTTCCCAACCGGTTGCCGATGCTTGCCACCATTTGGGCAGCAGCAGGAGGTTGAGCGCAGCGCTGGCGAGGATATCTTGCAGGCTGTCAGACCTCGCGGGTACGGCGATCCAGCGAGCAAGGAGGTAGGCTGCACCCATCAAGACGCCCAACACGATGATTGGCGCCACTCTGATGATGCGTTTCGTCGCAAAATCCCCGAATGTCATGCCGTTCAGAAGTCGCGCGCGGTAGGCTTCCGCGATGACAAAGCCACTCAGCATGAAGAAGAAATCGACAGCGAGATACCCGTTCGCGGCCAGCGGCGGGGCGCCCGTTCGGGTTCCGATGTGAAAGATCAGGACCGCCATCGCGGCGATGCCGCGCATTTCATCCAGAAACCCGTAGCGATCATGTGTGGAATTCGCGGACTGCATCGGCAGTAATCCCTGGGCGTGCATTTCGGGAACCGGCTTGCGCCGAAGTTCGGACGACATCGTTGGCTGCCGTCATGGGCTCGCGGATGAAATAGGGGGAAGATGCGGCTCTCACCGGGCGGTCCGGCTGGAAGGAAAGCGCTGTCGCAAGGCCGAAGCCGAAAGCCGCGACAAAGTCGAAATTGGCATCCGCGATCATCAGCGACACGGTGAACATCGGTATGTAGGCAAAGCGGAAACCCGAAGCGAGAATCCGCAGTTCCGGGCTGCTCGCCGAGCGAAGGCAGCTTTGAGCGATGAATGCGCAGAAAAAGACGCCTCCGAGGATACCCGTGGCGCTGAATATGGCGACGATGCTGCTCGACGCCCGTGTGCTTCCCAGACCAATGCCGAAGCCATGGCTTTCGAAAACGCTGGCGAGCGCAATCGAACGCCACATTCCGCGTTCCTCGTAGGAGTGCGATGAGCCTTTCTGCAGGACCATACGGTCGATCATGGCATAGATCGGATCAAGCAGGTCCGGCTTGAGAAGCAGGGTCATGGTCACGCCGGTCAGGATGGCGATCGGCACGGATAGTTCGCCGAGAAGGCCTTGCCGGTAGATCAGCCCCGTGTGCTGCGGCTTGTTCGCCCTGAGCAGCCATTCGGCACATGCCATCGCCACGAAGAGGCCCATGCCCACGTAAGCAGCAGAGGATTTCGACTGCCAGCAGAGCAGGAGCAACGCGATCAGAATGGGCGGACAAACCCTGGTTCGCAGCGCAATGTTGGTGATTGCGCGCCTGTAGAAGTAAAGGCTGCACAGGAAGCCGAGGCAATAAGTGCCGAACGCGGAAGCTTCCGGCATCAGGCCGACGACGCGTTTGGAGCCCATGACCTCCACTTCCGTGGCCAGTGCATAGGATGCAGTCCTGAACGGCTGCAGCAAGGGAGCCAGCGGCAGGAACTGGCTCGCATAGTCAAGCAGGCCGGTGACGATCAGCATGGCTGCGCCGAGGCAGAGCGCCTGAAGGGCATGCTGCCGCATGTCCGGCGATCGCAGGTGCCTGGCAAGCGCGAAGACCGTGAACACCGATATCGTCATGTAGACCCATTGGGAGAGATTCTGCGTCGATGGGGCCAAGGGTGCCGTGGTGCGGAGTACGCCGCGTACAGGAACGACGAGCAGGTCGCCGGCAAGCAGGCGGGGCATGAAAAAGGTCGTGACCGTGGCGATCGTCCAGAAGGCGAACAGGAACAGAAGCCGGTTCGGCATGATCGCCATCGACAGCAGGGCCGATGGGCCTTGCCTGTTGAGGAAGGCTTTTGCGATGACCACTATCGCAGCGATGGGCGTGGCGATGAACGTCAGCCCTCCGGTGAGTTGGGTGGGGATCACCGCGAAAGCGCCGAACGGCATGGTTGCGAAGAAAAGATAGAGCGCAACCGGCCGCCGGCTTGCGGCTGCCCAGATGACGAGCAGCCAGAACAAGGCGATGGGAATCGCATTCATTGCCGGTTCTTCCCGTGCTGCCGGGATGCGGTGCGGAGGTTAGAGGGTATCAGGCTGACCTCCGTGGGTTGGCGATCTGGACGTGGCTGGAGACTAGCCCGGAGTGGTCTGCAGGCGCAGTCGGGTCATCTCCGTTCCGGTGTCAGTTTTGATCGCTGACCAGTGTGGGCGCGGCTCATCTCTTCCATACCTGGCATTTGCTGTAGTCGCGGCTGATGGCTGGGACGGGGGTTATGGAGGGGCCGCGTGAATTTCGACGGCATACCGGTTGCATCGCGAATGCCTGGGGAGTTGTATCGGATACGGATGAGTTCGACTTGAAGGAGAGAAAATACTGGCGCACCGTTTGATTGAGGCGGGTTTTGCATGGTGATGGATAGGTGTTTACACATAATCTATCTGTGCAATTGCATTATTGGTTGTGTCTGTGATGGTAACCATCGCTGTAAGTCTGTCGTAGTGATATGATCCGTTACTTCCGGGGAAATTCTTCTTCGGGGAACGTTATGACTATCCGGTTAGATGCCCAGACCCACTTCAGCCAGGGGTGGAACACATCGCTTCTTGATGCCGCTGCAAACCTTGGCGTGGATGGCATCCGCGACAGCGTGCCATGGGGGGCGATCGAGAAAGCTGCGGGCAAGTATGACTTTTCGGTTCCGCAGGCTGCCTGGCTCGATCAGGCGCTGCAGAAGGGCCTTGCAGTTACGCTGACGTTTGCGAATGCCAATGCGCTCTACGACCGCGGATACACGGTTTACAGCGATGCGGGGCGCGAGGCTTTCGCCAATTTCGTCGTGGCGACATTGCAGCGCTATCCCAATGTGAGCGCCGTCGAGATCGGCAACGAATACAACTCCAATTCTTTCGTGACCGGCCCTGTGGCGACATCGTCGGCGGCCAACCGCGATGATTATTATGCCAAGCTGGTTGCCGCGGTGGACAGTGCGCTGAACAGGGCGGGACTGGACGTGGAACTTGTAGGAGGCGCCACGCACTCCATCCCGGTGGACTACTTCGCGGACCTCAAGGCACTCGGAACACTGGGCCTCCTCGATGCGGTTTCCATCCATCCCTATACCACGCCGCCCGAGCAGTTTGCCGACCAGATCGAGGTGCTGCGCGGCGTGATCGGCAAGGACATGGCGATCAAGGTTACCGAGTTCGGTGCGAATTTCGCCTCGCTCGACGATGCGCCGGCCTATCTTGCGAAAATGCTCAGCGTCATGGGGGATGCCGGTATCGAGAGCGCGAGTTGGTATGCACTGGCGCGCCAGTCCTACTTCCCGAACATGGAGCTCTGGAATACCCAGGGCGCCAGCGCGACGCCGGCGGGAGAGGCTTTTCGGGTATTCGACAGCCTGCTGGCTGATGCCGACGTGATCCGACGGGTCGCGACCGATGATTTCACTTACCTGTACACTTTCGGCGATCATGCGGCGGTGCTTTGGGGGCAGACGGGTTCCGTCAGCCTGGCGAAGGGCGTGTCCGCCTATGATCTCGACGGCAATCGGATCGCGAACTTCGACGGCAGGATTTCTGCGGATACTCCGATCATCCTGAAGTCCGAGGGGGTGATGACGGGAGCGTCGGTCCAGTTCCACGCGGGAAATCTCGTTGCGGACAGCTATGACCAGTTTGACGTGACCAATCAGGATGCGGCAGGTGCCGGGTTCGAGGGGCCATGGTCGTACTTTTCCCTGTCCGGCACCGGCCAGGTCGCCGCGTTGCAAACGATGGGGGGCGGATTGAAAGGGGGGGAACTGTGGACTCCGTATCTGGGTTCGCAATGGCTCCGCCCGCTGGAGATCAATGCGACAACGCTGACACCCGTTGATTTCGGCGGAGGCAAGAGCGCGGCGGCCCGTTACGGCATTATCGAGCGGTACACCGCCCAAACTGGCGGTCTGTTCACGATCAAGGGCACATATGATGTTGCCGATCAGAGCCTCGACGGGATTTTGCTGAAGGTCACCGTGAACGGGAAGGAGATTCTCCAAAAGGAGATCTATGACCCCGCGAAGGGCAATGCATACGATTTCAGCCTGGCTCACGTATCGCTCGCGGCAGGGGATCAGGTCGATTTCATCGTGCAATCGGGCGCCAGCTCAAGCGGCGATGTTACCACGCGCCATATCCAGATCTACTCCGAGAAGGCTGTTGCTGCCACGGTCCAGGCTGCAACCCTGGATTACTCGGGCGCGGGGGCCGGATTGCAGGTCAACCTGACGAAGGGGGCGGCGATCGTGGATGGCAAGCGCGCAGCCATCAGCGGGTCGGACGTGAAGGGATCGGCCCATGCCGATATCCTTGTCGGGGACGGGAAGGGCAATCGTATCGACGGCGGCGCGGGTGACGATCGTCTGGACGGACTTGCCGGAGATGACGTCCTGATCGGCGGAAAGGGCAATGACAGGATCGACGGCGGGATCGGGGCCGACCGCATGGAAGGTGGCGACGGCGACGATACCTATTTCGTCGACGACCGTGGAGACAGGGTGATCGAAAGCGGTGCGCAGGGCGGCGTCGATACCGTCAGGTCGCAGGTCGATTTCACGCTTGGCGACAGTATCGAGCGGCTCTACCTGACCGGCACGGCCAACCTCCATGGTATGGGCAATGCTCTGGCGAACATTCTCTACGGCAACGACGGGAACAACGTCCTGAATGGCGGCAAAGGCGCGGACAAGCTGACAGGTGGGGCCGGCGCGGACACCTTCGTATTCGATTATCTCGAAACAGGTGCGAATGCCGATACCATCCTCGATTTCCAGAGCGGTGTCGATCACATCGAGATCGACAAGGACATCTTCGCTGCGCTGGCCCCGCTTCGCCCGGGTTCGCCCGCGACCCTCGACTATGGCCGCAAGGCTGCTTCGGCCGATACGCATCTGTTCTACGATGCCTCTGCCGGGACGCTCTACTATGATGCCGATGGTAGCGGGTCTGCCGCGGCCGTTGCCCTTGTCACCCTCCGTGGAAAGCCGATGATCGATGCGACCGATATCATCCTTGCCTGACATGCAGGAAACTGGCGGTGAGCCGCTGGTTGGCCATAGGGAGGGCTTTGGCCCTTGCTCCGGTGAATTCATGCCGGGGCCGAGCAGGCGAAAGCCCTGGGGGGCATCCCGGAGAGAACCGCTGCCGGAGATCGCGCATCCTCATCGCCCCTCGCTTCTGCTTGGCCGCGTGTTTGCAGCCGAGTCCGACGACAGGAATCCGATGATGGGGATTGCGGTGGCCATGGCGGTCTCCGTCATGGGTTGGGCACTTCTTCTGGGTGCGATTTTCTGAGGCGGCCGAATGCCTCTGCCAGGCGGGGGCGCTCTCCCGGAAAGTCAAACGCCGCAACCGGAATTGCGTGAGGCCCGTAAAAAAGCGGACCGGGATGCGAAGGCATTCCGGTCCGCTTTTTGTGCGTTCAGGGCTCAGGCGAAGATAATGTCGGCGCTGGTCAGGTGGGCGTCGTAGAAACGAACGGTGGTGGTGCCGTAAGTCAGAATGGTGTTGTCGCCGAGATAGCTGAGCGAATAGGTGTTGCCTTCGAGCAGACGAACCTTGTCCAGCCCCAGTTCGAAGTCGAACACCTTGTCCGAGCCGTCATCCTTGTCGAACTCGAAGATGTCGGCACCGGTTTCCGTCGGGTCGTTGGGGTTGTCGCCATAGAGGACATCGTCGCCGGCGCCGCCGAAGATGATGTCGTCACCCGAGCCGCCGTAGATGCGGTCGGCCCCGCCGCCTCCGTTCAGATAGTCATTGCCTTCGCCGCCGCGGAGCTTGTCTGCAGAACCGCCACCGTAAATGGTGTCGTTCCCTTCGTCTCCGTAGAGGTTGTCGCTGTTGGCTCCGCCGATGATGTAGTCATCACCGCCGGCACCATGCACGGTGTCGTTGCCTTGGCCGGAAAGAATACGGTCTCCCAGCGCACTGCCGGAAATATTGTCACCAATGGATGATCCGTTGATATCTGCCACGGGAATGCTCCTTGCAATAATCGTTGCGATTTGAACTCGAAATCATTCGACGACGATTGTGCCGGCTTCCCGATTATTTGTGCAGCAAATCACGTCCACTCAAGAGAGTTTGGTGAAGTGTACCGGTTGCCCCCTCCCCCTTTCGATTTGCAGGTTCGGCGCAGTGCGCTTCAGTGCCCTCTCAATCGTGGCTTGTTCATAAGGCTTAGGGTTAATGTCGTGCAACCGTTTTGATGTGGATCTTCCATTCATTCATTTTAATATACGCCATTATGGATGGTGTTTTACGTGTTATTACTAGAGTCTATGGCGATATTGCGCGGAATTTCTTTGTTGTTCAGCGCCCGCATGTGAAGTCTCCGCTTCCGGAATGTCCATTATGGACGCAGAATTCGATGGCGGGGAGGGGGGCTTGCACTTCTGGCGGATTAACGATGGCGGGCGTCGCGAGGGCGCACAAGGAAAGGGCCCCGATTCCTCGGAGCCCTTTTGATACAGTCGCTTGGGGCGATGTGCGGGCGTCAGCGGCCCTGTCAATGAACGGGCGGCCTCACGCCCAGAGCAGTCCGGCATCGGTGTCGGCCACATGGAGGCCTTCCATTCCGACGCCCTTGATTCGGGCGAGCAGGTGGTCGCCACTTTCGTCATGCATCTGGAGATAGGTGCCCGAACCGCTGGTGACGATGTCGAACGTGGCAGTGCTGCCGTTCGCGATGCCGGTGATCAGGATCTTGTCACCATCGGCCGCGCTGAAATCGTAGATGGTGTCCATGCCTGCCACGTCGGAAGCGTCGAACACGAAGGTATCGGCGCCGGCCTCGCCATAGAGCCGGTCCGCGCCGGTTCCGCCGAAGATCCAGTCATTGCCGGTGCCGCCCATGATCGTGTCGATGCCGGCATCGCCATAAAGATGATCGTTCCCGTCATCGCCATAGAGCGTGTCGTCGCCGTTGCCGCCGTGGATGCCGTCGTCGCCGGCCATGCCGCGCAGCTTGTCGATCCCGTCGAGGCCGTCGATCCGCTCGCCTGCCGTGGTTCCCACGATGCGGTCATCCGCGCCGGTGCCGGTCAGGGTGGCTGCATAAGTGCGGCCTTCATCGCCATAAGGGCTGGTGGCCGCATGATCCGTGGAGCCCGAACCGGGCGTCTCGGTGACCGGAGCATGCACGGTTCCGTCGCCGGTGCCGGCCTCGCCCGAGGTGTTGCCGGGGACTGTCGGCGTTTCCACCGGGGCCTGCGTGACCGGCTGGTCGACCACTGCCGAAGTGCCTGCGGCGAGCAGCTTCACCAGCTGGGCGTAGCTATAGGTGCCGTCCGAGAAGGTGAAGGTTTCGACGTTGCTGATGGTCGAGACCTCGCCATACTTCGCGGAGATGAGCACGTCGCCGGTGGCCGAGACCGAGCCGGAAATCTTCGAGAAGGCGCAGTTCATGACCAGCGCGTCCTGGCCTTGCCCGCCGTCGATCCTGTCATTGCCGAAGCTGAAGTAGATCGTGTCGTTTCCGCGCCCGGCGCTCAGCATGTTGGCGACGTTGCTGCCGATCAGCGTGTCGTTGCCATCACCCGAGTAGACGTTTTCGATGGTATTGGCCGCCAGGTTCAGGGTGACGCCGGCGATCGTGCTTACCTTTGTGGCGGTAAGATCGATCGTGGTGTTGCTGGTGACGGCCGCCGTGTTGATCGTGTCGGTTCCGCCGTTCGCATCCTTGAGCACGCTGCGCTTGGCGAGATCGGCGCCGGCGTAGAGCGTGCCGAATTCGTCGGTGTAGATGTACGTGTCGTTCTTCGAGGTGTCCGCTTCGCCAAGCAGGGTCAGCGTAGCGCCCTTGAACTTGCCCGTCATCGGCACACCGGCCTTGTCGGCAGCGGCGGGATCGCGGTTGTAGATGTCGAGCTTCCAGGTACCGGCGGATTGTTCGCCCATCGAGGCGACCGAACTGAAAGTGAAGTTGCGGATGCTGCCGACGCGGCTCTCGGTTGGAAGGTCGTAGACCAGGCGGACCCGGGTACCTTCCGGCGATGTCAGGTAGACGTCGAGATCGCCTGTGTTGAGCCAGTTGAGGTCGATGGAAATCTGGACATGTTCGAGATCGATCGCATCGGTCACGGGGATGTCGAGCGAAAGGTGATCGTTCGATCCGGCAACCAGGGTCTGCGCTGTCGTGACGGTCTTGGTGGCTGTGGCCATGTTCGCGAAAGTCTGCTGTTCGTCCCAGGTTTCGGCCAGTCGCACGGCATCGTGGACGTTGAGGAAGCCGTAGCCGAATGCGTCGCTGTAATGGAGCCCGCCGCCATTGGCGTTATCGGCGCCATTCGTCCGCCAGCCGTCGCCGAAGCTTGCGCCGTCGGTCAGGCCCGTGCGGTGGGCGGAATAGGCGAGGATTTCCTGAACGTCGCGGTAGCCGAGGTCGGGGTTGGCCTGGAGCATCAGGCCGATCGTTGCCGACACGGCCGGAGCGGCGAATGATGTTCCCGAAACGCTTTCATAACGGTCGCTCAGCGTGGTGGTGAGCACGTCGCGGCCGGCGGCCGAGATCAGCACGTTCGCGCCGATGCTGGTGAAGGCGGAAGGATTGCCGTCGGCGTCGACCGAGCCGACCGCGATCGTGTAGGGCGAGTTCTGGAAGTTATGGTAGTTCGAGGTGCCGGAGGTTCCAGCGTTACCGGCCGCGAACACCAGCGAAGTGCCCAGTCCGCCGCGTCCGGTTGAAACGGCGGAAACGAGCGCTGCCTTGTATTCCGGGTTGGCATTGAAATTGTCGGCGAAGTTTTCGACGAAGCTCCAGCTGTTGTTGGCAACGTCCAGGCTGGCCGACTTCTGCAGGGCAGACACGATCTGCCCTGCGGCATTGCTGGAGGAATAGTCGACGCCGAGGCCGACGAGCGTGGCGCCGGAGGCGATGCCTACGGTTCCGATGGCATTGCCGGCTTCGGCGGCGATCACCCCGGCAACGGAAGTGCCGTGGGATTGGGGCAGGGCGGTGGCGCTGATCGTTACGGCGTCAGTCGCCGTTGCGAAGTTGTAGTCGAGCGTGGTGTCATAGGCCTTCTTGAGATCGGCATGACGAAAGTCGATCTGGGAGTCGATAACGCCGATGCGCACGCCTTTGCCGGTGTAGTCCTGCCATACGGAATAAGCGTCGATGCTCAGCTTTGAGCGGGTCGATCCGTCCAGATACCACTGCTGCTTTTCAAGAGCGTCGCCGTAATAAGTGGTTGTTGCCGCAGTCGATGCGATGATATTCTTCTTTGCCATGTGATAATACTCGCATTTTTGGCTCTATCCGGGTCGATTGTTGTTTCGGTAGAGCTGTTGGTTTCGTTTCTGCGAGATATTCAATATGGCTGTAGTGGCTAATCGGGGCCTTCTGTGCACGGTAAACGCAAATTCACGGCTGGATGTTTCGATTGTGATTCAAGTAATACTTGGTTGGTAAGGGTGATTGCGTACAATTCACAATCGTTTGGCAGTTGCAGCCGCTTTTGCCTTGCAGTCACAAACGTTTGTGCGTGCCTCTTGTAGAGGTGGCGTTAACCATGCGCCGAAATGGCCGGCTTTGCAGGCCCGTTGTGGTTCCGGTTTCGCAGGCAAAAACCAGGTGGTTGCCCGGATGCCATGGCCGATAGGGGTTTCGCCCTAAGCGTGATCGTTTTTTCCGGGATCGACGCTTTTTCCCTTCCCAAGGGAGCGGAAATGTCGATTCGGTTGCCGGGTGGACTTGCCATGGGCGGGGTGAGGGACGCAGCTTGGCTCCGCTATTATTTGATAGCGCCGACAGGAGCGCAGGCCCCCGTGTCGTACAGGCGTATGCGATACCGGACCGGACCCGTGTGGCCAGCGCCCTCCGGTGCGACGACAAAGTCCAGCGTCTGCCCGGGGGCAAGCGGTATCGTCCGCTCTATCCGGATCGGGGCCGCCCCCCGGGTTGCAAACACGGACTGTCCGCCCGATCGCATGGATACGGCCAGGCCGCTTTCACTGCGGCCTGTCAGCGCGAATTCGGCCTCTATCCTGAGCACCATCCGAGACCGCGCGGTGTAGCGGAGAAGAACGGCATCTCCGTTTGCTCCTGTGGCCGGGACAATCGTGTCAGCCGCCACTCGAGGTACGGCCGCGCCGCGCGGCGCGAGATAGGGGGTCCATGGTACGCCGGCCGTCTGTTGACCGGGAAACGTCATGAAAGGCGCTTCGCGAGAGCCCGTCTTCCAGAACGGGACAAGCCCGACCGTCTGGCTGGGGATGGCACCATCGGGTGCCGGGAAAGTAAAGCCGAGGAAACTGTCCGCGATCAATGGCGTGCAGCCGAGTTTCACGTGTTCGTCGATCTTCAGTGGAACCTTGCCCGTGAGGATGAGCACCCGGTCTTCGGCCAGCATCAGAGAGGCGCCACTAAGCCGGGTTCCCGCGGCGTCGAACGCGGAAACGGAGGCGGAATCGATCGAGATCGGCCTTGCCGCGCCCCAGAGGACCCAGGTTCTGGCGCCGAACGCGTGAATGAAGGTGAAGCGATCGGGGCTTCGATCCTCCCCCCGATGATCGCCGAGTTGCTTCGTCACGAAACGGAAGGCGCGGCCTGCCTCCGTCAGTCTTGCGTCGCGTCGCAGCAAGGGGACGAACCCGTCGCCCCGATCGTTGAGCGGGTACCAATCGAACTCCGCGATGCCCAGAGACGAAAGGGTCGCGTAAGCGCGGACCAGATCGTCACCGGCATGCTCTGGGTCCAGGCTGCCATATTCGGTCATGTAGAGCGGTATTGGCGCCAGAGAAGGATGGCGGCGGAGGACTGCGACTTGAGCGGGAAGTTGATCGATCGGCGTGGTGTAAGGATGGAGCGCGAGACCGTCGAGCAGGCCGGCGCCGCCCTGATCGAGAAGGGGCCAGAGAAAGCCGCCGGGCAGCGAATGGGTGGAGCCGCCAATGACCTTGATATCCGGCCGTACCGCTCTCGCGGCCTTGGCTGCGCTTCGTACCATGGCCAGGTGGTAGGCGAGGCGCTGCGCGGGCGGCGCGTCCTTCATCGGGCCGGAAACGAAATTGTTGCCGTTGATCTCATTGCCGATTTCCAGCGTGTCGATCGCAGGATACCGGCGCACCACTTCGGCAACGAACTTCCCGAATGCCGCGAGCGCTTCGGGCGAATGCGGTGTCTGTCCGGCATCGTAGAGCGGATTTCCCCAGTTGAGCGTCAGGGTCATCCGGGCATGGTGCTGCTCCAGGCTGGCCGGATACAGGGACATCGGCTGGTCGAAGGTGTAGCGGCCTCTGGTTTTCTCGACGTCTGCCCAGCGGATGCTGTCGCGCCAGTTCGCAAGCGGCAGAGCCAGGGCGGCATTGAACAGGCGAGGGAGGTTGCCCTGCGAGAAATTGGAGGCGGCGCCCAGCCGCATCGGTGGGAGCGGGGCGCGGATTTCAGAAGCAAGCCGCGCGCCGGGTTGCGCTTCTGGTCCTGCTTCGAGGCGGCTGGGGCGCTGCGGGTTTCCGGCGGGCGCCTGAGCGGCAGCAAGCGCGGCGATCAGTGCGAGTATCCGTTTCACTGAAGATTATTCTGAAATTTCAAGGCGTAATGGCTCGTGCGATTTCGGTGTGCAGGCTTTCTACCCCATAACGCGCCTGCGCGATTACGCGGGCGTGGGTGTTGGGGGCTATTCCGTTCGCCATGGCTTGAGCCAGCAGGAAGGCGGCTGTTTCGGCCGGGGTGGAGGCTGGATCGACAAGCCATTCGCCGTGATCGATGGAATGTACAAAGGAGGCGAGCTTGGGGTCCCAGTCCAGCGCGACGAAGGGAATCCTGCACGCGTAGGATGCGATAATTGCGTGCATTCTGAAGGCGATAAGTCCGCCGAGACCGGAAATGAGCCGCGCCAGTTCGCCCGGCGTATCGGCTTCGGGAAACGAGATCTGGCCTGGCAGGGCGATGGTTTCGAAGGCGCTGCGAAGCCTGGCGGCGCAGGCGCGGTCTTCCGGGCTGCCATTCGTGAATACGGCGACCCGAAACCCGCGTGCAACCAGGGTTTCTGCGAGATTCAGGTACCAATCCTCGAGCTGTCGGGCCTGCGGGGCATGTTCCGCATGGTATTGCACGGCGACGGGGGCAGTCACATTCAACCCGACCAGAACGGCACCTGGACGGGGTTGAGAAGCACCGAGGCCGTAGCGTTCGCCGGCGAGGAGGCCAGGGTCGCGCACCAGTCTGGCAGGGAGGCCTGCATGTTCGCCGAAAAGGTCGTGCCACAGCGATATCGATCTTTCGTCGCGCAGGAACACCTGCCGGACCGCGCCTCTGGCAAGCGCCTGTTGCAGCAGCGCCGCCCCTTGCCTGCTCCAGCCTGAGGAGACCCCACAGCCATAGATGAAAACCGGCAGTCCGCGATCCGCCGCTTCATGGATTGCCAGGGCCAGTTTGGTCGGGAAATTGAGATCGAGATCGGCGATGAGGTTTCCGCCTCCGATCACCACGCAATCGGCATCCCGCAATGCGGCGCGGTAATGGGGCAGCCAGCGGCGGCGGCTCTGGACAGCGAGCGGCAGGCGGACCGCGAGCCGGCGGAGCGCGGGCGGCAACGACTGGAGCATCCGCATCAGCGCCGACCGGCCCGCCGTGCCGCGACCGTATGCCGAACGCGCTGCGAGATCGATCGAGCATGTGCTTTCATCGGCCCCGCATTCCACCAGCGCCTGTTCGAGGCACTCCGAAAGCAGGCCGTCCCCGAGGTTTGGGCTGTATTTCACGTTGAAGATCCGCACGCGGGGGCGAGGCCGCGGGGAAGGGCGTGCGGCGGTGTGGTTCAGGGCGCTGGTCGATGGCATCGGTGCGGTTATTCCGGTCATGCGGCCATTTCGGGCGAGGCTGCCGGAGCGGCCCCGCAATCGAGATTGCGGATGACTTGCGCGATCACGCCGGACGATGTCGGCAGATATTCGAAGCGTCCTTGCCGGCCGGCGGAGATGATCCCGACCCCGGCGATGCGATCCAGCGCGGCATCAAGGCGTGCGCGCGCGCCCACCGTGTAGAGCGGATAGCTGTCCTCCACGAGTTCATGGCCTTCCAGCCGAAGGTCGCTGGCGAGGCCGAGCCTTGTTGCATGATCGCGGAAATCTTCGAAGGCGGCGCCGGGGCTGTGGCGGGCGCCGGGGGGCAGGGTGGTTTCCACCGAGAAGAATTCCCGGCCGCACGCGGGGTCCGGATAGATGCGCGAATAGATCGTGGCGCGTTTCCATTCGCCTTCGGCATGGAAGTTGAACAGCACATTCCCCGCATCCGGATGGAGGTGCGCTGCGGAAACGTAAAGCGTGGTCATGTCGAGCGAGACGGTGCCGGAAGGCGCCGAGAACAGTACCTGGTGGAGCGCATCCACCGGGATCGTGCTGACCACCGCCGAAGCGAGCCGGGTGGTGCGGGGGGCTCCATCCCGGCCAGCACCATGGTTCGGGCCGTGATGGCCGCTCTGGCCCGAGCCCTGCGTGCCGACGCGGAAGAAGCTGCCTTCCCGCTCCACGGCGGAAAGCTGTTCGCCAAATGCGAATTCGACCCCCGCCGCCGTCAGGCGTTCCACGATCGGGCGGAACATCGCCTGATATCCTTCGCGCGGGCGCACGCGCATCGGCCAGCGTTTGCGGTGCTGGCTGCCCTGCCGGATCATGATTGCGCGGGCGGCGCTGCGTGCCAGCGCGTTCATGCGGGTGAAACGCTCGATGATGGCCATTCGCCGGAAAAAGAATTCCTCGTCGATCTGTTCGGGCGGGACGTGATGGAAGCGGCCGATGTAGGAGCGCAGGCCGGTATCTTCGAAGAATGTGCCGCCCAGCCGCTTGCGGCAGATCGCTTCAAGGGTTCCATCGCGGCTGACGGCGATGCGCGAGCCGAGGAGATCCAGCACCGACCGGGCGAGCCGCAAGGGGGATTGCTTGAGCAGATCGCGCGGTTCGATGGGGTAGAGCAGGATCGAACCGTCAGGCGCGACGCGCCGTTGCAGGCTCAGGACCTGGGGGCAGAGATCGCGGATTCCCGGCGCCAGATCGAAGACCCTGGCGTTTTCTTCGTAGAAGATGCTGCCGACATCGAAAGTATAGGGGCCGATCTGGCGGCTGCGGTGCGTGCCCCCGGCGGCGTTGCCGCGTTCTATGACGATGACTTTGTGACCCGATCTCACGAGGCTGTCCGCCGCTGCAAGGCCGGCGATCCCGGCGCCGAGGACGATCGTCGGCCCGCCGGTAAGGTGCAGGGGAAGTTCGCTCACGCCGGGGGCGGGCCGGCCGCGTGGCACCCGGCGAGAAACGTCTTTTGGGGCCTGGAGAATTCGGGGAGATGTTGCAAGCGATGCTCCAAGCAAGACCGAGGAGAGGGAGCCTCCCGTTTCCGGCGTTCGTTTTATGGTTCCGGCATGGCCTCGGCAACGCGATCAGGGTCCATTACGGCGGGCGTTTCCATCCATTTCGGATGGCCCGGCATCCACCGTTCAGCGCGCCAGCGCCCGAACGCAAAAGCGCCGCGGCCGCGCCTCCCGCGTGAGCGGTGGAGGCGAAGCCGCGGCGTTCTGGATAGGCGAAATCCGGTCCCGGAAGGCTGGTGGGCCTTCCGGGCCTTTCATCCGGTCAGATCAGAAGCTGGCGCCGACCGAGAACAGGACGGTCGATCCGGCGATCTGCGAGCCGTTCTTCGTGGAAGAGAAGTTCGGCTGGAGGTAGGCGCTTTCCGACTTGGAAATATCGGTGTCCACATAGGCGACGCCAAGCGTGACCGGGCCGAGCGCGAGGTCGGCGCCGAGCATCCAGTCGAGGTATTCGCCGGTCGGCGCGACGCTGGTGCCGTTCGGGCCGAGGCCGGAGTTGCCCTTCGAGTAGCCGAGGTGCGCCTTGAGCGTCAGCGGGGTGCTGGGGATGGCGGTGTTGCCGTCGGCCCACATGTAGAAGTTGTCCGACTTGGCGCCGGGGCGGCCGATGCCGTCGGCATAGTCGTCACCGCTGGCATAGACCTTGCCAAGCGCCTGCTGCTTGGGCGCGTAGGCGACGCCGACCAGCATGTTGGCAGGGCCGATCGCGCCCGAGAGCTTCACGTAGGGTTCGGCGAAGTCGGTGTCCGAAGCGCCGCCCGGATACATGTACCAGGTGAGGCCGACGTCCAGCTTCACGCCGCTGGTGATCTCGGTGGCGTAGCCGGCCACGAGGTCGAGTTCCATGTTCGATCCGCCGAAGGTGCCCCAGCCGGAGAGGTTCGAGGCCCAGGTGCCGACGTAGGCGCCGCTGGCGTGGGACACGGTGATGCCGCCCTGAACGGCCATTTCCTTGTCGGTCTGCGAGACCCCGCGGAAGCGATAGTCGGAAACGAGGCCGACGGTGCCGGATACGGTGATCTCGCTCGGGACCTCTTCCTGGGCCATGGCAGGAGCGGAGAAAGCAATACCGGACGCGGCGAGGCCAAGCAGGCCTGCGGCAAGACGGATTTTCATATGGAACGCCCTCATGATGACTGTTGTCGCGTTCCATCCTGCGGCCTGCAGCCGGGCCCTACATGCGTGGCGAACCCGTTTCGTGCAGACTTGCACGGTGTTACGGGCCGTAATTGTCCTTTGGTTTTCCCATCCGTGACAAAGTGTGTCTGATCGCCACGCGGCGCCGGGGCGATGGGGCGCCCCCGGCCGGAGGCGGCCGGCGAAAGGCATGCGGGCAAAAAGAAACCGGGCGATCCCGCATGGAGATCGCCCGGCAGAGGAAAGGGGCGCGGACGAGAAGGTGCCCGCGCCTTACGAGATCGAAGTGATCGTCAGGCCGCGATCGGAAGCGGGCGCAGGATCGGCTCGGGGCCGGTCACGCGGTCCGCATGGCCGCTCTGGCGGCGCCGGTTAAGCCATTCGCTGATCGTCTCGGACGTGGTGTGATCCATGACCTTGAGCTGGCCGAGGTCCAGGTGGACCGGGCGGCCGTGCGGCAGCTTTTCCAGCACGTTGTTGAGGCGGGTGAGGCCGAGGAAGGTGGCGCCGCCGCCAAGGGCGAGGCGGGTCGATTCGCCCGCTTCGTGTTCCTCGACATGCTCCTCCACCTTGAGCTTCAGGTTCCTGAAGTGCGGGGCCAGTTCCACCACTGTCAGCGCCAGGCCGACGAGCACGCCGGTCAGCAGGTCGGTGGTGACCACGAGCGCGAAGGTCACTGCCCAGATCAGCGCCGGGAAGGCCCCGTAGTTGTGGAACAGGTGGCGCACGTGGCTGAGGCTGACCAGCCTGAAGCCGGTGACGACGAGGACGCCGCCCAGTGCCGCCATCGGCACTTCGCGCAGCAGCCAGGGCAGCAGGGCGATGAAGGCGAGAATCCATGCGCCGTGCAGGATCGCCGACAGGCGGGTCTTGGCGCCGGCCTGCACGTTGGCCGAGCTGCGCACGATCACGCCGGTCATCGGCAGGGCGCCGAACACGCCGCAAAGCAGGTTGCCGATGCCCTGCGCACGCAGTTCCTTGTCGTACTTGGTGCGCACGCCGTCATGCATGCGATCGACCGCGGCGGCCGAAAGCAGCGTCTCGGCGCTGGCGATGAAGGCGATGGCGAGTGCGGCCACGATCAGCGCCGGGTTGGCGAGCGGGGCGAACCAGCCGGTGCTGGTGGGCAGTGCGAAGGCGGCGCCGATCGATTCCGGAACGGCGATGCGGGCAACGTCGAGGCCCATGGTCCAGGCCACGGCGGTAGCCGCGACCACGCCGAGCAGGGCGCCGGGGACGAGGCCCATGGACTTCGGACGGACCTTTTCCCAGCCGAGCATGATCGCCATCGTCAGGACGCCGAGCATGACGGCCATTTCGGTGGAGGCCATGTTGCCCGGATCGAGGCCGAGAATGCGCGCGGGCATCATCGCCATGTTCTGGAGACCGCTCGACATCGGCTTCTCGTCGAAGAGGATGTGGAACTGGCCGATCACGATGAGCGCGCCGATGCCGGCAAGCATGCCGTGGACGACGGCGGGGCTGATCGCGCGGAACAGGCCGCCGAGGCGGAGCGTACCGGCGAGAACCTGGATCAGGCCGGCCAGCAGGAGGACGGGGCCGAGCGCTTCGAGGCCGTGCTCGCGCACGAATTCGAAGACGATGACGGCAAGGCCGGCCGCCGGGCCGCTCACCTGGAGAGGCGAGCCTGCCAGCAGGCCGACCACGAGGCCGCCGATGATGCCGGTGACGAGCCCCTTTTCAGGGGGCACGCCCGACGCGATGGCAATGCCCATGCAGAGCGGCATTGCCACGAGGAACACCACGATCGAGGCCGTGAAGTCCCTGCCGAAGTGGGCGAAAGGCCCACTCCGGGTTGCCTCCGGAGAGGTGGGGGCGGCGGTCGTCATTCCGCTGCCTCGGCGAATTCGGAGGCGATGCGGGCGCGGGCGGAAAGCGCGACCGGAAGCGGCGCTTCCTCACGCAGCGGCACGAACTGGCCGGTTTCGCCGTCGAGGCCGAGGACCTGGCCGGCGTGAATGTCGACGAACCAGCCGTGCAGCGTCATTTCGCCGCGGGCGATGGCGGCGGCAACCGCGGGGTGGGTGCGCAGGTGGCTGATCTGGGCGATGATGTTTTCGAGCGTGATGGCGCGGACGCGGTCCTCGCCCGAGAGGTCGCCATGGCAGGTGCTGACGATATGCTCGGCGGCGGCGCCGTGCTTGAGCCAGGCGGCGACGTTCGGCATCGTTTCCAGACCGGTCGGGTCGGCAAGCGCCTTCATGGCGCCGCAGCCCGAGTGGCCGCTGACGATGATGTCGCGCACGCCGAGGGCGGCCACGGCATATTCCACGGTCGAGGTCACGCCGCCGTTCTGGGTTGCGTAAGGCGGCACCATGTTGCCGGCGTTGCGGCAGACGAACAGGTCGCCCGGCTGGGCCTGCATGATCTGCTCCGGCACGATACGCGAATCGGCGCAGGAGATCATCAGGGCCTTGGGCTCCTGACCTTCGCGGGTGAGCTTGCCGAACAGTTCGCTGCTGGCGGGGAAGATGGTCTTCTCGAAGTGGAAGACGCGTCCGATCAGTTCATTCACTCTCGTAACCTTTCCTTGATTCGGTTGCCCCGCGCGCACGGAGGGGTTTGGGGGACGCGGGCGCGGAGCTTGATGGGAAAGGTACGTGTCGCTGTTTTCGCAGGTCGTGCGCGTTTGTCAGGAAATGTTGCTGCAGCGCAGCGTGGATGAACGGCAATTCAGGAAAGCCCCCGGTAAAGCGGGAGTTTCCGGGGATGGCAGTCGTGTTTCAGGGAATTGCCGAATATTAACAGCGTGTTGTCCGCCCGGCTGGACAGCAGGACCGGCGGCAATCGCGATCAGCGCGTTCCGAGCGGCAGCCTGATCGTTGCCCGCAGGCCGCCTTCGGGCCGGTTGCGCAGGTCCAGCGTGCCGCCTTCCAGCCGCACCGCCTTGCGCACGATCGGCAGGCCCAGGCCCATGCCGGCCGTGTCGCGGGCGCGGGCGGTGTCGAGGCGGACGAAGGGCTGGAGCGCGTCGGGAATGCGCTCCTCGGGAATGCCGGGGCCGTCGTCGTCGACGGTTATCTCGGCGCCGTCGCCGTCGCGCCGCAGGCTGACGCGGACATTGCCGCCGTAGTGCAGCGCGTTCTCGATCAGGTTGGACAAGGCGCGGCGGATCGAGACCGGGCGGGCCATGATCTCGAGGCTGGTCGGGCCGCTGTAGGAGGCATTGGCCCCGCGATCGGCGGCGGTATCCACCAGCGTCTCGGCCATGATGGCCAGGTCGATGCGCTCCGCCGGGATCTGGGTGCCGCCCGTTTCCACATAGGCCTGGATCGAATCGAGCAGCATCCGCATCTCGTCGATGTCGTGATTGATGCCGTCGCGCACCACCGCATCTACCTCGCCATCGTCCAGCCGCAGCCTCATGCGGGCGAGCGGCGTCTTCAGGTCGTGGCCGATGGCGAGCATGGTATGCGTGCGATCGAGCAGGGACTGGTGAATGCGTTCCTGCATCTCGTTCATCGCCCGGATGAGCTGGCGCATTTCATCGGGGCCGCGTTCGGGGACGGGCCGGGGCGGACCGGCGCCGAGATGGCGGGTGGCGCGGATCAGCGAACGCAGCGGATTGAGCGCGGCGCGCAGCAGGATCCAGGCGAAGGTGATGAGCAGCAGGGTCGGCAGGACCAGGCTGGCGAGCCGCCCGGCGCTCAGCTTCCAGGCGGAGCGGGCATGGGTCCGGAAATCGAGGACGCTGTGGTCCGGCAGGCGCAGCGAGCCGCCGATATTGCCGTCCCGCGGGATCGATTCGAGGTGCAGTTCAAGGTCGCTATGCGCGAGTTCCGGGGCGATCTCGATGATCTGGGCGCGCAAGTTGGCAAGGCCCAGCGACCCGCGATAGCGCTTGCCTTCCGTCAGGCGCAGCGAGAACTGCGGCGAGCTCAGCGCGGCGGTGACCTTCTGGCGGTCGCCAGGGAGGCTGTGGTCGATCGCGCGGCTCGCCAGCACGAGATTCTCGGCGATGCGCTGGGCGTCGTCGCGGCGCAGTTCGAACGTGTTGGCACGCTCGAACAGCACCGTGTTGCAGACGACATCGATGACGAAGACCAGCAGCAGGACTGCGATCAGCCGCTCAGGCAGGCCGAAGCGCCGGAACAGACGGAACCGGCGCAAGGTCATCAGGCGCGCGTTACCTCGGCCTTGAACATGTAGCCGACGCCGCGAACCGTCACGATCGGCGATTCGCCGCCTTCCGCCTGCAGCTTGCGGCGCAGGCGGCTGACGAGCACGTCCACGCTGCGGTCCGAACTGTCGCCCAGGCGCGAGCGCGAAAGCTCGATCAGCCGCTCGCGGCCGAGCACGCGCTGCGGATAGGCGAGGAACGTGGCGAGCAGGTCGAACTCGGCGCCGGTGAGGTCCACCATGGCCCCGGTCGGCGAGCGCAGTTCGCGGCGCGCCATCGACAGGTTCCAGCCTTCGAAGTGAATCGATTCGGGCGTGCGGCCATCGGCGACGGCATCGTTCCCCGTGAATTCGGCAGTGGCCGCGCCATTGCCGCCCCGGCGCAGCACGGCGCTGACGCGGGCCGCCAGTTCACGGGTGCTGAAGGGCTTGGCCAGATAGTCGTCCGCGCCCAGTTCGAGGCCGAGCACACGGTCTTCCTCGCTGCCGCGCGCGCTGATGAAGATCACCGGGATGTCGCATTCGCGGCGCAGGCGGCGGAACAGGTCGAAGCCGCTGGTGCCGGGAAGCATGATGTCGAGCACGACGAGGCTCACGGGGCCTTCGCGCAGGGTCACCCACATTTCGGCGCCGGTCGCGGCGGTGAGCACGTTGAAACCGCTCTGCCTGAGGGCGCGCGCGGTGAGGGTGCGCAGGGGGCCGTCGTCCTCCACCAACAGGATCGTCGGGGTGGGCATGGGGCCGTCGTCGAGGTGGCGATAGATGGGGGCTGTGGTGTTGCTCATCGTCTCTTCATGCACAGATGTATGATTTCGGGCGCGGCTTGGCAAAATCTTTGGATAAAACCCTGGGGCAAAACCTTCAGGCAATCCCGATCGGGCCGTTAGCGGATGGCGCCCGCCAGTTTCTCGTCCGCCAGTCTCTCGTCCGTCGATGCGCCGGCCCGGTGCCGGGTTGCACCGGGCCGGCGGGGACGATCACTGAGCCTTCGGTGCGGAGACTTCGGCGCTGGCGAGGGCCGGTGCCGCGGTTGCGGCCTGGGCCTGGACGTTGCGGTGGCGGCAATCGCGGCCCTTCGAGGGTTCGGGATGGCAGACGCCGCGCGACTGGGCCTGCGTCTTGGCCTTGGGGGCGGCAACCGCGGTATGGCCCTTGAGGTGGGCGGACGTGGTGTTGGCGATCGCGGCGCCGGGGATGGCGACGACGACGAAGGCAGCGGCGGCAATCAGGGTAGACTTCATTATTTCAGCTCCAGACTTTGCGTGGAGCCGAATCTGGGCATGCTTCGTGTCTTGCCTCGTGCAAGAATGTAACGAAGTGTTGCTCGGTGGAGAGTCTTGGAAACGAACGGGAAAAACATCGGAAACCATGCGGACGCAGCACGGTGGACCCCGGTGGGGGGTGTTTTCGTCGTTCGTTGTCTTGATGGGAAAAGCTGAAACCGTTGCCGCATGGCGGAGACGGAGGGATTCGAACCCTCGGTACCCCCTTAAGGGTACGACGGTTTAGCAAACCGCTGGTTTCAGCCACTCACCCACGTCTCCGGATGCGGCCTAGGCGGGCCCTATAGCGAGGGGTATCGGGGGCGGCAAGGGGGGCTAATGCAGGTTTTTCGCTTTTTCGAAACGCTTGTGGGCAGATGCGAGGTTTCCTGCGGGTTCGGCCCGCCGCAAAACGGAGTCGCCCTGTCGACCGTTCATTGCGGGGTCAGGCGCACTGGATTCTCTAGTGACATGCCGTAGTGCGCCCAGCGGGGGCGCCTGCCTTTTTGATTTCGGGATCGCCATTGGAGGGCCAGAAAATGCCAGTCACCATGCAAATCGCCGCCAGGGGGGCGCCGGTTCGCTTGTCGAGCAAGCTGGGCGGAGCGGCCGCGGCCCTGCTCGTGCCCCTGCTCGTGCTCGTCGCGCCGATGACCTCGGCCGTGGCACAAGTGACCACCGTCGATCCGGATGCGGCGATCGACGCGGACATCAGCAGCGGCAACAATGCCGGAACCAGCTATCAGCCGCCGGTATCCAGCCCTGCCCAGACCGCGCAGGCCCAGCCGGCCTATCCCGGCAACGGCACGCCGGTCGATTCGTCCAGCAACGGTTCGACCTGGAACGGCAGCCCCGCGCCCATGCAGGCGCCGCCGGCCCAGAGCACCACCTATCACGAGGACGATCTGATCGGCGCGGCCGAGGGCGTGTTCGGCAAGGGCGCCAAGGGCCTGGCCGGCGTGATCGAGGACCTGCTCAAGAAGCAGGGCGAGCCCAATGGCTATATCGTCGGCCGTGAAGGCGGCGGCGCCATCGCCGTGGGCCTGCGCTACGGCTCCGGTACGCTCTACCACAAGATCGAGGGCGAACAGCCGGTCTACTGGACCGGGCCTTCGATCGGCTTCGATGCCGGGGCAAATGCGGGCAACGCCTTCGTGCTGGTCTACAACCTCAACGACACCGAAGACCTCTATCACCGGTTCGGCGCGGGCGAGGGGCAGGCCTATCTCGTGGGCGGCTTCACCGTCAGCTACCTGCGTCGCGGCGACGTGGTGCTGATCCCGGTGCGGGCCGGTGCGGGCCTGCGTCTGGGCGCGAACATCGGCTACATGAAGTTCACGCACAAGCAGAGCTGGATGCCGTTCTAGCCTGCGTCGTTGCTCGTCCGGTCCCCCGATCCACCGGGGCCGGACGAGCACGCGAACCCGTTTCAAGAGCCTGTCGGGAATGCGATTTTCCCTGCTGCGCGCCTTTCCGGGAAGTTGCACAAAATTTCGCGGTACAGGCTTTCCGGGACTGTGCGGCGCGATAAATTCCGGCATCCCGGCAATTCCCTGTCGATCTGCCATTGCGCGCTTTCCCTGCCCGGTCTAAGGCCCCGCGCGCCATGCTTACGAACCTTCAGCAACAGCCCGCCGACGCGCTTCTTGCGCTGATCAAGCTCCACAACGACGATCCGCGCGCGGACAAGATCGACCTTGGTGTCGGCGTCTACCGCACCGGTGAGGGCGACACGCCTGTGTTCCGCTCGATCAAGGCCGCGGAGGCCAAACTCGTCGCGGAGCAGGATTCGAAAGCCTACCTCGGCCCCGAGGGCGACATGGGCTTCGTCGAAGCGCTGATGCCCTACGTCTTCGGCAAGGCCGACCCTTCGATGGGCGGCCGCATCGAAGGCATGCAGACCCCCGGCGGCACCGGCTCGCTGCGCCTCGCGCTCGCCATGGTGAAGCGCGCCGGCTACAACCGCATCATCGTCGGCGTTCCCAGCTGGCCCAACCACGCCCAGATCTGCGCCGACCTCGGCCTTGAAGTCGTTGAATTCAACCACGCGCTCGCTTCGGGCACCACCGACATGGACGCGCTGCGCGGCGCCATCGCCAATGCCCAGGCGGGCGACGCCATCCTGCTTCACGGCTGCTGCCACAACCCCACCGGCATCGACTACAGCAACGAGCAGTGGGACGAGATTGCCGGCCTGATCGCCGCTTCGAAGATCCTCCCCATCCTCGACCTCGCCTATCAGGGCCTGGGCAAGGGCATGGAAGAAGACGCCTACGGCCTGCGCCGCGTGCTCGCTGCCGTGCCGGAAGCGCTGATCTGCTATTCGTGCGACAAGAACTTCGGCCTCTACCGTGACCGCGTGGGCGCGCTCTACGCGATGGTGGGCGATCCGGCCGACCTTACCAAGGTCATGTCGAACGGCCACAACCTTGCCCGCGCCAACTGGTCGCAGCCGCCAGACCACGGCGGCGCCGCTGTCCGCCTCGTCCTCGAAGACGAGACGCTGACCGCAGACTGGCTCGCCGAGCTGGACGAGATGCGCGACCGCATGCGCGAAGTCCGCGCCAAGCTGGCCGAGGCCGGCACCGCCGGTTCGGCCGACCTGACGCCGATGGGCGGCCAGAACGGCCTGTTCTCGATCGTGCCGCTGAACAAGGACCAGGTCCTTGCCATGCGCACCAAGCACGGCGTCTACATGGCCGGTTCCGGCCGCATCAACGTGGCGGGCCTGACGATGGGCAACATCGACAAGTTCATCGCCGCCGTTGCGGACGTGACCGCCTGATCATGAACAGACAGCCGGTCCTCGAAGGGGACCGGCTGGTCCTGCGTCCCCTTCGCGCGGACGACTGGGACGCGCTCTACGCGGCCGGATCGGACCGCGAGATCTGGGCGGTTCACCCCGCCCACGATCGCTGGCAGGAACCGGTGTTCCGCCAGTTCTTCGCCGACGCACTGGATGGCGGCGGCGCTTTCGCCATCATTGACAAAGAGAGCGGCGCCGTGATCGGCTCCAGCCGCTATGGCGTGCCCGAAGCGGGCGAAATCGAGATCGGCTGGTCCTTCCTTGCCCGCGCCCACTGGGGCAGCGGCCTCAACGCCGAAATGAAGCGCCTGATGCTGGAGCACGCGCTGGCGCATTTCGAGCGGGTGATCTTCAAGGTCGGCGCGGAAAATCTGATCTCACGCAAGGCCATGGAGCATATCGGCGGGCGGCTGACCGACCGCTCATTCGAGCGCGAGACCTGCGGTGTGGTGGGTGTCCATGTGATCTACGAGATCACGCGCGAGAGTTTCGCGGCGGGGCCTTTGAAGAACAAGGGATAAGTTCTGGGGGATGATCCCCCAGACCCTCGAAACGTCTTCGTTGTACCCAGCCTATATGTCCCGCGCGCCTTGCGGCGCAGTCAACAAGTCTCCCGACGCAGCCATGGGCGCGCTTCGCGGTTGGTCCGCGTGACCTGGACGGTACCGGGGGTGCAGGGGGGGCTATGCTCCCCTGCCTTTACTCTTCAATCCCTTACCCGCGAAGCGACTGCATCCGCTGCAGATACCGCGCCAGCACGTCGATTTCGAGGTTCACCCCGTTACCGGCCTTGAGCGCGCCGATGGTGGTGACTTCCGAGGTGTGCGGGATGATGTTCAGCATGAAGTGGCAGCTGCCGTCGCTCTGGTCGGCCACGTCGTTCACGGTCAGCGAGACGCCGTCCACCGTGATCGAGCCCTTGGGGGCGAGATAGGGCGCCAGTTCGGCGGGGGCCGCGATCACGAAGCGCTTGGAATCGCCTTCGGGGGTTACGCTGACCACGGTGCCAACGCCGTCGACATGGCCGGTGACGATGTGGCCGCCCAGTTCGTCGCCCAGCTTGAGCGCCGGTTCGAGATTGAGCTGCGTGCCTTGCGCCCAGCGGCCGTCCACCGTGCGCGATACCGATTCGGCCGAGATGTCTACCGCGAACCAGGCGTCTCCCGCCACGCCGCCCTTGTCCACCACTGTCAGGCACACGCCCGAACAGGCGATCGACGCGCCCATGGCGATGCCGGCGGGGTCGAAGGGGCAGGTGATGACCGCGCGCAGGTCGCCGGTCTGGCGGGCTTCGCGGATCTGGCCGACGGCGGTGACGATTCCGGTGAACATGGCTACCTTTCGAGCGGCTGCTCAGATGATTTTGCGGTCTCGTAGACTTCGAGCGTGTCGCTGCCAAGCTGTCGCCGCTCGGCGAGCCGCCATTGGCCATGCGCATCGGCAAGGCGCAGCAGGCCGAAGTCTGCAAGCGCGGGGCGGCCGCCGACGAGGATCGGCGCGCGGTAGATCAGCAGGCGGTCGACCAGCCCGGCGCGCAGGAACGAGGAGGCCGCGCCCGCGCCGCCTTCGACGAAGAGGTGCTGGGTGCCTTCCATGGCGAAGATCGCCTCGGGCGAGGGCAGTGCGTTCCAGCCTTCCGGCACCGCGCCGCGGGTGAGAACCCAGCGCCGGGGACTGCGTGTCTCGAGGCCGGGGAGGCGCACGTCGAGCCGGGGGCGATCTACCCGCAAGGTCGCTCCGCCCACGAGGATGGCATCGGCCCTGGCGCGCATGGCGTGGGTGTGGGCGCGGGCCTGGGGGCCGGTGATCCACTGGCTTTCGCCGCCGGCAAGGGCGATGCACCCGTCCAGCGACAGCGCCAGTTTGAGTGTGACTTCCGGGCGGCCGAGCCGCTTCGAGAGCAGATAGCCCGAAAGGCTCCGTTCGCAGGCGGGCGAGGGCAGGTGGCGTGCCGCGATCCCGGCGCGCAGGATGCGCGCAAGGCCGGAGCCGGAGGTGCGCGGATCGGGGTCCATGCACCCGATCACCACCCGCGCGACGCCGGAGGCGCTGACGAGATCGGCGCAGGCGGGGCCGCGCGCGGATTCGTGCGCGCAAGGTTCCAGCGTGACGTAGAGCGTCGCCCCGCGGGCGGCGTGGCCTGCGGCGGCGAGCGCCACCGCCTCGGCATGGGGGCGGCCGCCGGGCTGGGTCCAGCCCCGCGCGATGACCTTGCCCTCCTTGACGAGGATCGCGCCGACGCCCGGATTGGGGCGGCTCGCGGGCCGTGCACGCGCGGAGAGAGAGGCGGCGGCGGCGAGCCAGCGCGCGTCCTGGATCACTGTTCGGCGGGCTCCCGCGCGGGCTGCTGGTCGATCTGCGGAAGCGAGCGCCCTTCGGGCAGGCGCGGCGCGCCGATCTCTTCAAGCTCGGCCTTCTTGCGCGCGGCTTCCTCGACCTCGGCGTCGTGCGCGATCTTGTCCACGTCCATCCCGGACATGCGGCCGATGGTCTTGTACATCTCGCGCACGTCCTTGTCGCGCCGGGCAAGCTCGGCGGCCCAGGCTTCCTTGCGCTTCTGGTTCTCGACGTTGGAGGCCATGATCTGGGCATCGGTGCGATGCGCCGGCAGGACCGAGATATAGGTCACTTTCGGCGGCGGATGCGGCCCGCGTGCTTCCTGCGTGGACATGAGATAGAAGACCGAGAACGTGCAAGCGGCGGAAACCGCGGCGATGCGCCAGCGGTTTTGTCCTGCTTCCTTCCACACGGCGCGGAAATCCGCGACCATGCCGGTAGGGCTGACGTGCTTCCAGTATCCGGAACGATTGAACAGAGCCATGCCCGGCTATGTAGTGCCTAACGGGGCGGAACGCTACCCGAACGGCACATAGAGCGACCTGCCGTTTTCCCGGAGCCAGCGATTGGCCGAAGGCACGCTGCCCTCGAAGATTCGTCCCAGAAAATCATGAAATGCGGGCGAGTGATCGAAGTGGACGAGGTGCGCGACCTCGTGCGCGACCACGGAGCGGCGGACGGCATCGGGTGCCATGATGAGCCGCCAGTTGATGCGAATCGACCCGTCCGTCGCGCAGCTTCCCCAGCGCCGCCGCGCGCTCGACAGCGAGAGCGGCGGGGTCGGCTGGTCGGCGCGGTGGCAATATTCGGCAAGATCGACCGAGAGCACGTCCCGCGCCTCGCTTTCCAGCCAGCGCTTCAGGCGCGCGGCCAGCGAAGTGTCCGGGCCGCCGACGAGCAGTTCGCCATCGTCGGGCACCGGGCGGCGGGGCAGGGCGGGGTCATGGCGGATCGTGAAGCGGTGCCCCCGGAAATCGAGCGCGGCGCCGTTGCCGAGGGGGCTGGCCTGAGGCAGCGCCTCGATCTGGATCGCCAGCCAGGACTGCTTGGAGCGCGCGAATTCCAGCGCATCTTCCGAGCGGGTCCAGCGGGGGATCGAGATGCGGATCTCGCTGCCGTCAGGCGCCAGGCGCATGGTCATCCGCCTCGCCTGGGCGAGCCTGCGGATCACCACCGGAACCTGCCGCCCGGCGATCTCGATCACCGGTTCCTCGCGAGGGTCTCGGCGCAGCCAGTCCAGCACGGGTTCAGTCGGTTTCCCAGGGCGCGGGGCCTTCGGGTTCGAGATACTCGTCCCCGTCCTCCTCGTCGCCATAGGGCCAGACGATGTGGTTTTCGAGCGGCCCGGCCACGGTTTCGCTGATGACCTTGCCCGCCACCGAGATGCCGGCTGCGTGAACCGCGTCGCGATCGCCGCAGACGAGGTAGTGCCATTCGGGCAGCGGTTCCCCGTCGGCGCGCAGGCGGTAGGCGCAGCTTGGCGGCAGCCATGAAAGGTTGCCCGCCGTCTGCGGGGTCAGCTTCATGCAGTCCGGCACGAACTTGTGGCGCCGGGAATAGTCGCTGCACTGCGCCGTCTTGAGGTTCAGCAGCTTGCAGGCGACGTTGGTGTGGTAGATTTCGCCGGTATCGGCGTCCTCCACCTTGTGCAGGCAGCACTGGCCGCAACCGTCGCAGAGCGCTTCCCACTCCTCTCGGTTGAGCGTCTCGATCGGACGTTCCCAGAAGGGCCGGGTGACGCTCACTTCACCCACTTGGCCAGTTCGGCGGACACGGCTTCCGGCCCCTTGTCCACCGGCAGCATGGCGATCGGCTTGCCGTCCGGGTCCATGAGATAGGCGATGCGGCTGTGGTCCATCAGGTAGCCGCCGGGCGTGGCTTCGCCCTTCTTGTAGTAGACCGCGAAGGCATCGGCCGCCTGCTTGACTTGCGCGGGCGTGCCGGTGAGGCCGTAGAGGCGCGGGCCGAAGGCGGCGGTCCACTGGCCGACGATCTCGCGGGTGTCGCGTTCGGGGTCGATGGTGATGAAGATCGGCTGCACCCCGGCGGCCTGCGCGGCATGGGCCTTTTCGAAGAGGGTGAAGCCGCGCATCATCGCCTGCACGTCCATCGGGCAGGCATCCGGGCAGAACGTGTAGCCGAAGTAGACGATGCGCCACTTGCCCTTGAAGGTATCCCAGGTCACGGCCTTGCCGTCCTTGTCGCTCAGCGTGAAGGGGCCGCCGATCTGCGCGCCTTCGAGCGGCGGCGCCTCGGTTGCGGCCTGCTGGCACGCGGCAAGGGACATGCCCATGGAAAGGGCAAGTGCGATCGGTGCAATCCGGCGGAACAGGTATGTCATGGCGCGCCGCTTCATGCTCTGCTAGAGCCCGCCATGCAAGGGTGCGATGCCGGAAGGGAAGGCCGGTTTTCACGGTCGCCCTGTTTATCTGGAGGTAATGAAGGTGCCTAAGACCATGTCCGGGAACGTGTCGCAGCTTTCGCGCAGGATCCTGAAGACGGGGCCGGTCAGGATCGTCGTCGCGGCGATGGCGGCAGGCCTGATGTTCGCTTCCCCCGCCCATGCCGACTTTTCCGACGGGTACAAGTTCCTCGAATCGGTAAAGAAGAAAGAGGGCGAAAAGGTGGAGCAGGCGCTCATGGCGAACGGCCAGATCGTCAACGCCAAGGACGTGACCACCGGCGAAACCGCGCTGCTGATCGTGACGGGCCGCCGCGACATCACCTGGCTCAGCTATCTCATCGACAAGGGCGCCAACGTCAACGCCTCGGACGATCGCGGCCGCACGCCGCTGGCCGTTGCGGTCAGCCTCGGCTGGCGTGAGGGCGTGGCGCTCCTGCTCGACAAGAAGGCCGTGGCCGACACGTCGAACGATGCCGGCGAAACCCCGCTGATCTTCGCGGTTCACCGCAAGGACACCGACATGGTCAAGTCGCTGCTCGAAGCGGGCGCCGATCCCAGCCGTGCGGACAATTCGGGCCGCAGCGCGCGCGACTATGCCGGGCAGGAGGCCCGCGGCAGCTCGCTGGTCTCGCTGCTCGAGGAATATGCCAAGAAGAACACCGGAAAGGCCAAGGCGGTCTACGGTCCGAGCTTCTGAGCACCATGATGGAACAGGCTGATACCCTCGAAGCGCTGCGCCGCCAGCTTGCCCCCGCCATCGCCGATGCCGCCGCGTTCGACGGCTGGACGATGGATGCGGTGCGGCAGGCCGCCCATGTCGCGGATGTCGATCCGGCCCTGGCCGAATTCGCCTTCCGCGACGGGCAGATGGCGATGATCTCCGCGTGGATCGGCCATGTCGACGAGCAGATGGCGCGCAGCGTGCCCGCCGCCTCGCTGGCCGGCGTATCCATCCGCGAACGCATCCGCCGCCTCGTCATGGCGCGTCTCGATGCCGTGGCCGGGCGCGAGGAGGCGCTCAACCGGGCGCTCACCATCATGTCCATGCCGCAGAACCTCAAGGCCACGCTGCGCCTCGGCTGGCACAGCGCCGATGCCATGTGGCGGCTCGCCGGAGACACGGCGACGGACTACAACCACTATACCAAGCGCACGATCCTTGGCGGCATCTACGCCGCCACGCTGCGCGTCTTCGCCACCGACAAGAGCGAGAACAAGGCCGAGACCCGCGCCTTCCTCGACCGCCGGATCGAAGGAATCATCCGCTTCGAGAAGACCAAGGCCCAGTTCCTGCGGGCGCCGGAAGAACGGATCAGCCTGGTGCGGCTGCTGGGCCGGCTGCGTTACCCGGCGCGCTGATCTTTCACGAAAAAGCGCCGGGGAACTGCGCGAAGGCGATCCCCGGCTCCTTTTTCGAGGAAATACCGGACTTTCCAGGGGGCCTTGCGCGCCTTGCCCGATACCCGCCGGCGCGGCCGCGCGGCCTCGGCCGGTCTTCCGGGCCTGCCTGCATTGTTAGTTATTGCGAACAAGTTGCAATCGCTCTGCCGATCTGGCAGCGGAGCCGCATGACTCTCGATCTGCTCCCCATCGACCAGCGCGCTCGAATCGTCGCGGTGGACTGGAATGCCCTCGTTCCCGAAGAAGCCCGCCGCCTTCGCGCGCTGGGACTGGAGGAGGGGGCGACCGTCTCGGTATCGCACCGCGGCGTCGCCGGAGGGCGCGACCCGATCGCCATCGCCATCGGCCGCATGACCATCGCCGTGCGCCGGGCTCACGCCCATGCCATGGAGGTCGCGCCGGTATGAGCGGCCAGCGCAAGATCGCCCTCGTCGGCAACCCCAATGCGGGCAAGAGCGCGCTGTTCAACGCGCTGACCGGCGCGCGCCAGAAGATCGCGAACTATCCGGGGGTTACCGTGGAGCGCAAGTCGGGCCGCCTCGTGCTGCCGACCGGCGAGCCGGTGGAAATGACCGACCTTCCGGGTGCCTACAGCTTGGATGCGACCAGCCCCGACGAGGAAGTGACCTCCAAGGTCATTGCCGGTCACTTCACCGGGGAAGCCGCGCCCGATGTTCTGGTGGTCGTTCTCGACGCCTCGAACCTTGAGCAGCACCTTGTTTTTGCGCAGGAAATTCTTGCGCTGGGCAAGCCGACCGTGGTCGCGCTCAACATGGTGGACCTTGCCGAGCGTGACGGTCTGGTGATCGATCCCGCGGTGCTTCAGGAAGAACTGGGCGTGCGGGTGATCTCCACCGTCGCCGTGCGCCGCCGCGGCCTCGTCGAACTTGCCGAAGCGATCGCCTCGGCGGAAACCCGCCATCCGGGGCCGGGCCTGACCGCGCTTGGCGCCACCGAGCGCCGCGTTGCCGCCCATGCCATGGCCGACGCCGCGATCCTGTCCGAATCGAAGCGCCACCGCCTCCACGCGAAGCTCGACAAGGTGCTGCTGCACCCCTGGTTCGGCTTCCTCATCATGATGGCGGTGTTCTTCGTGATGTTCCAGGCGGTGTTTGCCTGGGCGACGCCGTTCGCTGATGCGCTGGATGCCGGCGCGGGCTGGCTGCACGATACCGTGAAGGGCGCGATGCCCCCCGGCTTGCTGCGCGACCTCCTGACCGACGGTGTGATCGCCGGCGTCGGTGCGGTGATCGTGTTCCTGCCGCAGATCGTCATCCTCTTCGCCTTCATTCTGGCGCTGGAAGCCTCGGGCTACATGGCCCGCGCGGCCTTCCTGATGGACCGGCTGATGGCGTTCGTGGGGCTTTCTGGCCGCAGCTTCATTCCGCTGCTCTCCAGCTTCGCCTGCGCCATTCCCGGCATCATGGCCACCCGTTCGATCACCGATCCCAAGGACCGGCTGACCACGATCCTGATCGCTCCGCTGATGACCTGTTCGGCGCGCCTGCCGGTCTATGCGGTTATCATCAGCGCCTTCATTCCCAACAATGACATCGGTGGAGGCGTACACCTGCAAGGCCTCGTGCTTTTCGCGCTTTATGTCGCGGGCATCGTCGGGGCCATGGTGGTGGCGCTGATCCTTCGCAGCACGGTTACCAAGGGTGCCGCTTCGGGCTTCATCATGGAGATGCCGAAGTATCAGTTGCCCCGTCTCAAGGACATGGCGATTGGCCTGTGGCAACGTGCGTGGATCTTCCTGCGCCGCGCCGGCACGATCATCTTCACTGTCACCGTGGTGCTCTGGGTGCTGCTCAACTTCCCGCAGGCCAAGCCCGGCGAGAGCCAGGTCGACGCCTCGATCGCGGGCAAGATCGCCAATGGCCTTGCCGTGGTGGTGGAACCGATCGGCTTCAACCGCGACATGGCACTGGCACTGATCCCGGCCATGGCCGCGCGCGAAGTGGCGGTCTCCTCGCTGGCGACGACTTATGCCGTCGATGCCGGGGACGACGAGGATGCGCAGGCGGTTGAACTGGGCGACCGGCTCAAGGGCCGCTGGACCCTGCCGATGGCGCTGGCGTTCCTGGCCTGGTTCGTCTTCGCGCCGCAGTGCATGTCGACCATCGCCGTCACCCGCCGCGAGACCAACGGCTGGAGGTGGCCGATCTTCATGCTCGCCTACCTGTTCGGCCTTGCCTACGTGGCGGCGGGCGTGACCTACTGGGTCGCGGTGGGGGCTGGGTTGTAGAAAACCCGCCTCGGCAGACTCGCGCCCGGGCTCGCCATTCGCTACCCCGTTCGCCGAATTTATACAGGAAAGCGATTCCCTCATGGCAGGCAGCGTCAACAAGGTCATTCTGATCGGCAACCTCGGAGCCGATCCCGAAGTGAAGTCGTTCCAGAACGGCGGGCGCATTGCCAATCTGCGCATCGCGACCTCGGAAAACTGGAAGGATCGCGCCACCGGAGAACGCAAGGAGCGTACCGAGTGGCACTCCGTGGTGATCCAGAGCGAAGGCCTGGTCGGCGTGGTCGAACGGTTCCTGCGTAAGGGCTCGAAGATCTACATCGAAGGCCAGCTGCGCACCCGCAAGTGGCAGGACCAGAACGGCAACGATCGCTACACCACCGAAGTCTCGGTCGGCGGCATCGGCGGCGTGCTCACCATGCTTGACGGCGCCCAGGGTGGCGGCGCTGGCGGCGGCGGCGCGCGCGGCGGTTCCGGCGGCGGCTGGGGCGAAGGCGGCAGCAGCGGCGGTTCGTCGGGCGGCTTCGGCGGCGGCAGCCGTTCGGGCGGCGGTTCGGGCAGCGGTTCGGGCGGAGACTGGGGCCGCAGCGGCGGCGCCGCGGGCGGCGCGTCTTCGGGCGGTGACGACTGGGGCCGCACGGGCAGCACCGGCGGCGGCTTCGGCGACGATCTCGACGACGATATCCCGTTCTGATCGTTCGCGAACCACATCATGGAAAAGGGGGCTTTCGGCCCCCTTTTTCGTATCCGTCAGGTCCGTCAGGGCTATCCCCCGAAGTCGCTCATTCCTTGAGGCCAAGTCCCTTGAGCGCGGCGAAGGGGCCGCTGTCCTCGGGCGTGCCGATCCCGGCGGCCTTGCGGGCGGCATCGGCGTCCGGCCCGGTCAGGAACGGGTCGATCGCAAGCGCAAGGCTCTGCGCCACGGCTTCGCCAAGGTCGAAGTGCGTGCCGGAATACTCGATCTCGTCGCAATCCTCGGCGGCCAGTTCCAGTTCCTCGTCAGGCGCATGGTCCGTCGCTTCGGGGACGAAGCGGAAGAACACCGGCTCGTCCACCGAGACGGCGATATCCTCTGCCGAGACAGCGCAGGCCTGGACGAATTCCGCCTTGATCCTGCCGCGGACATCGACCTTGCGGTCCCTGCGCGAGAGTTCGAGGTCGGCCGACAGCGAATCGATCCGCACGAGCATGAAGCGTTTGGCCAGGGCGGCGCGCTCGGCCTCATCGGCGGCGAGATGCGCGGCCTTGCCTTCGACCTGCCGGATGTCGAGGCTGCGGGAAAATTCGGGCTTGATGTTGGGGGTATCGGTCATCGCGCAATGCTCGCGTTCAGGATCTCTTGATCGGAAAGGGTATCGAGCCGGGCGGCCAGTGCCTGGACGTGCCCGGCCAGCTTGAGGGTGTCTGCGGCGCCGTTCAGCGTCACGTTGCGTTCCAGTACGCCCGCCAGTTCTTCCGCGCCCAGCGGCAGCGCCTCGCGCAGCGCGCCGATGCGGCCGCCCAGCACGCTCATGAGCTTGCCCATGCGCTTGCCCACCACGAGGTCGCCCACGCCCGACTGGCGAAGCTGCCCGTCCATGTCCTCGACGAACAGCTCGGTCAGGCGCACGGAAGGTTCGATCAGCGTCCCGTCACGCTCCATCCGCAGCATCACGAGCGCCAGCACCAGCGTTACCGCGTCGAAACGGCCCGGCACGCTGTCGGCCACGCCGAATTCGGCATACCAGGGCTTCTCGCGGGCGATCTCGACCACGCGGTGCCACAGCGGACGGACCTCGGCACGGGTATCGGATCGCTTGCCGACGAGACGGGAAAGTATGGACACGGGACAGTCTGACCTTTCGTTCATCGGCAATTCAATCGACCTGCCCCAACGCCCATTGCGTGACGGGCTGGCGGGCTCTAAGGCTCGGTGCCGTTATCTGGCCGATATATGGGCCCTGTGCCGGCTGGCAATGCCCGGCGCAGGTCCAGGCCCCGAATGGAGTGGGAAAATGCGCAGTTACGGTCACATGGCTAAAGCGGCAGGCATCGCGCTGGCGCTGGCTGCGCTGACGGGAGGTTGTTCCTCCATCCGCGATCACCGCGGCTACCTCGTCGACCAGACGCTTCTCGATTCGGTTCAGCCCGGCATCGACAATCGCCTCTCGGTGGAGAAGACCCTCGGCCGCCCGACTTTCATCAGTCAGTTCGGCGAGAAGGACTACTACTACATCTCGCAGACGGTGAAGACCCCGCCGTTCCGCCGCCCGCAAACCTCTGAACAGACGGTGCTGCGCGTGCGATTCGACCCGGCCGGCAACGTGGTGGGCGTGGACAAGCGCGGCATCGAGGAAGTCGCCCGGATCAACCCCGATGGCGACAAGACGCCGACGCTGGGCCGTCATCGCGGCCTGCTCGAAGACCTGTTCGGCAATATCGGCGCCGTCGGCGCAGCCGGCATGGGCGGCAGCACCGGACCGACCGGCCCCGGCCCGAACGGCAGCTGATCCCGGCAGCGAAAGTTGCCGCTGCAAAAAGCCGCGCGACATGCCTGAATGTCGCGCGGCTTTTTTGTGTCCGCCGCGGCCCGCTTTCCTCGGGTCTTCGGGTGCTTTTGCCGGTCCGGCGGACTGCTCACGGCTTGAACCGTGCGAACGCGGCCATATATCCCGCGGCATGGACAATAGCGGGGCGAGCCACGGCCTGATCCAGTGGCACGGAACGACCATCATCGGCGTGAAGAAGGGTGACAAGACCGTCATTGCCGGTGACGGGCAGGTTTCCATGGGCAACACCGTCATGAAGCCCAATGCGCGCAAGGTGCGCCGCATCGGCGACGGGAAGGTGATCGCGGGCTTCGCCGGCGCCACTGCCGATGCCTTCACCCTTTTCGAACGGCTGGAGCGCAAGCTGGAGCAATATCGCGGCCAGCTCATGCGGGCCGCGGTGGAACTGGCGAAGGACTGGCGCACCGACAAGTATCTGCGCAACCTCGAAGCGCTGATGATCGTGGCCGACGCCGATACCCTGCTGGTGCTGACCGGCAACGGCGACGTGCTGGAGCCGGAAGGCGGCATCACCGCGATCGGTTCCGGCGGGAACTATGCGCTCGCCGCCGCCCGCGCGCTCGACGACTATGAAGAGGACGCCGAGCGCATCGCCCGGCGCGCCATGGCCGTCGCCGCCGACATCTGCGTCTTCACCAACGACCGTGTCACGGTCGAGACCATCTGAGATCATCGAAAACATGAAAGACAACCTGACCCCGAAGGCGATCGTCCGCGCCCTTGATGAACACATCGTCGGCCAGACCGAAGCCAAGAAGGCCGTCGCGGTGGCCCTGCGCAATCGCTGGAGAAGGCAGAAGCTCTCGCTCGAACTGCGCGACGAGGTGACGCCGAAGAACATCCTGATGATCGGCCCCACGGGCTGCGGCAAGACCGAGATCAGCCGCCGCCTCGCCAAGCTGGCCGATGCGCCTTTCGTGAAGGTGGAAGCCACCAAGTTCACCGAAGTCGGCTATGTCGGCCGCGATGTCGAGCAGATCGCCCGCGATCTGGTGGAAGAGGCGATCCGCCTCGAAAAGGAACGCCGCCGCGAATCGGTGCGTGAAGCCGCTTCCAAGGCGGCGATGGAGCGCCTGCTCAATGCCCTTGTCGGCGAAGGCGCCTCCGAGGCGACCCGCGCCTCCTTCCACCAGCGCATCACCGAAAACGCCATGAACGAGACCGAGGTCGAGATCGAGGTCGAGGACGGACCCTCGGCGCCGATGGAGATCCCGGGCATGGGCGGCTCGGTCGGCATGATCAACCTGTCGGACATCATGGGCAAGTTCGGCGGTCCGAAGCTGACGCGCCGCAAGATGAAGGTGCCTGACGCCTGGGACAAGCTGGTCGACGAGGAGTCGGAAAAGCGGATGGACCAGGACGATGTGGCCCGCACCGCGCTGGCCAATGCCGAGACCAACGGCATCGTCTTCCTCGACGAGATCGACAAGATCGCCGTGTCCGACGTGCGCGGCGGCTCGGTCAGCCGCGAAGGCGTGCAGCGCGATCTGCTGCCGCTGATCGAGGGCACCACCGTTGCCACCAAGTACGGGCCGATGAAGACCGACCATGTCCTCTTCATCGCCTCGGGCGCGTTCCACCTCGCCAAGCCTTCCGACATGCTGCCCGAGCTTCAGGGCCGCCTGCCGATCCGGGTAGAGCTGAAGGCGCTGACCGAGGCCGATTTCGTGCGCATCCTCTCGGAAACCCGCGCGAACCTGGTGGCCCAGTACCGGGCGCTGCTCGCTACCGAGGAGGTTTCGGTGGAAGTCACGAGCGACGCGGTCAGCGAAATCGCCCGCATCGCCGCGCTGGTGAACGAGAGCGTCGAGAATATCGGCGCCCGGCGCCTGCAGACGGTGATGGAAAAGCTGCTCGAGGAACTCAGCTTCGAGGCCGAGGACCGCAAGGGCGAGACCGTGACCATCGACGAGACTTACGTTCGCGACAGGCTGGAAGGCCTCGCCGGCAACGCCGACCTGTCGAAGTACATCCTGTAAATCCCGATAGCCCCGGACTGCCGCCCCGGATCGCTGCCGCGCAAGCGGCGCGGTCCGGGGCGGTGTTCATTTGTTCCTTGAATGTTCTTGCTGGCCGGCTAGTCTCCCTCGCATCAGAAGGAGATTCGCAATGACGCTCGAAGGTGGATGCCAGTGCAGCGACGTTCGCTACACTGTAGAGGGTGAGCCGGAACACGTCGCGCTTTGCCACTGCGCCGATTGCCGCAAGTCGTCCGGCGCGCCGACGGTGGCCTGGGCCGCTTTCAAATCGCCGGAATTCACGGTGACCGCTGGCCAGGCCAGCGTCTACAACTCCAGCGGCAGCGCCATGCGCCACTTCTGCCCGCGCTGCGGCACCGGGCTGTGGTACACGAACGAGGAATACCTGCCCGGCCTCGTGGATATCCAGGTCGCCACGCTCGACGATCCCGATGCCCTCCCGCCCGGAGCCCATATCCAGGTTGCCGAGCGGATCGGCTGGATGAAGCAGATCGGCGATCTTCCCGAATTCGAACGCTATCCGGGGTGAACGGCTCCGCGCCTCCTGCGGAAGCCGGAGACGAGCGGCTGCAACTCCGTCTGGACCGTGATGGCGCCTGTTTTCATGGCGGGCTGGCTTTGCCGATTCTCGATGCGCTTGCCGGGGTTCTGGCGAAATGGCCGGACGGCCGGGCCGGAACCCGGATCGCGGGAGGTGCCGGACTGGCGCGGCTGCTCGGGCCGGAAGCGCCGGTCGGTGCGCGACTGGCGGAACTGGCCGGTCTGCCGGTGCGCCCGGTCAAGGCGGTGCTGTTCGACAAGAACGACCGGGCCGACTGGTCGCTGGGCTGGCATCAGGACCGGACGATCGCGGTCCGCGCCGAAGCGGATTTGCCGGGCTTCGGGCCTTGGACCGTCAAGCAGGGCATTTGCCATGTGGAACCGCCCTTCGCGTTGAGCGAAGGGATGCTGACGGTGCGCATTCATCTCGATCCGGTCGATGCCGGAAACGCCCCGCTGCTGATCGTTCCGGGCTCGCACCGGCTGGGACGCATCGCGGTGGCCGATGTGGACGCGATCGTGGCGCGGGCGCCGGTGTTCTCGTGTCTGGCGGACACCGGGGATGTCTGGATCTATCGAACCCCGATCCTCCATGCCTCCCACGCGGCCCGGCCCGGCCGTCGCCGCCGGGTGCTCCAGGTCGATTACGCTGCCGGGGACTTGCCAGCCCCGCTGGAGTGGCTAGGCATCTGACATTCGAAATTGAGAGAGATGCCGATGTACCAGACGCCCGAAGACCGCCCGATCTACCGCCTGCTCACCGGAGCGGACGACCGCGCCTTTTGCGAGCGTGTGTCGGAAGCACTGGCGCAGGGCTGGCGGCTCTACGGCTCGCCCTCGCTATCGTGGGATACGGCCGAGAATTGCATGAAGGCGGCTCAGGCGGTGGTGTGGCACGAGGCCGACGTTGTCAAATAAAGTGCCGGCGCGCCGCATCCTGAAAGCGCAGCCGCGCGTCAGGCGAAGACGACACCGGGGATAAGCGCCGCCGCGACCAGGGGAGCCAGCGCTGCCATGTGCAGCAGGATTGCGGACAACGGGGGGCATTTCACGTGCGGGAGGCTCCGGGTCGGAAGGGGCATGGCGGAGAAACCCCCGACCCCTTCCGATGGTTCCCGCAAGCAGGCGGTCCCGCCTTATTCTGCCGCTTCGATCATCGCTTCGGCTTCGGCGGCCTGGCGCGCCCACATTTCCGCATAGAGCCCGTCCTGCCGCAGGAGCTGGGAATGGGTGCCGCTCTCGGCCAGGCGCCCGTCATTGAGCACGAGAATCCGGTCCGCATCGGCGATGGTCGAAAGCCGGTGCGCGATCGACAGGCTGGTGCGGTTCTCGGATACGCGGTGCAGCGTGGCGAGGATGTCCTGCTCCGTGCGGGTGTCCAGCGCGGACGTGGCTTCGTCGAGCAGCAGGATCGGCGGGTTCTTGACCAGCGTGCGGGCGATCGCCACGCGCTGTTTCTCGCCGCCGGAAAGCTTGAGGCCGCGTTCGCCCACTTCGGTGGCGAAACCCTGCGGCAGGCGGTCGATCAGGCCCATCAGCGCGGCGCCCCGCGCGGCGTTTTCCACCTCGTCCTGCCCGGCGCCGTCGCGGCCATAGGCGATGTTGTAGCCGATGGTGTCGTTGAACAGCACCGAGTCCTGCGGAACGATGCCGATGGCGGCGCGCAGGCTGGCCTGGGTGATCCCGGCGATGTCCTGCCCGTCGATCAGGATGCGGCCCTGCTGGGGATCGTAGAAGCGGAACAGCAGCCGCGCGAGCGTGGACTTGCCCGCGCCCGAAGGGCCGACGACGGCGAAGTTCTGTCCGGCCGGAACCTCGAACGAGAGGCCCTTGAGGATGCGGCGGTCTGGCTCGTAGCCGAACTCCACATTGTCGAACACCACCGAGGGCCGGCGGATCACCAGCGCCGGGGCGCCGGGCTTGTCAGAGACTTCCTGCGGTTCGTCGAGCAGCCGGAACATTTCCGCCATGTCGATCAGGCCCTGCCGGATCGTGCGATAGACCATGCCGAGCATGTCGAGCGGGCGGAAAAGCTGCGTGAGGTAGGTCTGCACGAAAACGAGCTGACCGGCCGTGTACTGGCCCTTGTACCAGCCCCAGACGGTATAGCCCAGCGCGCCCGCCATCAGCAGGTTGACCACCACGCCCTGCGCGATGTTGAGCAGCCCGAGCGAGTTCTCGCTCTTGACCGCCGCGACCGCATAGGCCCGCGTAGCCTGGGCGTAACGCTCCCGTTCGCGGTCCTCGGCGGAGAAGTACTTCACCGTTTCATAGTTGAGCAGCGAGTCCACCGCGCGGGCCAGCGCTTGCCCGTCCAGCCGGTTCATCTGTTCGCGCAGCTTGGTGCGCCACTCGGTGATCGTGCGGGTCACCCAGATATAGGCGGCGATCGCCACGGCAGTGGCGATGACGAGGCCGGGGCCGAAATTGATGTAGAAGATCACCGCCACCACCAGCAGTTGCAGGATGGTGGGCGCGATGTTGAAGAGCATGAAATAGAGCATCGTGTCGATGCTCTTGGTCCCGCGCTCGATCGTCTTGGTCACTTCCCCGGTGCGGCGGGCAAGGTGGAACCGCAGCGAGAGCCGGTGGAGCTGGCCGAACACGTTTTCCGCCAGTTCGCGGGTCGCATCCTGTCCCACGCGCTCGAACACGATGTTGCGGAAGTTGTCGAACGCGGTCTGGATCAGGCGGCCCGCTGCGTAACCCAGCACCATCAGCATCGCGAGCTGCACCAGCTTCGGGCCGGTGGCGCCCATCAGGTCGACCGCCCACTTCATCAGGTAAGGCAGGGCAAGCTGGGTTGCGGTGGAAAGCAGGATGAACACGCAGGCCCAGACGATCCGCCAGCGCAGCGCCGGATTCCCGGCAGGCCAGAGATACGGCATGAAGCGCAGCAGGGTGCGCCAGCCATCGTGGCGGGCGCGGGAATCGGTTACGGCGGTGTCTGGCGGCATCGCTGCTATTTAGGGTGTTCGCGTCGATAGACAATCGCGTCCGGGAATTCGCGGAAAGAGGGCGGTTCCCGCTATCGCCCGCGCGGTGGACGGTGCGCGGCGGGGCCTCTTCACGATCCCTTCGGCATGTCGAACAGGATGCGGCGCGTCGAGAAGTCTATCGCGATCCGCTTGAACACCCTGAGTTCGCGCATGCCGAGGAAGATCGCGGGGCGTTTGCGCAGGCTCAGTTCCTTGAAGGCGGGGGCATCGGCGAAGGCGATCACCACGTTGGAAATGTTGACGTCGCTGATCCTTAGCACTTTCGCCACGCCGAGACCGGCGGGCAGTTCGTGGCCGGTGACGCTGAGCAGGGTGGTCTGGCCGGCGGACCTTTCGCGGATCGCGCGTTGCAGGGCGAGGTTGCCGATGGTCGAACTGGCGCCGGTGTCGATGACGACGTCGGCGCGGATACCGTCGATCAGCGCATCGGTGAGGATGAGGCGCCCCTCGCGCTTGCGGGCGCGCACCACGATCTCGTAACCGCTGCTGCCGCCCAGGCTCTGGGCGTCGCCGATGGCGATGGTATTGTGCACGAAGTCCAGCACGACCCGCTGCCCCTGCAGGCTGTCCGTGCCGACGATCCCGTCCGCCCCGATGTGCTGTCGTTCCAGCAGGGGCACGGTAAGGTCCGTGTAGTTCTTCTGCCCGATATCGAGCGACTGGAGCTGTGCGGTGGCCACGCTGCTGGTGCCGCCCATGCTGATGACGCGCACTTCCGGCCCCTGCACGAGCCCGAGCCTGCCCGCCAGCGTGCTGGAGACCACCGTGTTCTGCGATCCCGTGTCGATCAGGAAGCGGTAGGGGCCCTTGCCTTCCAGCCCGACGTCCACGGTCATCCGGTCGTCGATGTCGGCCTGGCCCTGCACGGTTTCGGTATCCTGCAAGGCATCCTTGATGGAGCCTCTCAGGGCCAGGGCCGGAGGGTCGGCGCCGGTGGGTGCCGGCGTCCCGGATACGGCAGGAGGGCTCACGCCCAGAATCACCGATTCCGCGATAAGAAGTGCCTTCGCAAGCATGCTTGCGGCCATGTCATCCTCCCCGCGGGGTTGATCCCCGTCGGATTGTTGTCAGGCATGGACACTACCATGAAACGCGAGTGGAACAAAGGAAACTCGCGGGTTCGGGGGTGGCTGCGTCCCGAATCGGGAGGTGCCTTCGCGCAGCATTTTCCGCAGCAATATCGCCGGCGATCCGCGCGGCGGCATGAGCCACGCGCCAGTCAGCGCGCGGCGGCTTCTGCCACGATCAGGCCGCTGCGTTCGAAGGCCGCGCGCAAGTCCGGGTCCTCGACGAAGCGCGCCGGGTCTGGAGAGGCGCGTTCCCAACGGTCGTACTTCCAGCTGTTGGATATGCCCTTCATGTGGCGATAGCCGAATTCCGGGGAGAGGGTGCGGTTGTGGGGCGATCCGAAGACGTTGTGGACCGACCATGTGTACTTTGCATCGTGGCGCGCATCGGGAACGATGCACCACTTCGGGGGGCAGATCTCCTGCTCTTCCCGGTCGCGCAGGAGAAAGTCGCCGTGGCGGCAATCCTCGGGCGTGGCGGCGCGGTGGTTGGCGCTGCTGATCCATGCACCGCCGAACTTGATGAAGCCCGCCTTCGAGGCTTCGGTTTCGGCGAAGATCGATCGTTCCCGGCTGGAAAGGACGAGTTCGTCTATATCGACGTTGAGCACGCTGCGTGCGCGGCGCAGGAAGCGGAAGCGCGCGTGCTGGAGCGATCCGGTCTGGCAATAGTCCGAATCCCAGGGCGTCTCCCGGCCGTCCACCGCCCCGGCAAGACCGCCCTGCGGCCCGTAGATGAAGGGCCAGTCGACCACCGCGACAGCCATGTCCGGGAAGGCCTGCTCCAGCGCGGCGCGCAGTTCGCCAAGGGTATAGGCGGTCGAGCCGTTGTCGTAGAGCAGCACGCCGTCGGCGCCGTGGATCGCGACATAGAAGGCGATCCAGTCCTTGATCCAGCGGATGTCGTTGTTGCGGGACAATGTGTGGATCACCCGCCGTCCGGCGAAAAGGTGCGAGAGGTCGGGCTGGACGGTGATGTCGAACCGGCCGAGAGCTCCGTCCAGCAACAGGGTATCGCCATCATGGCGCAGGCGGATTTCGCAGCCCTTGCTGCGATCCACGAGGCGGGCCTTGGGCCAGAGCGGCCGGAACTTGCTGCGCAGGCCCTCGGCCGCCTTCAGCATCGGCAGGAAGTTCAGGAATGGCGGCCCCTGAAGCACCACCTCCGGCCCGGAGCGATAGACGTCGTAAAAGATCGTGCGCCAGTCGAACTGCGCGGCATAGGCGGCGTTGCGCAGGTTCTCCGGCCGGGGAGACTGGCGCACGATCCCCCGGTCCTCGGCGACGTGGCAGGCGGAAAGGGAGATCGTTTCGTCCATCGGTGCAGGTCTCTGTGCGGCTGCGCTCAACGAGCGGCCTGGAGGCGGTTGGCGACGGTCCGCGCGAAAGGCAGCGATGAGGCGAGGCCGAGGAGGTCGTCGAGCGCGGGGTGGCGCAGCAGGAACAGCGTCGCCAGCCAAGCCGCCACGCCGGCGATCGTGGTGGCGAGCAGCATGGCGAAGCCGAGCTGCGCGGGCGGCGTCCAGAACAGGTAGCACAGCGTCAGCGGGGCGATTGCGGCCAGCGTCGCGGCGGCGCTGCGGGCATAGATGTGCAGCAGGGCGCGCACGTCGAAGCGAACCAGTCCGTGAATGAAGCGCGCATAGAGGCCGAGCCAGAGCGCACCGTAGACAAGGCGCGAGGCCGCGGCGCCCTCCAGCCCCCAGAGGCAGCCGAACGCCAGAAGCGCGATGGAAAGCACGGTATCGGCGATGTTGAAGGCGAGCAGGCGGTTGAGCCGTCCCAGCAGGATCGGCAGGTCGCTCACCAGCGGCAGGGCGATCAGCATGATTTCGGTGAGCGAGATCATCGTCAGCAGCGGCGCCGTGCGCATCCACGCTTCGCCGTAAAGAATGCGGACCAGCGGGTCTGCTGCCAGTGCGAGCCCCGCCATGCCGGGCCAGATGACGGCCGAATAGCCTGCACAGACCCTGAGATATGCGGGGCCAAGCGGCTCCCCCCGGTCGCGGATACGGGCGAAGGCGGGGAAGAACACGCTGCCGATGGCGCCCGAGATCAGCGTGCGGAACTGGTCGGACAGGCTGGCCGCGCGGCTGTAGAACCCGACGGCGGCGATGTTCAGCAGCTTTCCGAGGATCAGGTCCGGGCTGCGCGTGCCCAGTGCACCGGTCAGGTAGAGCACGCTGGAACGGGCGCCGAAGCTCAGCACCGGCCGCGCACCGTCCACGCGCAGCGGCCAGGGCAGGGCGGGGCGCAGGAACTGCGCGATGATCCCGCGCGAGGCGGCGGATGCCACTGTGGCCCATGCCAGCGCAAAGGAGGATTCGCCCGCAGCCGCCAGCGCTACCGCGACCGCGCCTTGCGTGAAGGCGCCGCCGACATTGATGGCGAAGTGTCCCCGGAACTGCATGGCCCGCGCCATCAGCGCCATAGGCACGACCGTCAGCGGCAGGAAGAAGTAGCTGCCCCCGATGATGAGGAGGATGGGCGTCAGGGCAGGCTGGGCATAGATGTGCGCCATCGGCCAGGCGAGCGCCCAGATCACCGCAACGACCACCAGCGAGAACAGCAGCGCCACCGAACTGCACCGGGCCACTTCCCGCCCGTGGAGCACGGCGAGTCCCGAAATGTAGCGAGAGAGTCCGAAGTCCTGGAGGATCGCCACGAGCAGGGCTGCGGCGAGCGCGATGGAGAACAGGCCGACTTCGGCCGGTGTCAGGAAGAACCGCGAGATCACCACGGAAGTCGCGAACTGCATGGCGAAGGAAAGATACTGTCCCGCCATGGCCCAGGCCGCAGCCCCGCGCACGCTCATCGCGGCGGGTTCGCGGCCGTCGGTGGGGGCAGTGTCTTCGCTCATGTCAATGTGCCGCCAGCGTCGCAGCGAGCCGGAGCGCGCGCCGCGGTTCGCCGAGCCGCAGCAGCCGCACGACCGTCCGCCACATCCCCTCACGCGCGCCGCCTTCTCTCAGATGACGCAGGATCAGATCGAACCCCTCGTCTCGAAGCCCCGTGGGTGAATAGAGCAGGTCAGGCGCCACGCGGGCACGAACCGCGCGCGAGATCCCCTCGCGCCCGAACAGCTCGTCGAGCTCGTCGATCGGGGGCAGCCGTTCGAGGTCCGCCGTGGGGTCGGGCCGCCCGGCCTCTCGTTCCTTCCAGGCGAG